>CAZUZB010000162.1:0-4172 GCA_964624695.1 uncultured Anaerolineales bacterium | reverse complement strand
GAGCCGGCTCAGGCCGGCGATTCGTCCTCCAGCGCCGCGGAACAGGCTTGGCACAGGCCGGCTATCGTCAGCTTTTCGGGGATCACCGTAAAGCCATACGCCTTGCGCAGCGCTGCCAGAAACGGTTGCGCCTCGTCAAGGGGGATGCCCTCCACCGCCCCACAGCGCTGGCACACCAGATGCAGATGCGGCCCGTGCACCCCCAGCAGCTCATAGCGTCGCTGCCCATCGTCGCCCTCCAGCACGGCCACAAAGCCGAACTGGCTCAAGAGGTCCAGGGTACGGTACACCGTGGAGATGTCCACGGCGCTGGTGTTGACCTTGACCAAGCGATGGATCTCTTCCGCCGTCGCCAGGCCCTGGATGTCATGGAGGACGCGCAGCACCAGCTCGCGCTGGGGAGTCAGCCGCAGCCCGGCCTCGTGCAACCGCTTGAGGAACTCTGTCTCGCAGGCCATTTCCACCTCACCACTCTGCCTTCTCTCTCACCTTAGCACAGCAAAAGCCCCGCGTCCAATGGAGGCGCGGGGGAGAGAACAAGGTAAGCGGTTAGCTCAGGAGCCGCAGAATCCTTCCACGGCCAGGGCAAAGTCCTGCGTGTTGATCGGCTTGAGCATGAACGCCATGCGCGGGTCGTTGGAGATCAGCTCGGCGAGATCTGCGTCGGGCGGGCCGGCCGAGACCAGGAGAATGCCCAGCTCTGGATAGCGCCTCCGCAGACGTCTCGCCAGCGACGTGCCCAGCTCGCCGGGCATGTGCACATCAGAGATCACCGCGCCTAACGCGCCATCACGGGCGGCCACGATGGCGTCAGCCTCGGCAGCGTTGCCCGCGCCCAGCACGTCATAACCATAGCGCTGAAGGATGCGACGACAGAGCACGCGCATGTCTGGATGGTCGTCCACCACCAAGACCGTGCGCTTGACCCGTGCATCCGTGTCCGGCTCAGTGTAGTAGGATGTGTTCACGATAAAGAGCCTCCCGATGCTCGGCGATATAGCCAGACCAGATCGGTCGCTCACGCCGCCTTGGGCGACGCCGCAGCATCGGGGCGCGGATATCGACGGAGCAGACGCGTTTGAGAATAGACCAACCAGGTCTTTTGGTCAAGCGCTTTTTGCCCCAAAATGCGTCATCTTTGTGCCATCTTTCTGCCATTTTTAGGCTATGTCCGGCGGATCATGCCCGCGGGCGCGCCCAGCGTGGCTCGAGGGAACGTTTGGCCCTCGCAGCCCGTCTCTTGTATGATGTTCGGCACCTGGTGATGGGAGCGGCTAGCCATGCCCAGCGACGCAGACCGGTACGAAACCCACCATCTCGAGGCGGCCCCCAAGAGGACGGCGCCTGCGGCCACGCGCCGCTATGCTCACCCTCTCGTGGGGTTTGCCGCCGTGTTCATGGGGCTGGCCCTCGGCCTGGCGCTCCTGTATGGCCTGCTGATCGGCAGCCAGCGTCTCTACGCCGACCGAATCCTGCCCGATACCTACGTCCTGGGCACCGACATCTCGGGCCTCACGCTAGAGCAAGCCGCCGCCACCCTGGCGGCCATCTCGGCGCCGGCCCACGAGGGAACCCTCCTGCTGGACGCGGGAGACCAGGTGTACGAAACCAGTTGGCACGACGCCGGGCTGATCTTTGACCCCCAATCCACGGCCCGGACGGCCTTTCGCGTCGGCCATGAGCCCGCGGACCTCGACCCGCGCCGCTGGGTGAGGGTGTTGCGGGCCCGCCACGATATCCCGCCCTCGTATCGGCTCAACGTCGAACAGGCCCGTGAGATGCTGGCGCTGGCGGCCCCGGCCCTGGCTGTGGCGCCGGGCCCCAGCTCGCTATCGCTGCAAGGCGGCCGCGTGACCGTCTACCCAGGCGAGCCCGGGCGCGAACTGGATGTCGAGGCAACCTTGGCCAACCTGGTCACCCAGGCGGATCGGGGCGAGCTCGGCCGAACCGTCGCCATGGTATTCACCACCCGCGAGGCCCCGACGCTGGATACGGGCCCCATCCAGAGCCAGATCGACGCCCTTTTGGCCCCCCAGATTCTGGTGGAAAGCTATGACCTGATAGCGGACCGCTGGTACCGCTGGCAACTGGGCGGCGAGGAGCTGGCGAGCTGGGTCCGCCTGCGCCGCTCGGAGGAGGCCCCCGACGACCCCACGGCCGTCACGGCGTTCATGGCCGAGGAGGCCGTCGCCGCCACCGTCGAGCGCCTGGCGCAAGAGCTGGGCGAGGGGCGCGGATTCCGTTCGCACGAGGCCGTGCCGGCGCTGCTGGAGGCCCACGCGGCCGGCGGAGGCACCGTCACCCTCTACCTGAGCCATAGCCCGGGCGAATACACCGTCCAATCGGGCGACACCGGCGAAAAGATCGCTGCGCGCCATGGCATGCCGCTCTGGACGCTCGCGCAGGCCAACCCCAATGTCGACCTGGACGTGCTGCGCATCGGCCAGCAGTTGGTGATCCCCTCGCAGGACGTGCTCACGCCGCTGATGCCGGTGCCCCACAAGCGGATCGTCATCAGCGTGAGCCAGCGCCGTCTGCGCGCTTATGAGCATGGTCAGCTCATCTGGGACTGGCTGGTTGCCGTGGGGCGCGATAGCTCGCCCACCCACGCCGGCATCTACCAGGTGCTGGATCGGGAGGAGACGGCCTACGCCAGCCTGTGGGACCTGCACATGCCCCACTTTGTGGCCGTGTATGAGGCGGGGCCGGGGTTCTACAACGGCATCCACGGGCTGCCGCTGCTCTCTTCGGGGTACCGCCTGTGGGAGGGCGCCCTGGGCACCGATGCTTCGTATGGCTGCATCGTGCTGGGGCTGGCCGAGGCCGAGCAGCTCTACCATTGGGCCGAGCCGGGCGTGACGGTCATCATCGAGCCGTAGCGCTGGCCCAAGCTTCCCCCCTAGCCCCGCAACCGCTGCCGCAACGCTCTCGCCGGCAACATCCCTTGCCCTCTGCGAGACACCGCGGGTATACTGGCCCCGCTGGAAGAGCCCCCACCGGAAGGATGGACGCGACCATGCCCAAGACGGCCGTCATCGGCGCCCGCAAGCGGATCGCCCTGGTGGCGCATGACAACAAAAAGCGTGACCTGATCGAATGGGCGCGGTATAACCGCGCCTTTCTCGCGTCGCACGTCATCTATGCCACCGGCACCACTGGCAAGCTGCTGGAGCTCACCCTGGGCATCGAGATCCGCCGCATGAACAGCGGCCCCCTGGGCGGCGACATGCAGATCGGCGCCCGCATCGCCGATGGCGAGATCGATTTCCTGATCTTTTTCTGGGATCCCCTGGATTCGGTCCCCCACGACCCCGACGTCAAGGCCCTGCTGCGCATCGCCCAGGTGTGGAACATCCCCGTGGCCACCAACCGCGCCTCGGCCGATTTCATGGTCTCGTCGCGGCTGATGGACCAGCCCTATGAGCGGATCCTGCCCGATCTGGAGGCCTATCTGAACCGCCGCATCGAGGAGGTCTAGCGGCCATGGACGCCCTGCCCCCCCACGCCGAGGGTGATCTGGACGACGATCGCCTCCCCCTGGAGGGGGAAGAGTTCTCGGAGCTGGTGCGTTACACGGGCGTGGGGTACGTAGGCGGCCTGCTCCTGGGCCTGGCGCTGGACGCGCTCGGCTTTCAGGGGAGCGGCCTGGGCCAAGCGCTGGTGCGCACCGTGGCCGGCGAGAGCGAGAGCATCCTGGAGGGCGTCTACGCCCTGCGGCACCGCTTGGCGGGCGCGGCCGACTCGATGGCCGAGGCCTATGGTTGGGGCAAGCTGGTGGGCATGGCCGTGCCCTGGCTCGTCGATGGCGCCAGCCGGCTGGCCGGCGTGGACGTCTACGGTGTGTCCGGATTCTACATCCCCTACTTTTACGCGCTGGCGGACCAGCTCGGGGGCAACGTCTCCAGCCTGCTGTACCTGCGTCGCGCCGAGGGGGCCTGGTCGCCGGCCTTGCGGCGCTATATCCACCACCCGGTGATGCAGGCCAGCCTGGCCGTGCTGCTGCTGGTGCCGCTGGGGCTGCTGGGCGCGCGGCTGGCCGGGTTCTCGCCCCATACGCAGGTTTTCACGGCGCTGGAGACCATCGTAGCCAACCTATGTTGGGTACCGCCGCTGGTGGGCTGGCTGCACGAGCGCCGACAGAGGCGCGACTGAACCTTCGGAGGTAGGCCATG
>CAZUZB010000161.1:0-4181 GCA_964624695.1 uncultured Anaerolineales bacterium | reverse complement strand
GGAGTCGAACCCACCAGGGCCGCCTACGCGGCGCCCCTCGGACGGTTTTGAAGACCGCGGAGCCCACCGGGACTCTACCGCCCCCTCAGCACAGCTCAGGATAGCCCGGCCAGGCCACGACGTCAACACGAGTCCCCGACCCGTAGGCTGCCGTTGTCCCAACTTGCGCCCAAGAGCCAATCCGCTATAATGGGCGCGTGGGGGCAGGTAGCCCAGTTGGTTAGAGCGCCACGTTGACATCGTGGAGGCCGTAGGTTCGAGTCCTATCCTGCCCACCAAACACAGAGGGGATCGCCCGTGGGCGATCCCCTTTTCCCATTCCTCGCTCGATGCTACTTGATGGTCACCTTGGCGCCAGCAGCCTCGATCTTTTCCTTGGCCGCCTCGGCCTGCTCCTTGGAGACATCCTTCAGGATCTCCGAGGGAGCGCCGTCAACCACTTCCTTGGCCTCGCGAAGACCCAACGTGGTCAGCTCACGGACAGCCTTGATCACCTGGATCTTCTGGTCGCCCACCTCGCTGAGCACCACCGTGAACTCGGTCTGCTCTTCCTCTTCCTCGGCAGCGGCACCAGGCGCGGCGGCCACCGCAGCCATCGCCATCGGAGCGGCAGCGCTCACGCCGAACGTCTCCTCAAGAGCCTTGACCAGCTCGGCCAGCTCGAGCACCGTCATGCTGCTGATGGCCTCGATCAGTTCTTCCTTTGTCACCTTACATCCTCCATAGTATGTCTGCTCGCGAATTCACATCATCAGGCGATGGATCTAGCTTGCGGAGCTCTCAAGTTGCTCCTGCCGCCCATGCAAAACCGTCACCAAGCCACGCATGACCCCAGAGAGCACGCCCACCAACCCGCTGAGAGGAGCTTGAATGCCCCCCACCACCTGGGCCAGTAGCTGCTCCCGAGACGGCAGCTCAGAGAGCGCCCGTACCCCTTCGGCGTCAATCACCCTTCCCGAGACCATGCCACCCTTGATGGCAAAGACCCGGTCATGGGTTCGCGCGAAATCGACCACAACCTTGGTCGCCTTGCCCAAGTCACCAGAGGCAAAGGTCACCAGGTTGGCACCCTGCATCATCTCTGGATCCCACGGCGCATCTCGCTGCTCCAGCGCCATGCGCAGGAGCGTGTTCTTTACCACCATGGTCTTGGCGCCAGCCTCGCGCAGATTCTGGCGCAACTGCTCGGTGTCGACCACCGTCATGCCCAGGTTATGCCCCCAGATGAGTGCCTCGGCCTGAGCCAGCTCCTCCTGGTACTGTGCCAGGAGCTCCTCTTTCTTTGCCTTTACTAATGCCAAGGAACCTTCCCTCCTTGCCCACAAAAGCGGGCTCTTGCCTACTGAGACAAGAGCCCGCTCGCGTCACGCGTGTCCGTGACGTTCCGATGCTCGTTGCCTCGGCAGGCGATCCATTAAGCGCGTAGCGCACCTGCTGTCTCGGGCGTGTATTCGCTTGTACGTGCTTCTAGCCGGCGCGGAGATCCGCCAGAGACCGCACGCTCACCCGCACACCCGGCCCCATCGTTGTGCACAAGGTGGCGCGACGAACATACTGTCCCTTGACCGTGGCGGGGCGCGCCCGCCAAATGACATCAACCACAGCCGAAAGGTTGTTCATGAGCTGCTCGGGCTCAAAGCTGGCCTTGCCGATGGGAATGTGCAGGTTGGCCGCTCGATCAACGCGGTACTCGACACGCCCTTGCCGAAGCTGGGTGATGGTATCCGCGATGTCGTCGGGCTGTACCAGCGTGCCAGACTTGGGGCTGGGCATCAAGCCACGGGGACCCAAGACGCGCCCCAGCCGCCCAATCTTGCCCATCACTTGCGGCACTGCCACAGCGATATCAAAATCGGTCCAGCCATCCTGAATCTTTTGGACGAGGTCGTCGCTCCCCACATAGTCCGCGCCCGCCTGGCGAGCCACCGCGGCCTCCTCGCCCTCGGCGAACACCAGGATGGTCACCTTTTTGCCAGTGCCCTCGGGCAGGCTGATCACTCCACGCAAGGCCTGGTCTGCCCGGCGAGGATCGACATTCATGTTCAGATGAAGCTCGACCGTCTCATCGAACTTGGTTGAGGCCGTGTCCTTGACTGTCGCAACCGCCTCGCGCGGCTCGTACTCGCGCGTGCGGTCGATCTTTTCACGGACTTCCAGGTACCTTTTGCCATGCTTGGCCATGCTGTTGCTTGCTCCTTGTGGTGCCAACGGGGGCAGGGCCCCCTCCCACGCTAGGCGTTCGTCGAGCGAACGCTAGTCGGCCACAATAATGCCCATGCTACGGGCAGTGCCCTCGACCTGACGCATCGCGCCCTCGATGTCGACGGCGTTGAGATCCTTCATCTTCATCTGGGCGATCTCGCGCACCTGAGCGTGCGTCACGCGCCCCACCTTGCTGGTGTTGGGCTCGCCCGAACCCTTGGGGGCCCCAGCCGCCCGCAAGAGCAGATCCTTGGCTGGCGGCGTCTTGGTCTCAAAAGCAAAGGAACGATCCGCGAACACCGTAATCACAACCGGCACCGTAATGCCGGCTTGCGACGCGGTCCGCGCATTGTACTCTTTGCAGAACTGCATGATATTGACGCCGTGCTGGCCCAGAGCCGGGCCCACGGGAGGCGCAGGGTTAGCCTTGCCGGCCGCGATCGCCAACTTGATCTTTGCGATGACCTTTTTTGCCATGGATACCGTTCCTCACTTGATCTGGCACAGCGTCCCGCCGCCCTAACAGCGCACGGGAAGACTAGATTCTCTCGACCTGCAAAAAGTCCATTTCGACCGGGGTCTCACGCCCAAAGAACGAGACCAGCACGCGAACCTTGCCCCGATCGGCATAGATCTCGTCCACCACCGCCATGAACTCGGCAAAGGGCCCCTCGGTGATGCGCACCGTCTCGCCGATGCGAAAGCTGACCTTGATGCGCGGCTGCTCCGCTTCCATCCGGCTGAGGATGTTCTCGACTTCTTCTGGAGTCAGCGACGTGGGCTCGGTGCCCGACCCCACAAACCCAGTCACCCCCGGCGTATTGCGGACGACATACCAGGACTCTTCGTCAATGATCATCTGAACCAGGATATAGCCAGGAAAAACTCGCTTCCGGCTCGTCTTTCGCTGGCCGTCGCGGATCTCGACCTCTTCCTCAGTGGGCACAACCACGCGAAAGATCCGATCCTGCATGCCCATCGTCTCGATCCGCTGATCGAGATTCCGCTTGACTTTGTTCTCATAGCCCGAGTAGCTATGCACCACGTACCAGTGACAGTTATCGTCCTCCACCGCCGCGCCCACGGCCGGGTCGACATCGCTGGAGACCGTCTCGTCAGCAGACCCAAGCTGCTCACCCGTGTCATTCAGGCCGGGCTCTTCCAGCCCGTCCTCGGCAGCAGTCTCTTCAGTTAGCGATCGATCCTGATCCTCTGAAACCATCATGTCCTAACAGGGCGACAAGCGCCTACCGAATTAGCAGCCCAAAGAGCCGCGCAAACACCCAGTCTAAAAACCCCAACACAACGCTCATGGCAGCCGTCACACCAAAGACGATAGCGGTAAGGTGAATGGTCTGCTTGCGCGTTGGCCAAACCACCTTGCCGATCTCGGCGCGCGTCTCCTTGAGATAGCGCACAAGCCGATTCTCTTTTTTACGCGCTTGCTTTTGCTTCTGCGCCATGCGCCCTCACTTGACCAAGTGCCTTGAGCGAACCCGCGCCCCGGTCTCCTGGCAGAAACAACACCGACCACCGGCCCGATGCCTCCCAACTCGGCGACGCCTGGGATCCGCGAGACCGGAGCGGTGTTGTGATGATCAGGCAGGCGAGGCAGGAATCGAACCCGCAACCTACGGTTTTGGAGACCGTTGCTCTGCCAATTGAGCTACTCGCCTGCGAATGCAGGCCGGCCTGCATCTAGCGCTCCTCGCGATGCTCCGTGTGCGCCCGACACCGAGGGCAGTACTTTTTCAGGGTCATGCGCCCCGCGTCGTTGCGCCGATTCTTCTGAGACGTATAGTTGCGCTCTTTGCACTCGGTGCAAGAGAGTGTGATGACCAACCGGTCCGCTTTCTTTGCCATCTATCCGCCTAGCTACCCAGAATGGCATGCCCTCGCCGCTCATATGCGAGCGGACGGGCACCTATTCGATGATCTCAGTCAAGACGCCGGCGCCCACCGTGCGGCCACCCTCGCGG
>CAZUZB010000160.1:0-4213 GCA_964624695.1 uncultured Anaerolineales bacterium | reverse complement strand
TAGAAAGCAGCTTGCAGAAACGCTTTGACGGCCTCGGGATCCGCTCGCTCGGTGTCGACATGCACCTGAAAGTAGTCGCCCTGGCCAGCCGCGTTCACCCGAACGGCCACCGCCCGCTCGCCAAAGGCGCGGATCAGCATGGCCTCGGCCAAATCGATGAGGGCTAGGCCACGGAAGAACCCCGAACCCTCCAACTGGTGGAACGCCGGCGGCTCGGGAGCGCTCAGGGCATCATCGTCCAGCCCCTGGTTATAGTCGAACGGGATGGCCCCGAACCGCTCAAGCCAACGCTCCATCAGGGCTGGCCCGCTCAGGCCGCGCTCCCAATCCAACGCTCTCTCCATGGCCTCGCGCGACGGCAGTCGCTGGGGATCGATGGTCACACAGCGATCGCCACGCTGGGAAAGGCCCACGCAGGCGATCCACTCCGCCGGATGGTGAACTAGGTAGAGGTTCTTGGTCACCTCGCCAAACAGGTAGGCCACCATGGCGCGCAGCGGCACGCCGACCTCGGTCACCACCTCGCCCGCCAGGGTCGTGCGGCGCAGGATCGGGTCACGCCAGCCATCCCAGAGCGAGTCCAGCGCACCCTCCGCCTTGCGCTCGGCTGCGCCGCGCTCCAGGTGCTCCATGGTCATGAGCTGCTGCACGTACCACTCGCGCTGCTCGTCGACGCGCTCTTTGAGCTCGGCACGGATCGCGCGCAACGGGAGCCCGCGCAAGATATCGGCAATCCAGCGGCGACTCTTGACAGTCAGCAACCCGTCGGCCACCAGATCATCCTCGACCTCGCGGAAAAAGTCGGTCTCGAGCGGCAGACGCGTCAGAACAGCGGCGATCTCGGCCGCCTTGCCGGTGAGCTTGCGCATCTCGCCAGCCGTCAGCGGGCCCTGCGCACCAGACCGACCGTACCCGCCCCAAGACCAGCGCCATGCCTCGCGATCGCGCTCCACGCTGTAGGGATAGATCACCCGAAAACGATCGGTGGGCACGGGGTAGGCGCCGATGACGCGATAGTTGTCGCGAGGGTTGGAAGAGATCAGCGTGCCCAGGCCGGCCTGTCCCTTTTGCTCGGTGGCCTGATCCAGCGAGCCGCCACGGACTCCGGTGCCAAACTCGGCCTGGCAAGCCAGGTGTACCAGCAGATCTGGCGGAATCCCTAGCCGGAACAGCGCGTTGATGGCGTTCTTGGTGGCCAGCGTCACCGCCGACGAGCTGGAAAAGCCGCCCTGGGGGATGTTGCCGGTGCAGGCCAAGCGCAATCCGCGGAAATGCTCCTTCCCCAAGCGTTCCTGCACACGCGCGCCCAGGGTGCCCGCCCGCAGCGTGCGCAACGAAGCGAGGGCATTGCCCACCAGCGCAAAGGGCCGTCGCATGTTGCTGCCCGCCCATAGTGACGACGGCGGCAACGGCTGCCCGTTCCGGCGGCGTTGCGCCAGCTCCTCATCGGAGAAATAGCCCAGCGATAGCAGCAAGCTCTCGCTCAGGCGCGTCCCGAAAGCCTCATAGGCATGCCAATCGGCCACCTCGTCGTCGGGATACATGGTCGCGTCGTCGCAGGGGAGATCGTTCACGCACTCGCGGAAATCGGGGTTCGTGGGAAAGAGGTGCAAGAATCCATCGTCCGTCTCTTGGACCAGTGTGACGATCTGCTCGCCACCCTCTGCGTGACCGGCTCCGATGGGCATCTGCCAAGCGGGCCCGTAAAAGCGAGCCATATCCGGATGCATACAAGCGATCCGCAACCGCCCGCCCGAGATCCCAATGGCAACCGGTTGGTCGGGACGGAATCCCAGCCCCTCCTGCTCGGCCGTGGCCATCAGCTCTTGGAGCTGTCGCGCGATGGAGGCCACCTGCCCGGCCGGGCGCCCGCGCGCAATCAGGTCTGCGGCCGCCTCCGTAGCCAGCTCATCGGGCTGCGGGAGCCCTGTCGAGGTCGCCAGAATTCCCTCGAGCATGGCCAGATCCTGCGGCCGGGTTACGTCGGCACACAGAAGATCATAAGCTGGCTCACCCGCGCGGGTGGTGATGGTCCGCACATCGCCGCCGTCAGCGCTGATGGCCTCGACGATATCGGTCAGATAGTACTGCCGCTGGGCGTTGTCGTTGGTCAGTTGGCCCAGATAGGCGTGGAGGGTCGACGCGCGCACCGCGTACAGCGGGCAGTTGCCTTCATCCAGAGCCAGCAGCGTGCGCCGAGACGCCTCATCGTGGACACGGGCGATGTCGCGCTCCTCGATGACCCGCAGCACCCGCCCGGCCGCATCGCGCACCACGCGCCCCTTGCCGCGCTGCTTGGGCGCCTCGTAGATCGCGCTCAGGAATGTGATGGTCGCCTCTTGACGGCCCGCGCAGTGCGTCTCCCACAAGCTGCGAAAGGTGGAAGGAGGCACGATGCGATCGCCCATGCTGACGATCAGCAGGGGATCGGCATCGAGAAGGCCGGGGACGCTGAACGCCTCCATGGTGGCATAGGCAGTGCCGCCGGCAGGGTCGTCGGATAGGACATAGGTGACATCAGCGCCCAACGCAGCAGCTACCTGCTGGTGGCGATAGCCCACCAGACAGATCACCGGCGACGAGCTGAAACGGCGAAAAGCATCGATCGAGTGGCGCGCCAGAGGCGTACCGTGAACCGGCTGGATGCACTTGGGCTCGTGACCAAAACGGGTGCCCTTGCCAGCCGCCAGAATGACGAGCACCGGGGCGTCTGCACAGAGCCCGCCATAGAGGGTTAGGCTTTCGGGGTTGAGCACGCGGCGTGAGGCGGGCTCCACCAACTCCCCGAGAGTGTGCTGCTTGGCCCGCGTCTCGATATCAGCCATCACCGGGTATGCCCTAGAGCGACAGGCGCCGACGGCCTGGCTACGCCATGGGGGACAGAGGCGGCCCTCGATGAACCTACAAAGCCCTCTATCGCCGCCGGCCATCGAAAGCACCGCCGCCCGGCAGCGCAGCACAGACGACCCTCGGTTGTGGCGAGCGCGCCTTGCGGAAGCATTGGGGGAACCTCTCAGCTACGAACTTGGCCCAGGATCGCGGCCTCGCGCGGGGCGTCCGAACAATAGTGGCGAGCCAGCCCATCAGCGGCCGCACAAGGGCAAAACGAGGATGATTTCCACGCCCTGCCAGCCCTATCGTACGCCTAGCAGGGTCAGGGGTCAATGCCCTAGCGCCACCCGAGTGTCAAGCTTCTGTAAATTCCTCGGTGGCCCACAAAGGTGGCACGTCACAGACTCCGAATCGGCATCGCTCAGAGCGAGAGAGCCCGAAAGAACCCAGCCAACTTGTTCTCGCAATGCCGCAGCCGTCCGTAGCGCGGCTCGACCAAGGCCAGGTCCGCCAGGATCGTCGCGTGAGGGCTGGCGGGGTGATAGTGCAGGGGCACCGAATGCTCCAGCCGGTAACTTTCCAAGACCGGGGCCAACAAGTCGGAATCCAGTGCGCCAAGATCCGGCATGACGACCAGATCAAAGGGGTGGGGCTCTTGCAAGCAGCCGGCAAAGAGGCCTACATACTCGTCTTGGGTGCACTCACAGGTCTCGTTGGCGACGGACATGATGTTCGTGAGCAGGATCTTGGGGGCCTTGCTCCGGAGAAAGGCATCCACCATCCCCCCGGGCATAAAGTTCACGAGGATGGACCCGAACAAGCTCCCCGGGCAGATCACCACCAGGTCCGCCTCGGCCAGAGCGCGCACAGCCTCTGTATTCGCCGGCACCTCGGGCTCTAGCCAGATCTGGGTCACCCGGTCCAGAGACATGCGCAGCTCATCGAGATGGTGCTCTCCATGGTAGCGCCGGCCACTGGCGGTGCAAAAGCCGATATCGGACGGCTCGAGCGATACGGGAATCACCCGTCCATGTAGATGGGCGCCGGTCAGATCCTGGAACAGGCTCTGCACCGCCGTTAGCGAGCCAGCCTTTTCACTCATGAACTGGAAAAAGACATTGCCAAAGTTACGTCCACGGCCATCGCGAAAGAGCAGCATCTCCTCCCAGGCGCTCTTGTGGGTGCCATCGGTCCAGAGGGACATCAGGGCCCGCCAGTAGTCGGAAAAGGCCAAGACGTGGCCCCGTTCATCGGTGCGCATACGCCCCGTATGGCCGCCGCTATCAAAGGTGGTGACGATCGAGGCGATGTCACGGCAGCCCGCTTTGAGCAGACCCTTGTTCACCACGGGCATCCCAGACCCACCACCGATGGTGCAGAC
>CAZUZB010000159.1:1682-4216 GCA_964624695.1 uncultured Anaerolineales bacterium | reverse complement strand
ATGCAGATCCCGCCCGCACCCGTGGCCATCATCCTGGCCCACCCGGACGACCCCAAGACCGTGGCGGGCATCACCCAACGCGCCCTCGGCCAGGGCTGTCCGGTGGCCCTCTTTCAGGTGACGCGAGGCGAGGGGCTGCACTCGACCGCACACGCGGGGCTCTCGCCCATAGAGATGGGCGCCCTGCGCCTGGAGGAGCTGCGCCGCTTTGCCCACGCGATCGGCATCGCCGACCTGCGCGTGATCGGCGTGCCCGACGGCAGCCGCACCCTGCCGGCCATGCGGGAGGACTTTTTTCCTTCCAGCGATCTGCCCTTTGTGGACCCCCTGCTGGACGTGGACCATGTGCCCTATGACGACGCCTTGCAGCCCGGCATGCCCTTTACTGGGGAGGCGTTGCTGGCGCTGCTGGTGGAGCAGCTTGCCAATCTGCAGCCAGGTCTGGTGCTCACCCATCACCCCAGGGACGACCACGCCGACCATCGCGCCGTCTCGTACTTTGCGCGGCGAGCCTGTCACGAGCTGGCGATTGCGGGGGGGCGCGCCCTCGCGCCGCAGATCTATGGGACGTTGGTCTACTACCGGCGGTGTGCCTGGCCGCCGCCAGGGGCGTGGTTCCATTCGGAGGAGATCGCTGTGCACTTTGGCCGGCGGCCCGAGCAGTTTCGGCTGCGCGACGACGAGTATGCCCGCAAGCTGGCGGCCTGCCAGGCCTTTGTGCCAACGCTGAGCGCGGCCTATATCGCCAGCTATACCAAGCGCGACGAGCTGCTCTGGCCCCTCTAGGGCGGCTCGCGTTAGCTGAACTGGGGCAGATAGGCGGCGTGAACCTTGAGCAGCGCGTCGAGGGTTCTCTCCGCGGCGTCGGCGTCGGTCACCACCGGATCGGCCAGCAGCGCCTGGAGCGCCAGCGAGCGCGAGCCGTGCACGGCGGCCTCCACGGCCAGATGCTGCACCTGCGCCTGGGTGGTGAGCAGCGCCGCAATCCCATCTGGCAATGGCCCCACCTGGATGCCCCGGACGCCATCGGCCGCCGCCACAGCGGGAACCTCGACCACGGCCCACGCCGGGAGATTGGCGATCAGCCCCCCGTTGGGGATGTTGACCGCCTCGATGCGCTGATGACGGTCCTCCAGCGTCGAGGCGATGATGGGGAAGGCAAACTCGCCAGACGGCGCCAGGGCTGGGGTGCCCTCGGGCGTGGGAGCGGGATCCTGGCCCTCGGCGATGCGCACGATCTGCGCCCAACGCTCGACGCGGCGGCGGTCGGCGGCGCGGAAGTCATAGCCCTCCAACCCGCAAAAGGTGTGCGCGTAGGCCAGGTACTCGCCAATGTGATCGTCCGATGGGTGGGGATACCAGCCGTACCGCCGCATCAGCCAGCGCGTCAGGGGATAGTAGCTGGGATCATACTGGGCGTCGGCCTGGCGCAAGAGCGGATAGACATCCTCGCCCGTGCTCTTGCGGCGCACATCCAGGACCCAGCAAAAGTGGTTCAGGCCGGCGGCGGTCGCCGTCAGATCGTCCGGGTGGATGCCGGTCATCCTGCCGATCGACTCGTAGGCCATGCCGATGCCATGGCACAGCCCCACAAAGCGCAGGCCGGTGTAACGGCTGAGGGCCAGCCCGATGCGGCTCTCGGGGTTGGAGAAATTCATCACCAGGGCGTTGGGCGCTAGCCGCTCCACATCCCGGGCGATGTCGAGGATGATGGGGACGTTCCGCAGCGTGTGAGAGAGCCCGCCGGGCCCGCCGTTCTCTCCCAGCACCTGCTTGATGCCATGGCGCAGCGGGAGCTCGAAATCGAGCTTCCACAGCTCGTCACGCCGCACCGCCACCGAGATGATGACAAACTCGGCCTCGGGCAGCGCACGCGCCCGTTCGGTGGTGTGGGTGATGTTCAGCCCGGCATCGCAGGCCGCATTGAGGCGCTGAGCATAGGCGGCCATCACCTCCAGCCGCTGGGCGTCGATATCTACCAGGGCCAGGGTGCTGCCGCGCAAGCCCGGCGCCAGCACGGCATCGGCGATCATCTTGGGGCCGAAACTGGCGCTGGCGGCGCCGACGAGCACGATCTTGGTGGCACGCATCGGTGGTCGTCCTCCGCTCGCTACCTGTCAAGGTCGACGGGGGCAGCCGTACGCGGTCAGCCGCGACGGCTAGTCGGCATAGGGCGAGACCTTGGCCGCCCAGCGCGGCTGGCTGCACAAGGCATCGGCGCGTTCGTCGGTCAGGTTGATGCCCAACGAGAGATCCTCGCGGCATTCGCCCATCTGGGCCACGGCATCTGCCACCAGCGCAGGCGTATCCACGATCCGCTCGATCGGCTCGGTGGGGGGCGCGTTGGGGCTGGGCAGCGTGTAAAAGCGGATGCGCTGGGCCGTGGCCTGCAGCACGTACAGCGCCTCCTCGTCGGGCGCATAGGCCGATAGGGTATAGTCATCGCTGCGGCCATCGTCCTCGATCAGCAGCGCAGCATAGGCCACCAGCAGCAGATCCTCCCCATCGGTATAGTCGCTGAGGAGCTCCCAGGC
>CAZUZB010000159.1:0-1582 GCA_964624695.1 uncultured Anaerolineales bacterium | reverse complement strand
CAAAGGAGCCGCCATCGACCATGCGCTCAACCCCATGGCCCGCCACCAAGATCGTCCTGAGCGACCTGCACATCGGCGCCGGGTACGCCGACCAGGGCAACCGCCTGGAGGATTTCACCCAAGACGCCGCGCTGATCGGTTTGATCGACCAACTTGAGGATGAGAGCGAGGCGCGTGACCTGCCCATGGAGCTCGTCTTCAATGGCGACATTTTCGAGTTCTGGCAGGTGCCCGCGCTCCCCGAGGGCGAAAGCTTCTGCCCCACCAAGCGCTATCCCGTGCGCCGCTATCTCCGCACCCGCGCGGAGGACTCTTGCCGGCGCATGCGGCTCATCATCCAGGGCCACGCCGCGCTGTTCGACGCGCTGGCCCGCTTTATCCAGAGCGATGGGCCCAGACGCACCCTCACCATCCTCAAGGGCAACCACGATGTGCAGCTCCATTGGGAAGCGGTGCAGGCGCTCATCCGAGACGCCCTGGGCGCCACCGACGAGCGCTACGACCTGGTCCTCTTTCCGTCGCGTTCGGTCTCCCGCGAGGGCGTCTATATCGAGCACGGCAGCGAGTACGCCGACGCGCTGAACCGGCATCCCGATTTTGACCTGCCCTATCACCCCCGAGATCCGCGGCGCCTACGGATGGTGCCCGGCGGACCGATGTACATTCGCGTCATCAACCGCCTGGAGCGCCAGCACTATTGGGTCAGCAGCGTCAAGCCCACCTCGGCGATCCTCTGGTACCTGCTGCGCTTTGATCCTTGGACCGCGCTGCGGATGCTCGTGCTGGCCGCGCCCTTGCTGCCGCGCTGGCTGTGGCTGCACCGCCCGATGACGCGCACCAACCGCCAGTTGGCTCGCGAGCTCCAGGCCATCGAGGCCGAGCTGGGCGAGGAGAGCGCATCCAGCGATGCAAAGCGCTTGCCAGAGTGCCCCCACGAAGGGGATGACCTGAAGGGGCTGATCAACCTGCCCTCGCTGCAAGCCGTGCTGGCCGAGGAAGAGGGTGGCGACGATCCGTTGCTGGTGCGCGGCCTCTTGGAGGAACACGGCCTGCACGCCCGCATGAAGCAGGTGGCCCAGCTCAAGGCGCGCCAGGAGCAGGCCTGCGTGGTGCTCTTTGGCCACACCCACCTGCCCGCCGCCGAGCCGCTCGACAGGGGCGCCGTCTATATGAACACGGGTAGCTGGACCTGGATGCTGGACCTACGCCACCAACCTGCCGACGCCTGGCGCAGGCTGATCCGCGACGCCGACCATGACGACGTCCACTACCACCTGACCTATGCGCGGGTGGACTATGATGAGGATGGGCGCCCCCACGCCAGCCTCCGCGAGTACAGCTAGAACCTCACCCGCCGCGAGGTGCGGGATCTCGGTACCCGCATCGCGGTCTAGCTCAGCAGCGGGATGATCTCCTCGGCGTAGGCCGCGCCCGCGTCGTCCTCGGTCAGCAGCTCGATCTCCGAAGGCGATGACACGCCCAGCCCCAGCTCCACCGCCCGCGCGATCTGGGCCTGCTCGAACACCGCCCCCTGGCTCACCTCGGGCGTGGTGCCAAACAGCCGCAAGATGGCCACGCCCAC
>CAZUZB010000158.1:2629-4278 GCA_964624695.1 uncultured Anaerolineales bacterium | reverse complement strand
GTGGATGCCACCCACCCCGAGCTGGCCGGGCGGCTGCTGCCCGGCTATGATGCCCGTCCCGACGCTGACAATCCCGTGGATACCATCGGCCGCGGCACGGCCCTGGCCGGCATCATTGCCGCCAACAGCGACAATGGCGTGGGGCTCGCCGGCATGGCCCACGCCGCCAGCGTCCGCGTGCTGCCCATCCGCGTCACCGCGGACTCGGGGGCCGTGCGCGCCGACGCCCTGGCAGCCGGCATCGCCTATGCGTCCGCACAAGGGGCCCAGGTCATCCTGATCGACGGCAGCGGCACTATCAGCTACCACCAGGATATCGAGAACGCCCTGGCCAACGCCCATGCCCAGGGCGCGCTGATCGTCGCCGGCACGGGCGATTCGGGCGCCGCGACCGTCGGCTATCCCGCCTCCTCGCCCCATGTGCTGGCCATCTCGGCCACCACGTGGGATGACACCCTGGCGCCGACCTCGCGCTATGGGACCGGCGTGGCCCTGGCGGCTCCTGGCGGGACCACAGCGGGTCAGACCTCGGGCGTTCTGGTGCTGAACACCGGCGGGGGCTATACCACCCGTGCCAGCACCGCCGTCGCCGCCGCCCATGTGGCCGGCACTGCCGCCATGATGCTGGCGCGCCAGCCGGCGGCCCGTCCAGACATGCTGCTGACCACGGCGCGCCTGCGAATGCTCTTGCAGGCCGGCGCCCGCGACCTGGGCGCCCAAGGCCACGACGCCTCCTATGGCGCCGGGCGGCTGGATGTGGAGCGTTCGCTGTGGCTGGCCACCCACATCGAGCCGCAACTCGTTTTGCCGCTGGTCGCGCGCAACTGGTAGCCAGCCCGACATGGCGCGCTAGGACCAGCCACGGGAGGTAGATTCAGCATGGATGCCACGACACACCCGATCCTCGAATTCGATCCCGCCTGCCCGGCCATCATCGAGCCGGGCGCCCTGGTGAGCCGCCTGGAGGCGATGCCAGCGCGCTGTGTGGTCTGCTTTTTCCAGGAGGTGATCGACGCCCTGCTGGCCGAGGGCGCCCTCACCGAGCTGTGCAGCGAGGGCAGCGAGATGGGGCGGCATCCCCTCTACCTGATGGAGCGCCAGGGGCAGCGGTTGGCGCTGTTCCACCCTGGCGTGGGCGCGCCGCTGGCGGCCGGCCTGCTAGAGCACGCCATCGCCCGCGGCGGCGAACGGTTCGTGGTATGCGGCGGCGCCGGCGCGCTGCGCCCCGAGCTGCGCGTCGCCACCCTGATCGTGCCCACGGGCGCCATCCGTGACGAGGGCACGTCCTACCACTATTTGCCGCCCGCCGCGCCCGCCGAGCCGCATCCCGAGGCCGTGGTCGCCATCGAGGCCACGCTGCAAGCGCGCGGGCTGCCCTATCACGCTGGGCTGACCTGGACCACCGACGCCTTTTACCGCGAGACGCCCGGCAAGGTGGCTCGTCGGCGGGAACAGGGTTGCCTCTGCGTGGAGATGGAAGCGGCCGCCTTGTTCGGGGTGGCGGCCTTTCGCGGCGTGCGGCTGGGGCAGCTCTTGTATGCCGGCGATGACGTATCGGGCAGCGATTGGGACCACCGGGGCTGGAACGACCGGCACGACGTCCGCCAGGGCTTGTTCGACCTGGCGGTGGAGGCCTGTCTGCGGATGTA
>CAZUZB010000158.1:0-2529 GCA_964624695.1 uncultured Anaerolineales bacterium | reverse complement strand
CCTAGCTCCTGGGGCGGGCGCCGACGGTCACCTCGACCTCCACCCGCTCGCCATCCCGCAGAACCGTGAGGGTAATGCGCTGGCCGACGTCCACCTTGCGGGTCAGGTACGAGATCAGATCGTCGAACTTGTTCACGGTCTGGTCCTCGATAGCGACGATGATGTCACCACCCGCCGGCGCCGACGAGCCCAGATATTCGATCGTCTCGCTAGAGGGGCGCAGGCCGGCTTGCGCAGCGGGATCGCCCCGGGCCACCTCCAAGACCAGCACGCCCCGCTGATTCTCGGGCAGGCCCGCGGCCTGGTTATAGGCCGGCACCAGGGTAAAGGTGGTCACGCCCAGATAGGGGTGCTCATAGTAGCCCTGGGCGATGAGATCGGGCACCACCCTGGCGACGATGCTGGATGGCACGGCAAACCCCACGCCGGTGAACCCCTCGGTGGATGACGTGATGGCGGTGTTGACGCCGACCACGTTGCCGTTGAGATCCAGCAACGGCCCGCCCGAGTTGCCCGGGTTGATGGCGGCGTCGGTCTGGATGATGTCAGGCAGGGTGTACGACCCGCCCGAGGAGGACGATGAGGTGGGCATCAGGCGCCCCAGCGCGCTGACGATGCCGCTGGTCATGGTGCCCTCCAGGCCGTACGGGTTGCCGATGGCCACCACCCGGGCGCCGACCTGGAGCTGGTCGGAATCGGCCAGGCTGAGGGGATGCAGCAGCTCGGGGTCCACATCCACCCGGATGACCGCCAGGTCGCTATCGGGATCGGTGCCCACCACCTCGGCGATGACGGTCACGTCGTTCCAAAAGGTCACCTGAACCTGCTCGGCGCTGGCCACCACATGGTTGTTGGTGACAATGTGGCCATTGAGATCATACACCCAACCCGACCCCTCGCCCTGCGGGACCAGGGTGTCCTCCTGGTCCTGGTTGGGGCTAGGCTGGTAGTAGCGGCCATAGAGCTGCGAAAGGCGGGTCAAGGAGGTGATATTCACCACGGCCGGGTTGGCGTGCTCATAGATGGAGGGCAAGACGGCATCGCCCGCCACCACCTCGCCCACGAGTTGCGCGGGCGGCACCGGCGTAGGCTCGGGCACGGCCGTCACCACGCGCTCGACCTCGACGACCTCGGTCACCACCTGGGGCGGTGCATCGGTGGGGCTGGCCGAGAACAGGCTGGCCGCGCCGCAGCACCCCGTCAACGCCACAGAGACCACCAACAGCAGACCTATCCATACCAAGCTCTTGCTCCGCATAGCTACCTCCGTCCGAGACACAGGTCGAACGCGACCGATCCTGGTTGTCACTTACGTATTATGGTAAGCGTGGTGGGCGGTCGTGTCAAGAATCGGTGGGGTTTTCGTGGAGAGCGCCTTGGCAGCTCGACGCGGTTCGGCTACGATGACCGCCACCGCGAACCCTGCCAGCGCCCAGCAACGGAAGGAGCTGCCATGCACACGCGCCAACGTCTTCTCGCCATCCTCGACGGCGCCGCGCCGGATCGCGTCCCCTGGGTGCCACGGCTGCTGCTCTGGTACAACGCCCGTCGCGCCACGGGCACGCTGCCGCCCCAGTGGGAGGGGATGCCGCTACGCGAGGTGGAGCGCGCCCTGGGGTGCGGCACGCCCGCCCGCGATGGTCAGGTGGCGCAGTTGCGTTACGAGGGCGTCACCGTGGAGCGGCGGCTGGAGGACGGGCTCGAGATCCTGAGCTTTCACACGCCCATCGGGAGCGTCCGCCAGGTCAGCCACGGCTCGGAGACGTTGCGGGGCCTGGACATGGGCGGCCGGGTCAAGGAGCCGTTGCTCAAGGGCCGGGACGATTATCGCGTGTGGGAATGGGTGGCCGAGCATAGCTACTGGGACGCCACCTATGATGCGTACCGCGCCTATGACGCCGGGATCGGCGACGAGGGCCTGCCGATGGTGTCGGTCGGCGATGCGCCCTTTCACTGGTTCTTGCTGCAAGGCGCCGGGTACGAGGACGGCTATCTGCAGCTTCAGGACCACCGCCGCGAGGTGGAGCATCTGCTGGCCGTGATGACCGAGGTGGAGCGCGACCGTTATTGGCCGGTGCTGGAGGCATCGCCGGCCCGTTTGCTGCTGCACGGGGTACACCACTCGTCCAGCTATACCCCGCCCCGCATGTACGAGCGGTACATCCTGCCCTACTATCAGGAATTCAATCCGCGGATGCAGTCCGCCGGCAAGGCCGTGGCGCTGCACGCCGACAATGACACGTCGCGCATCGCTCGCCTGATCGAGCGGGCGGGCTATGACATGGTCGAGTGCTTTGTGACGGCGCCGATGGTGCCGTTCACGCTGGAGCAGGCCCGCGAGACGTGGGGCACGCGGGTGATCATCTGGGGCGGGCTGCCGTCGCTGCTATTTGCGCCCAGCGTGCCCGAGGAGGAATTCCGGGCCGAGGTGAACCAGGTGCTGGACGTGGTGGCGCCGGGCGACGCGTTCATCTTGGGCGTGTCCGATAACGTGATGCCCGATTCGGTCATCGAGCGGGTGGCCTGGGT
>CAZUZB010000157.1:3044-4307 GCA_964624695.1 uncultured Anaerolineales bacterium | reverse complement strand
CGCACCCAGGCGCGGTGGCGCCAGAGGGAGCAGCTCCCCTGGTAGGGACGTTGCAGGATGCCGCTGGCGCGAATGCCGCCGAGAAAGGGGGAGGCGAGGGCATCGCGCAGGGGCGTGTCTTTGAGGCCGTGGGCCGAGATGGGCGCAAAGGGGCAGGGCTCGACGCGGCCCTCGGGGCTGATGTGCACAAAGCCGCGCCCGGCGGCCAGGCAGCCCTGAAAGACGCTGGGGTCGCCGGGGAGGGCCACAAAGAGGGCCGGCACGGTGCGGCGCAGCTCGGCCAGGAGGTCGCGCTGCGCGGCTTTTTGCTGGGGCGTGAGGGTCAGGTCGTCGGTGCCGGGCTCGGCGGCGACGAAATCCACCAGGATAAAGAGGCGGCAGCCCTGCTGGACCAGGTCGCGGGCGTAGGACGGCGCCATGACCAGCTCGAGGTTGCGGCGGGTGAGGGTGAGGGAGGTGCCGCAGAGCACGCCGGCGCGGGTGAGGGCGCGCATGGTGGCGAGGACGCGATGGTGGGTGCCGGGGCCACGGCGGGCGTCGGTATCGGCGGGGGCGCCCTCCAGGCTGAGGATGGGGACCAGGTTACGGATGGCGCGCAGGCGGGCGATGAGGGCGTCATCGATGAGGTAGCCGTTGGTGAACACGGGAAAGAGCAGCTCGGGCATGGCGGCGGCGATATCGAGGATCTCGGGCCGCAGGAAGGGCTCGCCGCCAGAGACGAGAAAGACGGAGACGCCCAGGTCGCGGGCCTGGCGGGCGACGTCCCAGAGCTGGTCGGGCGTGAGCTCGGGCTCGGGGGCGCGCTGGGCGTGCTGGGCAAAGGCGTAGCAGCCGGCGCAGTGCAGGTTGCAGCGGCGGGTGATGCTGGCAATGACGATGGGGGGCACATGGAGGCCGTCGGCGGCCGCGGCGTCACGCAGGCGTTGGGCGCGGCGGAGGTGCGTGCGGGCGCGCAGCAGGTACCAGGCCAGGCCGGGGTTGCGCAGGCTGAGGCGCAGGGCGTGGGCGACGAGGCCCCAGAGGGCGGCATCCAGGCGGGCGAGGGTGGGTGGGGTGGTCATTTGGCCTTCGTGTCACCAGATGGGGCGCCGTGAGGCTCGTCAGGGCTGCGGAGAGCCGAAGTGGCGGGCGTTGGCGGCGGCTATGGGATGGTGTTTCGCAGCAGTACCCCAGCCAGGATTCGAACCCGGGACCGACTGCTTAGAAGGCAGTTGCTCTATCCGCCTGAGCTACTGGGGCGTGGTTGCGTGATGATTATAGTAT
>CAZUZB010000157.1:0-2944 GCA_964624695.1 uncultured Anaerolineales bacterium | reverse complement strand
CGCGAGTTGGACGAACAAGGAGCGACAGCATGGCCAAGATCGTGTTCATCGGCGCCGGGAGCTTTGGCTTTACGCGGGGGCTGGTCCGCGACGTGCTGACCTTTGACACCATGCACGATGCGGAGATCGCCCTGGTGGATATCGACCCGCAGCGGCTGGCGTGGTCGCAAAAGGCGTGCCAGCGGATCGTGGACGAGGGCAAGTATCCGGCGCGGATCGTGGCGACGACGGATCGGACAGAGGTGCTGGAGGGGGCGGACGCGGTCATCTGCACCATCCTGTCGGGCGGCGTGAACGTGTGGCGGTACGACATCGAGATCCCCAAAGCGTACGGCGTGGATATCAACGTGGGGGATACGCGGGGGCCGGCGGGCGTGTTCCGCGCGCTGCGCACCATCCCCGAGATGATCGCCATCTGCCGCGATATGGAGCGCTATTGCCCCAAGGCGATCCTGCTGAACTATACCAACCCGATGGCGATGCTGTGCCGCGCCATGCAGCGGGAGACCAGCATCCAGGTCTCGGGGCTGTGCCATAGCGTGCAGGGGACGGCGGGCATGCTGGCCAACTGGATCGGCGCGCCCCATGACGAGATCAGCTATGTGTGCGCGGGGATCAACCACCAGGCCTGGTACACCCAGTTCGATTGGAACGGCGAGGACGCCTACCCGCTGATCCGCCAGGCGATGGAGCGGCCGGAGGTGTATAACGAGGAGCAGGTGCGCAACGAGATGTTCCTGCACCTGGGCCTGTATGTGACCGAATCCAGCGGCCACAACTCCGAGTACAACTGGTGGTTCCGCAAGCGACCGGACCTGATCGAGCGCTATTGCACGGACGGCACGGGCTGGAACCCGGGCGAGTATGCCTACATTCTGAAGCAGTATCTGCACCGGGAGGACACCTGGGAGGACTCGATCGAGGAGTGGATCAACAATCCCGAGCCGCTGAACCTGGCGCGGGGGCACGAGTATGCGGCGTCCATCGTGAACGCGTACCTGGGCGGGGATCCGTTCAAGTTCAACGGCAACGTGCCGAACAAGGGGCTGATCACCAACCTGCCGGAGGACGCCTGCGTGGAGGTGCCGGTGTATGCGGACGAGCGGGGGCTGAACTCGATCCACGTGGGCGCGCTGCCGCCCCAGTGCGCGGCGCTGAACAACCTGAGCATCGCTTGCGAAGAGATGGCGGTGGACGCCTGCCTGACGGGCGACCCGATGGAGGTGTTCCACAGCATCGCGTACGACCCGTTGACGGCGTCGTTGCTCTCGCTGGCGGAGATCCGCGCCATGGTGAACGAGATGCTGGCGCAGAACCAGGACTATTTGCCGACGTTCCAGCATTTCGTGGCCTAGCCTGGCAAAAGGGCGATACGAGGCGAGCGGCGAGATTCGCCGCTCGCCTCGTTGTGCGTCTAGATGGTGGCGGGGTTCTGGGGGTTGAGGCGGATGCCGCGGCCGATGGGGCGATAGTCGAAGCCGGCTTGGGCCATGGTCTCGGGGTCGTAAAAGTTGCGGCCATCGATGAGGACCCGCCCCTGCATGGCGGCGCGGATGCGGGGCCAATCGAGGTAGCGGAAATCCTCCCACTCGGTAGCCAAGACCAGGGCATGGCAGCCCTGGGCGGTTTCGTAGGGCGACTGGCAGAAGGCGACGTGATCCAGGATGGCGGCGGCGGTCTCCAGGCCCTGGGGATCGCAGGCGCGGATCTGGGCGCCCTCGTTTTGCAGCATGCGGATGACCTCGATGGCGGGGGATTCGCGGACGTCGTCGGTGTTGGGCTTGAAGGAGAGGCCGAGCACGCCGATGGTCTTTTCATCGAGGGTGCCGAGGGCGTCACGCAGCCAACGGACGACGCGGCGGCGTTGGGCGCGGTTGATATCCATGACGGCCCGCAAGAGCTGGGGATGGGTGCCGTGGATCTCGGCCATGTGGGCCAGGGCCATGACGTCTTTGGGGAAGCAGCTCCCGCCCCAGCCGAGGCCGGCCTGGAGGAAATGGTGGCCGATGCGGCGATCGCAGCCCATGCCAAAGGCGACCTCTTTGACGTCGGCACCGAGCTCGTCACAGATGGCGGCGATCTCGTTGATGAACGAGATGCGGGTGGCGAGAAAGGCGTTGGAGGCGTATTTGATCATCTCGGCCGTGCGGAGGTCGGTGACCATGACGGTGGCGCGCAAGGGCAGGTAGAGGTGGGCGACGCATTGGGCGGCGGCGCGATCCTCGGAGCCGAGCACGATGCGGTCAGGGTGCATGAAATCGTGGACGGCGCTGCCCTCGCGGAGGAACTCGGGGTTGGAGACGACGGAAAAGTGGACGCCATCGCCGCAGCGCTTGCGCATGATCTCGGAGACCCAGTCGCCGGTGCCGACGGGGACGGTGCTCTTGTTGATAACGATGATCTCGTGCTCGACGACGTCGGCGATGGTCTCGGCGACCTCGCGGACGTGGCGGAGGTCGGCCTCGCCATCGACGCCCGAGGGCGTGCCGACGGCGACAAAGACCACCTCGGCATCCTGAAGGGCCTCGGGGTAGGAGGTGGTAAAGGTGAGGCGGCCAGCCTGGGCGTTGCGCTGGACGACCTCGTCCAGGCCGGGCTCATAGATGGGCAGCTTGCCCTCGCGGAGCAGGTCGATCTTGCGCTCGTCGATATCGAGGCAGACCACCTGATTGCCGAGATCAGCGAAACAGGCGCCTGTGACCAGCCCCACATAGCCAGTGCCGACGACGCAGATGTTCATTGGGGATCCTCCATGGCGGGATTTGTCACGTGACAAGAGTGTACCACAAATGGGGTTGGGCCGCGAGTGTGGGCGACGGGACGAGAGCGATGGGGGTATTCTAGAACAAACAAGGACGCATCGGTTGATGCGTCCCGTTGCGAGCTTTTGGGGTGAGCGGTGGGATTCGAACCCACGGTCTTCTGGGCCACAACCAGATGCCTT
>CAZUZB010000156.1:1785-4371 GCA_964624695.1 uncultured Anaerolineales bacterium | reverse complement strand
AGGTGGGGTCGTCGCGCATGGCCGCCGAGAGGTTGCCGTACAGCGTCACCACGCCGGCGTCGAACGCCTGGGAAAAGAGCGTAAAGATCCCCTTGAGCGTGCTGGGGTTCGAGTCCGTGCGGGTGATCTTTTCGCGAGTGTCGCAGTAGCCCTCCAGCCAGCGCGGCAGCACCCGCAGCTTGTCGGCGTACACCACGTACACCGTCGCCGCCGCGCCGAGCTCGATCCGGAGGCACGGGGCATGTTCGTCGATCATCTTGTCGTTGCCCGCCGTCAGGATGTGCGTCTGCCCCCGCACCAGCGCGGGTACGTAATCAAACCGATAGTCGCGGTCGATATACTGCCGCCCCCCCGTCACTGCGCCGCCGGGCGCGATCTGGTACGCCTTGCCCGAGGCGGCTGTCACCCGCGTCACCAGCTCCATGGGCACCTCCTTGCCATACTCGCCGGTTTTGCCTATAGATGGGGTTGGAACACGAGCGCATCATAGGGCTGACGAGCGACCAACGTCAAGAGGAGCAGCATGGTCACGCGCCGCCGCTTTTTTCAGGGGCTGACGGCCACCCTGGCCTGGGGGCTGGCCGTCGGCTGCGCGCCGCCACGTCACGAGGAGGACGAAATGGGCACCATTCACACTGTCCGCGGGCCGATCCGCCCGGCCGACCTGGGCCTGACCCTGGCTCACGAGCATATCCTGGTCGATTTCGGCGGCGCCGAGGTCACCGGCCCCCACCGTTGGGACGCCGACGCCGTGGTCGCCAAGATGCAGCCCTACCTGGAGGAGCTGGTCGCGCTGGGCGTCCAGGCCTTTGTCGATGCCACGCCCGCCTACCTGGGCCGCGACGTGGGCATCCTGCGCCGCCTCTCCATCGCCACCGGGCTGCACATCCTCACCAACACCGGCTGGTACAAGCCGCCCTACCTGCCGCCGCGAGCGTTCGAACTATCCGCCGAAGCGATCGCCGCCGAGTGGATCGCCGAATACGAGGACGGCATCCCGGTCCCCGATGCCGACGGCGACCCCGTGCGCCCCGGTTTCATCAAGATCGCCGTCAACCCCGGCCCGCTGGATCCCACCCAGCGCAAGATCGTCCAGGCCGCCGCCCTGGCCCACCTGGCCACCGGGCTGACTGTTGCCTCCCACACCGGCGAGGCCCAGGCCGCCTTGGAGAGCCTCGCTGCCGCCGAGGCGCTGGGCATGGATCTCTCGCGTTATGTCGTGGTCCACGCCGACCAGATCCGCTCCCTGGATGCTTTGGCCGAGATCACCGAATTGGGCGCCTGGATCGAATATGATGCCATCGGTACGCGTGACATAGAGGAACATATCGAGCTGCTGCAACGTTCACTGGACAGGGGTTGGATCGACCAGATCCTCCTCTCCCAGGATGCCGGCTGGTACGCGGTGGGAGAGCCCAACGGCGGCACCGTCCGCCCGTTCACCACCATCCTGACCGCGTTCCGCCATCGCCTGGCGCAGGCAGGCGTGGACGACGCCACCTGGTCACAGCTCATGGTGGCCAACCCTGCGCGGGCCTATGCTACGGCCGGCCCCGTCGCCTTGGATCGGTAGCGCGCTGCTAGGGAGGTCGCGATGCGTACACGACGATGGCTTGTCTCGCTCTTGGTGGCAATGCTGGCGCTGGCGCTGGTCGGCGGAGCCTCGGCTCAGGGCGCCAGCCCCGAGGACCCTGCCTGGATCTGGACCGGTAGCCCGGCCAGCGGCTCGTTGACGGGCCGCGGTGGCGGCAGTTTCGCGTACTATGCCATCGAGTATCCAGGCCACAACAAAGAGGTCACCATCCACGTCAGCTTCTTTCCGGGCGACAAGGCCACGCTGCTGGCGGTCGGCTTGAACGTCTATGGCCCCGATGGCGAGCTGCTGGGCCATGGCGAGGTCGCTGGCGATGCCAAAGAGGTTCGGGCCAGCGCTACCCAGCCCGCCACCTGGTTGATCCAGGTCTACAACTATGGCGAGGGCCTCACGGTGGGCTATACGGTCTCGGTGCAGGGTTTGCCCACGCGCCCCGCGGCCGCGGTGGCAACGCCGTCGCCAGACGCGCTCGACGAGGAGGCCTCCCTGCCGCTGGACGCGGCCGGCACGTTGGTGGGCTCTCGCGGAGGCGCCTATGCCTTCCATGAGGTCGCCTATGAGAGCGGGCAGCACCTGGGGCTGGTCTTGCACTATGGTCCGGACGATCCCACCATCCGCCAAGGCGTCGGCATGGTGGTCTATGGACCCGATGGATGGCAGCGCCAGGCCCGCATCTATGATGGCGAACGGGCCGTGTTCATCGACGGCGCGCCCACCGGCACCTATCTGGTGCAGGTCTACAACTATATCGAGGGGCTAGAGATCAACTATCGCCTCACCCAGTAGGTTGGTGGCTGGTAGACCTGCAGGGTAGGGCGGGCAGATTGGCGGCTTTTCGCGCCAATTCGGTCCGCTCAACCGAATACCTGATCGATGCCCTACGTTCCTATGTTGGGTATAGTGCGCCATGGGGCGCATACCGGGCGTGGGCAGGGCTGCCCTTGCCCACGAATAGGTCGGATGTCTCGCGGCGGTCGCGCCAACACACCGGC
>CAZUZB010000156.1:0-1685 GCA_964624695.1 uncultured Anaerolineales bacterium | reverse complement strand
TGCCCACGAATAGGTCGGATGTCTCGCGGCGGTCGCGCCAACACACCGGCGCCACCGACTGCGTTCATCGAGCGCCTGTCGCAGGCAGGCAGCGATATCGAAACGAGAACGTGATGTTCTGGGGCCGATCCTGCGTAGGCCATAGCTACCCGGAGGTAGCAGCACTAGTGGGAGGTTACCCATGCAGAAGCGACGTTGGTTGACGCTACTCATGGCGTTGGTGCTCACGCTCAGCCTGGCTGGCGGAGTGCTCGCGCAAGAGGCGGACGAGGTCGAGGCCGAAGAGGTGGTCGAGGCCGAGCTGATCTCGGCTCCCGTCGAAGAAGAGGCCGCCGAGCCGGTGGTTCTCGCCGATGACAGCCCCGTAGCGGGCACGCTGGCCGGCAGCCGTGGTGGCAGCTTTGACTACTATGTCATCGAGTATCCGGGCGACGATGTGGCCGTGAACATCCGCATCGACTTTGCCCCGGGCGATCCCGCCACCCTCATGGCCGTCGGGTTCAACGTTTACGGTGACGACGGTTTCTTTATCGGCACGGGTGCGGCCGCTGGCGCCGCCAAGGAGCTCATGTACAGCTCCAGCACGGCCGAGACCTGGCTGGTGCAGGTGTACAACTATGGCGACGTCACGGTGAGCTACACCATCGCCGCCGAGGGCCTGCCCGCCGCGGCTGAGGACGTCGAGGAGGTCGAGGAGGCTGCCGTCGTTGACGAGGCCGATGAGGCCGAAGAGGTCGCGGCCACCGAGGCCGTGTTCGAGGAAGGCACGCTGGTCGGCTCGCGCGCCGGCGCCTTTGTCACGTTCGAGATCGAGTACGACGGCGAGTCGGACATGGATCTCACCCTCACCTATGCCCCGGACGATCCCACCTACCGCGCCGGCATCGGCATGACCGTCTACGGCGCTGATGGTTGGTCGCTCGGCTCCACCGTCGCGGACGGCGTCCGCACGGCGAGCTTGACGGGCGAGGCCGCGGGCACCTATATCGTGCAGGTGTTCAACTATGTCGAGGGCCTGGAGATCGCCTTCACCCTCAGCAACTAGAGCATCTCCGCCTGAAGCAGAGGGCGAGCCCCCGGGGGCTCGCCCTCTTTTCCTGTCACGTCGTATCGGCGCAACGCCAGCCTGTCGCTTGCGTACAGAGAGTAGATGTCGCGAGTGCCAGGGAGGTAGTGCCGATGGAGCGAAAGAACCAGTTGACGGCGGGCGTCGTGTTGATCGGTTTGGGCGCGCTCTTGTTCGTGGCGTCGTGGTTCGGCGTCAGCGTCTGGAAGCTGCTCTTTCCCCTGATCCTGATCGGTTTGGGCGTTTGGGTGGTCCTGCGCCCGCGCGACCCCGATCGCCATGCCAGGGTGACCCAGCGGTTCATCGGCGACGTCGACCGCTCGGGCCCCTGGGACGTGACCGATGAAGAGATCCTGGCTCTCATCGGCGATGTGGATCTGGATTTCACCCAGGCCGAGATCCCTCTGGGCGAGACCCGCATCCGCACGGCCGGTTTCGTGCAGGATGTGACCGTCCGCGTCCCTGAGGATATCGGCGTCGCCGTCGAGACCTCTGGCGTCTTTGCCGAGGTGGATCTGTTCGGCGACAAGAGCGAGACGTTCTTCTCGTCCATCTCCACCCAGTCCGAGGGCTACCGCGTGGCCGATCAGAGCATCCGCCTGGTGGTGGATGGGTTCGT
>CAZUZB010000155.1:0-4411 GCA_964624695.1 uncultured Anaerolineales bacterium | reverse complement strand
GCCGTGGGCCTGGATGCGCCCCTCAGCCCCGTCGAGCCGGACGAGGCTCACCGCCTCCCTCCTGACGCGCTGGAGGGGGCCGTGTACCATCTCGGCTCCGCCCGGCCGGGCCACGCCGGCAACCTGATCATCTCGGGGCCAGCCGACGTGACCAATCCCCTGTTGCAGCCGCTGCAGCGGTTGGTCCCTGGAGATCGGCTGTACGTCTGGGTGGGGGTCGTGCCATATCGCTACGCCATCATCGAGGTGTGGCGCTATGGCGAACTGGATACCGCCAGCGATGTACCCGCCGAGTCGACCTGGTTCGCCCAAACCGAGGAGCAATGGCTCACGGTCATCGCCGGCTGGCCATGCGAGGCCACGACAGGCTGCACCGTACTACGCGCCGTGCCGGCAGCCTGGGATGGCGACGGGGGCTAGCCGCCAAACGCCTCCGCCAACCCGATCCAATCGGCCACCGATAGCGCCTGGGGGCGACGACGGGGATCGATACCGCTATCGCGCAGGAGGGCTTGTACGGCCTCGCTCTCCATAGGCAGGTTGGCTGATAGGCTGTTATGGATCTGTTTCCGCCGCTGGCCAAAGGCCGCCCGCGCCAGCCGAAAGAGCCGTTCCCGCGTCGCCTCGCCAGCCAAGGGCGCCTCGTGCAGATCGATCCGCAGAACAGCCGAGTCCACCTTGGGGCGCGGGTGAAAAGCGCTGGCGGGCACCCTGCGCACGACCCTCGCCTGGCCATAGAGCTGCACACTCAGCGAGAGCAGGCTCATCTCCCCAGGCTGAGCCACGATGCGCTCCGCCACCTCTCGCTGGACCATGAGCACCATCCGCGACGGCGGCACCCGCGCTTCCAGGAGACGTCGGATCGCCTGCGACGTGATATAGTAGGGCAGGTTCGCCACCACCAGATAGCAGAGCTCGTCCTCGCGCACACCCGTGGCGGCTACCAGCGCAGCAACGTGGTCAACCTCCAGGATGTCGCCCTGCACCAGCCGCAGGTTCCCCAGATCACCCAGCTCCTCTTCCAGAACGCCCACCATGCGGCCGTCCAGCTCGACGGCCACCACCAATCCGGCCACCTCGGCCAGTTGCCGCGTCAGCAGGCCGAGGCCGGGGCCGATCTCCAGGACGGTGTCGGCTCGGGTCAAATCGGCCGCTGCGACGATGGCATGCGTGACGGCCTGATCGGCCAAAAAGCTCTGACCCAACCCTTTGGAGGGTGCGATGCCGTGCTTGGCCAAGAGACGACGGATGGATGCCATCGGCTAGCCCGTCTCGCTGGGATAGTTGGGGACGATCCAGAGGATCTGGTCGCGGGAGGGCACGGGCCCGAGGAGGTACACGTCCACCCAGCGATGCCAGAGAATCAGGTTGTGGTCGTCATAGCAGAGATCGACGCGCCGCCACTTGATGGCGCCGCCCGTATCGGCAGCAAGCCCCTGGCCATAGCCGGGCACATACATGTTTTGCCCCAACGGGATGACCCTGGGGTCCACCGCGATGATGCCATACCTGGCACGCAGGCCCACCCTGGTGATGCCATATTGGGGGTGATCCATGGCCTTGCCAGCGGTGGGAGCGTTGTAGGACGTGGCCAGCATACGCAACTTGCGCCAATAGGTGATGGTGCCGCTAGGCGTCGACTCGCTACGCGTGACGATCATGGTCCCATAGCGGATGATGCGATCCTGTGGCTCCAGGGCGATCCACTCTTCTTCCTCGGTGCGGTACTGCTCGCGCCCATTCTCAAAGAGCACCCGCACGCGGCGACGGAGGGCTCCCTCACGCCCCCAGTCGTCGACGCGCCATTGGTCGATCTCTAGCTCGGGATCGGGCACCTGGCGCACCTCGTAGGCGATGGGAATCTCTTCCACATAATATTCCTCAGAGATGCGCACGACCTCCACCCGCAGATCGGCCACCAGCGGCGCCTCGACGTTCGGCGTCACATAGTCCTTGGGCCCCAGCGTGATCCCTAGGTGGGCAAGCAGATCAGCAACTGTCTGGGCTCGCGTGCGCAACGAGACCGTCGCGCCATCAGCCTGTAGGCTGACGGGCAATGAACGCTCCAGCTGGATGGTAAGTCCCTCTGAGATCAGCGTCTCGGCCGCGGGACGTACCAGATCCGCCTCGTACAGGGTGATCCCGCGCTCGCTCAACGCCTCGCCTACGGTGCGCGCGGCCGTCACAAAGGGAGCAGCCAGACCACTCTCGTGCAGAGTCACCCGCACCGCCCGCTGGACGCTCAAGTGCAACGGCTGTCGCAGCTCGGCCACAAGGGAGGTGGGGCCCGTGGGTAGGCTGGTACTACCCGCGGGCAGGTCGTTCGCCAGGTCCACTGCGAGGTCGCCGACATACACGCGATCCGACGGCCCAACCACGATCCCCATCTCATCCAGGGCCCCGGCGACATCGAGGCTCTCGACCAGCCCTGTGGTCGTGTAGCCATCGTGCACGACCGTCACCTGCCGTGCCAGGTGGATGCGGATGGGCTCGCCGTCTAGGAACGGCTCGCTGGCGGGCATCTGCACCCTGTCAGTGGTGGCCAGCGGCAGGCCAAGCTCCTCCAGCACCGCCTCAGCCGATCTCTGGTAGGTCTGATGCGCCACCCGCATGCCATTGATCTCCAGCCAGACGGTCTCGCGCCCATTCTGAAAGAGGCGGATCAGCAAAGCGCAGGCCATGGCCAAAATCAGCGTCGGCAGTAGCCAACGCAGCGCCGCCACAGGGCGCGTCAGATCGGGCACGATGGTGCGCTTTCGCGAGACGTCAAGTTGACCCAAAAAGCTCCTACCTCGGCTCTGCGGGGCGGGCAGCGCTATCGCCAGCCGCCCATCCCGTCGAAAAGGCCATCAACAGGTTGTACCCGCCGGTGTCGCCAGCCAAATCGAGCAACTCTCCGCAGAGATACAGCCCATCCACGCGCAGCGACGCCATCGTCCGCGGGTCCACCTCGGATAGCGCCACGCCACCCACGGTGACCATGGCCGAGCGCAACGGTCCCGTGCCCGAGATCCGCAACGGCCACGCGGAGGCGCGGCCCACCAGCGCATCCAGCTCCTGTGCGGTTAGCTGCGCGACCTGCTTGCCGGCGTCGATAGCGCATCCCGCCAGGAGCGCCAGAGCCAGCCGCCGTGGCATCAGGTCGCCGATGACGCTCCGGAGGGGCCGCCCCCCGATCACCAGCCGCTCACGCCGCAGATGCTCGTCGATATCAGCACTGAGGCTCGATCGCAGATCCATCGCCGCGCCCACCTCCCCACCGGCAAGATCGCGGGTGATGCGGACGCTCAGATCCAGCGCTGCCGGCCCTGAAATGCCGCGATGGGTGAACACCATGGGGCCACTGGTTTGCGCTAGGCTGCCATCCTGACGCCTGGCCGTCAAGGTAACGCGGCTCAGGCTCACACCCGCCAGTTCCGCCAGTGCTGGGTCATCCACCAGCAACGGTGTCAACCCTGGACGCGGCTGCGAGACCGTATGCCCCAGGGACCGCGCCATGCGTAGGCCATCCCCACGAGAGCCCGTCTCGGGATAGGTCACCCCACCCGTCGCCAGGATCACCGCATCGCCCATCAACGATCGCCCATCCATCGCCCTTGCGCCTACGGCGCGCGCCCCCTCGGTCAGAATGTGGGAACAGCGCCAATCGGTCAGCACCTGTGCCCCCTGCTCCTTGGCGTGCCTCAGCAACGCCACCACCAGGTCGCCAGCCTTTTCGCTGGCAGGATAGACGCGCTGCTGACCGTCAACGATGGTGGGCACGCCGATGCGAGCGAGGAACTGGCGCAGTTCCAGCACACCCCAGCGCGAAAAGGTGTTTCGCAAGAACTGCCCAGAGGGGTAATAGTGAGCGAGGCAGACATCAACATCCACGTCAGCGGCCACGTTGCCACGCCCACCGCCAGAAAGGCCTAGTTTGTTGCCGGGCTGCGCCGTGGCCTCTAGCAGCACCGTCGCTGCGCCCATTTCGGCAGCACGCCCCGCTGCCATCAGGCCCGCGGCCCCAGCGCCGACCACGATCACGCGTTGTGGCATCGCCTCTTCCCGGGCTGCAGAACGGCGAGAACGGTCTCCCGCCGCTGCACCAAGAGTGGTCGTGCACCCTCTGTTGTTGCGCTCTATGCGAGGGCGCCCAGGCCGCCGGCTCAGACCAGGCTGCCCTGCGTCACCCAAAGGGATCTGCTTACCGCTGCTTCCTTCCGGACCTGACGGGGTTCACAGGCCTTTGCCGCGCAGGACCCAGTCCTCCGCACCACGTGCCCAGACGTCACCTTGCAAGCAGGCCCCGCGAGAGGGAGTTCGATCCCGCTTGAGCGGATTGCGGGTATAGGGCACCGCTAGCTCCCCATCTAGCACGACCACGCCTAATCGTAGCGCAGCCCACCTAGCCTGTCAAAGCGCCTCACCTCGC
>CAZUZB010000154.1:0-4428 GCA_964624695.1 uncultured Anaerolineales bacterium | reverse complement strand
CCGTCTTGGCGCCGTGGCGCGCCGCCGCGATGGCCGCGGCAAAGCCGCCCGGCCCGCCGCCGCACACCACCACATCGGCCTCGGCCACCACGGGCACCCGTCGAGTCGCCTCAGATACCGCTTGCATGGTCAACCGCCTTTCGTGCTGGGTGCTGATCGCTAGCCCTTGATGCCGCTAAAGGTCACACCCTGGATGATGTACTTTTGCCCAAGGGCGAACACAACGAGCACCGGAATGATCATCAGAACCGAGAACGCCATCTGAAAGTGCACTGTCGTCTCGCCCTCAAACCCCTTGAGGGCGTTGAGCCCCAGGGCCAGGGTCCACTTGCCTTTGTCGCCCCCCAGATAGATCAGGGGGCTCATAAAGTCGTTCCAGGCCCACTGGAAGGTAAAGATCGCCACGGTGGCCAGCACCGGCTTGGATATGGGCAACACGATCTTGCGCCAGATCCCAAAATCGCTGCAGCCGTCAATGCGGGCCGAGTCGAACAGGTCGGTGGGCAGCCCTCGGAAGAACTGCCGCATGAGAAAGATATAGAACGGGTTGTGGGCCAGGAACCGCGGAATCACCAGCGGGTAGAACGTGTTCACCAGGCCCAGGCGATCCCACATCACGAAAAAGGGCACCAGCGTAACCACACCCGGCAGCATCATGGTGCTCAGCAGGAGCACGAACATGACGTCGCGGCCGGGAAAGTCGATGCAAGCGAACCCGTAGGCCACCAGTGAGCACACCAGCAGCGACCCAATCTCGGCGGCGACCACAATGGTCAACGTGTTGGTGAACTGCTTGGTCACATCCACCCGGCTGAACAGCTCGACATAGTTGTTCCAGGCAATGGGGTCGGGCATCAGTTCGATGCGCGTGACCACGAGCTGATCGATCGTCTTGAGCGAGGTGGACATGGTCCAGAGCAGCGGGAACAGCATCACGATGGACCCCAGACCCGCGATCAGATAGATAAAGGCATGTCCCAAGGCTCGCGTCTGTTTCGTCGAAATGGTCATGGTGTCGCTCCCCCCGGTCGTCGGTCCAGCCCCACAGGGCGGGGCGGCCGTCCACGGCCAGCGCCACCGGCCGAACGCCTGCTATGCTCCGCCATAGTACACCCACCGACCAGACGTCTTGTTCACAAAGAGGGTCAGGGTCAGGATCACCAGGAACAGCAGCACCGCCAGAGCGGACGAGTACCCCATCCGGAAATAGCGGAAGGCGTTGTTATAGAGATGCAGCATATAGAACAGCGTCGCGTTCAAAGGCCCGCCCTGCGTCATCAGAAAGGCGGCGGTGAAAACCTGGAAGGACCCAATGATGCCCATCACCAGGTTAAAAAAGAGCATGGGCGTCATCATCGGGATGGTGATGCGTAGCAGCCTTTGCAGCCAGCTGGCCCCGTCGATCTCGGCTGCCTCGTAGAGCTCGGTGGGAATGCCCTGCAGCCCCGCCAAGTAGATCACCATCTGCTGCCCAAAGGACCAGAGGCTCATCAAGATGAGTGCCGGTTTGGCCCATTCAGGCCTCCCCAGCCAGGGGATGGCGTTGACGCCAAAGAGACCAAGGAACTGGTTGAGCACGCCGTTGCGGGTGCGCAGGATGAACAGCCAGATGATGGCCGAGGCCGCCGCTGGCACCAGGCTGGGCAGGTAATAGACGGTGCGAAAGATACCTCGCCCCCGGATGTCGGCGTTGAGCAAAAGGGCCAGCACAAAGGCCACCAGCATCCCCAGGGGAATGCTCAGCCCCGCATAGTAGACTGTATTGGTAAAGCTCAGGCCCAACAGCTTGTCTTTGGTGAACGCTTGTTGAAAGTTGGCAAACCCGACCCAGTCAGGCACCCTGGCCCCCACGGTGAAATTGGTCATGCTAAAGTAAAAGTTGAGCACCAGGGCCAAGACGTCAAAGATCAAGAACCCGATCACCCACGGCAGGATGAACAGCCACCCCACCCAGCGGCGGTTGCGAAAGCGCCAGCGGGAGAGTCGGGTCGTGACGACCCGACTCTCCACGGTCCCTGCCGAGGCAGAAGACGACGCACCCATTAGGCCTCGCCCCAGAAGGCATCCAAGATGGGCTGGGCCTCATCGTAGGTCGCATCCAGCGCATCCTTGGGCTCGGCCATGCCGTACCACACCTCATCGAGGTTGCGGTTGAGGATGTCGGCGATCTCGGTTTGCACCGGCGTGGTGGGGACGCCGATATCGTACTCCATGATCTCGCGCACCTTGTCCCAGTACGGGTTGGCGTCATAGTAGGCTGGGTTCTCGTTGAACCGCCGCACCGGGGAGGGCCGTCCCTGCGAGAGCAGGAAATAGCCGCCGCCCTCTTCGCGCATAGTATAGAACTCGAGCCACTCGTAGGCCGCCTCGCGGACATTGGCCGGCAGCGCCGCCCCGATCACCTGGTTCCAGGTAAAGGCCAGGCCCGAGATACCGGTCGGCTTGGCGCTGGGGTTGTTCCCGTTGTAGGGCACCAGCATCACGCCCCATTGATCGGTGTCATTGTACATCTCGGACGTGATCGTGTTAAAGTGACCGAAGGCCGACACGTTGTGCGGCTGCATGCAGAGCTTGTTCGTGTAAAAGGGATGATCGGCCTTTTGCCAGTCCAGCCCCTCAAAGAATGCGCTGTGCGACTCGATGCCGCCAGCCACCTCGAGCAGCGCCACCTTCCACTCGACTGTCTCCACCGCCTCGGGCGAGTTGAACAGCAACTGGCGCGCGTCATCGGAATAGTACTGGCCATTGTTGCAGTAGATGTGGCTGTAAAAGTAACCGTTTGGGCCGGCCAGCCCTAGCGTCTCCAACAGGCCGCCTTCAAAGGTGGTCATCGCCGCCATGGCCGTGTCCACATCCTGCCACGTCACCGGTGGAACGTCCGGATCCATATCGAACTCGCGCATGATGTTCTTGTTGTAAAACCACATGGTGTTATCCAAAAAGCTGCCAGGCAGCGGATAACTCCAGGTCTTGTCCATGAACTTCATGGCGTCGATCTCGGACTCGAGAAAGATGTCATAGACGTCGTGTCCACGGATCTGGATATAGTCGTCAATGGGGACGATCAGGCCCTCGACCGCAAACTTTTGCGCCTCGGCCCGCGTCACCATCAGCAGGCCCGGCGGGGTGCCACTGGCGATAGCCGTGGCAGCGCGCTGCTCGCGGTTATCCCAAGGCTGGACCTGGTTCTCAACGTGGATGTGGGGAAACTCTTCCTCGAACCGCTCGATGCAGGTGTCCATCAGCGCCTCGCGCTGATCGCCCCACCAGTTCATCCACTCGACCGTGACCGTCTCGGTCACCGGTTGTGGCTCGGGCTCCACCTCTTCGACCTTCTCGGTCGGCTCCTCGACCTTTTCCGCTGGCGCCGCTGTGGGGGCGGCGGTGGGCGCGGCCGGCCGGCAAGCCGCCAGCACGGCACCCAAGCCCATGATACCCCCGAGCGTCAGGAACTCTCGACGACTCAGCTTCTTCGACATGGTCTCTCCTCCTAGAGATGCGCCCGCGCTGGCGCGCAGGCCTGTCCCTCACTGCCTACACCCTCTTCCCATAGCCACCGATATACCGGGCTGGTCGTTCTCTGCAGACGCCCTCCTTTGCGCTCTACCAGAGAGTCAAACTGCAACCACTCTACCCAATTCTAGCATTCTGCGCGCCATCCGAGGCGATTCACCGGCACAAATACGGCACGAAAGCGGACATCTTGCCTCAGGCGCGGGTCATCTCCCGCCGCAGGTGCGGTTGCGGCAGGTACGCGCCCTGATCCCGCAACGTTTCCACCAGCGCGCGCGTGTCCAGGTCGCAGGCTGGCTGGCCAGTACGGATGGATTGCACCGCTGCCGTGCCGGCAGCCTGCCCCATCATGGCCGCCGCCGGCTGCACCCGGATGGCACCGTGGACCTCCACATCGCTAGAGTTGCACCGCCCGGCGACCCACAAGTTCCGCCAGCCCCGCGGCACCAGGATGCCATACGGAATACCGTGAAACTCGCCCTCCTTCAGCCGATACCGCTCGTGCTGCTGCCGAAAGCGCTCGTACTCTTCCGGCGAGGTATCGGTGACGTGAATGTCAACAAACTTGTTGAACACGCCTATCTGGTCCGTGAACTGGCGCCGCGCCAGATAGTCATCGATCGTGAGCTCGTACTCGCCCACGATCCGTCGCGACTCGCGCACGCCCAGCAACGCCGCCGTGCTGACCAGCTCCATCTCCTGACACCCGGGGATGTACCGACGGTAAAAGGTGAGATACTCGGATACCAGCTTGCGCCCCAGCACCATGGCTTTGGTGAGATCCTCGCAGCGGAGGGCGTTGATCCCAAACAAGTGCCCGGCGTTGAGATAGCCCAGCCGGTCGCCAATCTTCCACATCCCCGGCAAGTGGCGATCGGGTTGGCTCAGGATCTCCTCAGCAAACGCCCGTTCGAG
>CAZUZB010000153.1:0-4451 GCA_964624695.1 uncultured Anaerolineales bacterium | reverse complement strand
CCCATCGGCTGCCCCTTTGCGCTGGAGCATCGCTACGATGAGATCGCGGGGCGCATCCATACGTTCGCCCAGGCTTACCAGGACGCCCATCTTCCGCTGGCGTTCATCTACAGCGATTGGGAGATCGATGGGCCGCTAGAGTGGAATGATGCCCTGGATCACATGCGCCGCTGCACCCGCTGCCGCGCCAAGCTGGGCGACATGGAGGATTTCGGCCAGGTCCAGCGGACGCTGCGCGGCATCCGCGCCGCCATGCAGCGCCAGTGCTATGCCCGGCCGATCCTACAGCGCTACCCCCAGGCATTGGTGGGCAACTATGCGGTGTACAACCACGGCGGCATGCGCTACTGGTACGATTATTTCGAGCGCTACAATCCCGCCCTGCCACATGTTTGGGATCAGCACGAGCCCGCACGGCCTTGGGCCCACGAATACCCAGAGACCAGCTACACCTTTGGAATGCCGGTGCTGTACACCTGGTACCGCACCTATGACTGGTACGAATACGAGGTCAGCGATTACCATTGGTTCTACAGCATGCTCAAGGTGGCCAGCAACGCGGGCGAGCACAAGCCCGATGGGCACGCCCTGATCACCTTCATTCACCATACCCTGACCGATCCGCCCGAGGAGGGCGCCGAGCCGCACGTCAAGCCCATGAGCGTGGAGGCCTACCAGGAGCTCCTTTGGCACGCGCTGCTGCGCGGCCACGACGCGCTCTTTTCCTGGAGCCCCGCCGACGTCGCGGTGCACGAGGCCGTGGTGGCGCAGCAGGTGTACGCCCAGTCGCTGGCCTATAACGATTTCCTTCTCGGGGGGCAGCCCGTCACCTATGCCGTGCCGCGCGAGCCGAGCACGGTGATCTCGGCGCTGCGGTTGGGGAACCGCCTCCTGGCACGGCGGACCGATTTTGGCGGCAACACGCAACCCCAGCCCCTCGTGGTGGATGGGCGTCCGATCGACGTGCCCGCCGTGCCGGGCGCGTGCCAGCTCTTGGAACTGCCCTAGGCGCGGCGGCAGGCCAATGGGAGGGCTCATGCCGTACACCGAGCGCGATGTCGTGGTCCGCGGCGCAAAGCTGCACCTCTACGAGATGGGCGCCGCAGAGCAGACGCTGGTCTTGGCGCATGGCTTTACCGACCACGGCCTCTGCTGGCTGCGCTTGGCGCAAGAGCTGGCCGGCAGCATGCGCGTGGTCATGTACGATGCCCGCGGCCACGGCCGCTCCGATCCCCCGCCCGCCCAGTACACGCGCCAGGATCTGGCCGAGGATCTGGTCGCCTTGGTGAAAGCTCTCGGCATCGATCGCCCCGTGGTGATGGGCCACTCGCTGGGGGCCGATACGGCGGCCTGGGCCGGCGCCCTGGCACCCACGCTGTTTCGCGGCATCATCCTGGAGGATCCGCCCTGGAACGCCGACCTGTACGCCCGGCACGACGCCGAGCGCGCTGCCAGGGCCGACCGTGAGAGGTCGCAAGCCGAGGCCAATCGCCAACGAGGCGTCGCTGAACTGGAGGCGTTCATCCGAGAGCATAGCCCCGATTGGCACCAGCTCGAATGGCGCACCTGGGCCGAGGCCAAGGCGTTGATGCATCCCGAGGCAGCGCAGATCATTGCCAGCCCGCGAGCCCCGTGGGAAACGCTGATCCCGCGCATCGCTTGCCCCGTGCTGTTGCTCACCGGCGACAACGATCTCGGCGCCCTGACCACACCCGAGGCGGCGGCGGAGGTCGTCCGACTGGGCCGCGATGTTCACCATGTTCAGATCAGCGGCGCGGGGCACTCGCTACGGCGAGATCGCTTCGAGGAGGTCCTGCGGGCGGTGCGGGGGTTCGTCGGCGGTCTCGCGAGCTGACGGAATTGCGCCCGCCCTGCGGAACGCCTAGACTGGCGCCATGGTGACGCCCAGTGGGCAGCGGGCCCGTCCATAGCGTCACTGGAGAGGAGGTCGCACCATGAGGCCCTTGCGCCGACATGTAGCGCTTGCCGTGGATGGTGGCGGCATCCGTGGGGCCATGGTGACCAAGGCGCTCGCCATGCTCGAGAGTCACCTGGGGAAGCCGTGCCATGAGATCTTTGCCCTGGCAGCCGGCACCTCCACCGGATCGATCATCGCGGCCGGGGTCGGCTCTGGCATCTCGGCCCAGCAGATGCACGCGCTCTACCGCGAGCTGGGGGGCAGCATCTTTCGCAAGAGCTGCCGCTCGCGCCTGTGGCCGCTGACCCGTTACCGCTATCCCATCGAGCCGCTGCGCGAGGGGTTACACGGCGCGCTGGGCGATCTGACCCTGGGCGACCTGTGGCCCGATCAAGGCGGCATCGATCTGGTGATCACCGCCTTTGACCTGGTGGAGCAACGCACACGGTTCATCAAGCCGTGGAAGCCGGAATACACGGATTGGCCCCTCGTCACAGCGGTGTTGGCCTCGTGCGCGGTGCCCACCTACTTTCCTGTCATCGAGGGACGTTATGTCGACGGCGGCGTCGGGTCATACGCGAACCCTTGTTACCTGGCCGCCTACGAGATCGCTTTCTGCCTGGGATGGGATCCGGCCGAGACCACGTTGATCAGCCTGGGCACCGGCCGCGCGCCGCATAGCCTGCAGATGGGAGAGGCGGACAAGCTGCGCCCCTGGCAGTGGTTGGCACCGGTGCTGGATGCCTTTGGCTCATCGGCACATGATCAGCAGGTTCACCTGGTGGAGACCTTTTTCGGAGAGCTAGACTTTCGGCGATTCCAGGTGGATCTCGACACGCCCATCGCCATGGATGACGCGTCGATGCTCGACGAGATCGAGCGGTACGGGGAGCTGCTCGGGCAGAAACTGCTCACCGATGAGCTCGACGAGGCCCAGTTCGTCACCGCGCCGCCCGCTCCCACGTATCGCCTGCCCGAGCCCACCGCGCCACCCGAGCGGGAGCCCGCTCGCGCATCGTCCCTCCCGCTCTGGATCATCATGGGCGGCTCGGTGATCGGGCTATGGAGACAGTTACGCAAGAGATGAGTGGTCGAACCGTACGGTAGAAACGAGGACACAGGATGAATGCACACAATCTCGCCAAGCAAGCGCTCGACCAGGGGCAGGGCATCCTGCGATTGGCTCCCGCCTGGGTGCCGCGCGCCTTTTGCATTCCGGGCCGAAGGCTCAAGCTCGATCCGCGCGACCTCTATGCCTTTGGGGCTGTGCGGGGGGGGATCGACGAACGATGGTTCGCGTCCACCACGCCCGCCGACAACGGCCCGCTGACCACGCCGGACGAGGGGCTCAGCTATCTGGTGATGCAAGACGGCGGCGAGACGCACAAGACGCTGCTACGCGACGCCGTGGAGAGCCTCCAAAGCGCCTTGATCGGCGAGCGCCTCTGGTCGAACTATGGGCGGTGGCCCATGTTCGCCAAGTTTTTCGATAACCAGGGCGCGCTGCCACACCACCTGCATCAGCGCAAGCAGCATGCCGAGGCGGTGGGAGAGCGGCCCAAGCCAGAGGCTTACTATTTCCCGCGGCAGGTCAACAACCACGGCGGCGACTTTCCCTTTACGTTCTTTGGGCTCAAGCCGGGTACCACCCGCGACGACCTGATCGCCTGCCTGCGTCGGTGGGACCAGGGCGACAATGGCATTTTGGGGCTCTCGCAAGCGTACAAGCTCGAGCTGGGCATGGGCTGGGACGTCCCCGCGGGCGTGCTGCATGCGCCGGGCAGCCTGTGCACCTATGAGCCACAGGGCGATAGCGATGTCTTTTCCATGTTCCAGTCGCTGGTGAACGACGTCCCCACCCCGTGGGAGAACCTGGTCAAGAACGTGCCCGAGGCCCACAAGCAAGATCTCGACTATATCGTGGATATGGTGGACCTTCCCGCCAACCTGGATCCCGATTTCGCTCGCAACCGGGCCATGGCGCCGCGGCCCATCGGGGATGCGGCGGAAACCGCCCAAGAGGGTTATATCGACCAGTGGATCGCCTACCGCTGCGCCGACTTTGCGGCCAAGGAGACGACCATTCTGCCGGGCGCCACCGTCACGCTGGTGGATCAGGCCTGCTATGGGCTGATCGTGCTGCAGGGGCACGGCCAGATGGGGCCGTGGCAGGTGGAATCGCCTGCTTTGATCCGCTTTGGCCAGCTTACCAACGACGAGTTCTTTGTGAGCGAGGACGCGGCCAGGGCTGGGGTGGTCGTCACCAATCCCAGCGATAGCGACTCGCTGGTCATGCTGCGGCACTTTGGCCCGGGCAATCCTGACCTAGGCATCTAGTGGCCATCAGCGGGGCACCTGAACAGGTGCCCCGCCCTCCCAGGGGGGAGCCCATGCCGGATGCAATGAACTCACAGCCCTATCGCGCGCCAGCGCCGTCGCGACAGGAATACCTGCCAGGCATCGAGGGTTGTTCGCTGTTCTACCAAGCCTGGGAGCCCGCGGGCAGCCCCCGCGCGCTGGTGCTCATCTGCCC
>CAZUZB010000152.1:0-4546 GCA_964624695.1 uncultured Anaerolineales bacterium | reverse complement strand
AGCGCGCAGTCTACCGTCCCCGCCGCCACCCTGCCGATGTTCTGGGTGGTGAGGTGCCCCATAAGCCCCTGTGCCTCGATGGCTTCGATACAGGTTGGGTTCGTGGGCAGGCCCGCGGGGCAAAGCACTGTCACGGTCGCGCCGCGCCCCCGCACCTCATCTCGGAGCGCGAGGAAAAAGTCTAGCAGAAAGCGCTTGGAGGCCGCATAGGTGGCTTTGACCGGCATGGGGTAGAACGCGGCCAAGCTGGAGACGGTGATAATACGAAAGAGCCGTGTGGGATCGGTCCTCTCCAGCAGGGCATGGGTGACTTCGAGAGTGGCCTCGATGTTCAACCGCACGATGTTGCGAATCTGGTCACGGCTGCACTCTTGGAAGGGGCCTTCGTGATCGGTGCCGGCCACGTTGATGAGCCCCCAGAAGCGTAGCCCATGGCTCCTGATCCAGGCAAAGAGGCGCCCCCGATCCTCGGCGTCTGTCAGATCGCAGGCCTGCGAGATGATGCTGACGCCGTAGGTGTTGCTCAGCCCCGTGGCTAGCGTCTCCAAGCGCTCTGCGCTCATGTCGGTGATGAAAATATCCCAGCCGCGGCTGGCGCACTCGACCGCAAAGGCCTTGCCGAGCCCGCCCGTTGCCCCGCTCAGGAAGATCATGCTCCTCATGCTACCTCCCATTGCCAAAGGTGGATGGATCTGTCTGCTCGGACCCCAAAATCCGGGGCCGAGTATGCGACAAGCTCGCTTGTGAGTCAAACACATGTTTAGATCACGTGTTGTAAACATTTGACAGATTCGGCCGCTTGTCTATCCTACCATGTGAGGGAAGGAGGGGCTGGCATGGGTGACTCGCTACTGAACAAGACCTTTGTGGTGACCGGTGCGACCTCTGGCATCGGGCTGGCGGTTGCCGAGGCGCTGGCGCAACGTGGCGCCGCCGTCATCGGCGTGGGGCGTTCCGAGGAGCGCTGCGCGCAGGCCGAGGAGCGATGGCGGGCCTGCCACCACCAGGCTAGGGCGGCCTGCCTAGTGGCTGACTTGAGCGTGCAGGCCGACGTGCGTCGCCTGATCGAGGAGATCTCGACTCTGTTGGCTACGTGGGGCTTGACGGCGCTGGACGGCCTGGCCAACGTCGCGGGGACGTTTACGTTCTGGCAGACCCTCACGCCCGACGGATTCGAGACGCAATGGGCGGTGAACCATCTGGCGCCGTTCAGCCTGACCCTGGGGCTTTTGCCGCTGCTTCGGCAAGCGCCCATGGCGCGGGTGGTCACTGTCAGCTCGGGATCGCACTATCGCACGCGGCTTCAATGGGATGACATACAGCTCCAGCGGCGGTATCAACCGTTGCGTGCGTACAAGCAGACCAAACTGGCGAACGTGCTGTTCACCGCCGAGCTCAATCGGCGCTTGGGCGCGGCATCGACCGTGCGGGCCTTTGCGGCTGATCCGGGGCTGGTGCGCACCGAGATCGGTTTCAAGGCGCGTTCTGGCCTGGCACACTGGATCTGGAAGCTGCGGCTATGGCGAGCCGTGCCACCGGAGGACGCTGCCCAGGGCATCGTGTTCCTTCTCAGCGAACCCTCTCTGCAGGGCTCTGATGCCATCTACTGGAAGGATTGCCACCCCCAAGAGCCCAGCTCTGAGGCGCAGAACGGCTATGCTGCCCGCCGGCTGTGGGAGCTCTCGGAGCTGATGCGCGGCGTGACATGGTCCCCTGAGAGAGGGGATATCCGATGAGCAATCTACCTACCGATCAGCTGGTTCTCGAAGCGGCTATCGCCTGTATCGAAAAGTACGGCCTCGACAAGACGACCACGCGGCGCATCGCCGAGGAGGCGGGCACCAACGTTGCCGCCATCAACTACTATTACCGCACCAAGGATGAGCTTTTGGCCAAGGCCTTTTCGTGTACTATCGACCATATGCTGGAGGATGTCTTTGCCGTCATTGCCGAAACGCGGGAGCCCTTGGCGGCGATGGTTGAGGATGTCTTTTTCTACCTCATCGATGGCGCCCGACGGTGGCCGGGGATTACCACCGCGCATCTGTCCCGGGTCTTGGTGCAAAAGGCATACGATTCCGCCGCCGGCCAGGCCATCCGACGGATGTTCGATCGGTTGGTGGAACGGGCGGTGGGGCAGTATCCGGGAGACGATCCCGCTGAGCTAGAGTTCGGCTTGTCTCAGGTTCTCTCGGCCATCATGCTGACCATGTTGGCGCCCGATTACCTGCCCGTTGCGGAGCGCTATCGGCCGGTCGATGCCGGGCACTGCCGGACGCTGGCTAGGCATTATGCGGCGGCGCTTTTCGCCGCCTGGGGCAAAAAAGTCTAGGGTAGGTTGTCTATCGATAGACTCTGGCCTCTGCTGCTTGGATCTAGCACCTCGCCTCAATGGCCCATGATGTTCGCGTCCTCAACCCTCATGCTTGGTGCGGGCGATGATGTGATCCTGCAGGGCGCGATCAAGCAGGACAAACTGCTGCGAGAACCCCGAGACGCGGACGCACAGGTTGCGATGCGCCTCGGGACAGCTCTGCGCCTCCCGCAGAACGTCGGCATCCACCACGTTCCATTGCATCTGCCCCACCCCCTGGCGGATGGCGGTGATGAGCAGGTCGGTGAAGCGTTCGCGGCCGACCTCTACCAACAGCTTGGGGGTCACCTCGATGATGGCCGAGCTGGAACCAGCGGCCTGATCGTGTGGCAGCTTGCTAAGGGAGAGCAGCATGGCGGTGACGCCGCTCTCATCGCGCCCCTGGGCGGCGGAGACGCTGTAGGCCAGCGGCATTCCCGCCCGCCGTCCGTCGGGCAGCGCCCCCGTGGCGCGGCCAAAGTCGATCATCACCAGGAAAGAGAACAGGTGCACGAAAAAGCGCCCGCCGAACAGCGTTGGGATCCCGTCCAGCAGCTCGCAATAGTGGGCGGCAGCGCGGGCCACCCAGGCGTCGACGCTGTCGATATCGTTGCCGTATTTGGGCGCGCGGCGGAGCAGGGCTTGCTGCAGATCCTCGTAGCCGACGAAATCGGCGGCCAAGGCATCCAGCAACGTTGCACGAGAGACATGCCGCCGCTGGAACACGAGCTGGTCGAGGGCCTCCAGCGAATCGCCGACGTTGGGGATGCCGATGGCGGCGCTCTCATGATAGTCGTAGCGGGCGCCGCCCCAGTTGATGTCCAATCCGCGCTGGATGCAGTCCTCGGTGAGCATGGAGCGGTAGGGCAGCGAAAAGGTGAGGCTATCCAGCAGGGCCACTTGGTTGGAGCCCTGCGCGGCCAGGCGACCAAAGTACGCCACCTGCGCTGTGTAGCCCCGCCAGACGTCCTCGATGCTGTCGTGGTCGGTCAGCTTGCCCGTGCGCGGCCCAACCTGGGTGCCATCGGTGGGGTCCACCCCATCATGCAGGGCCAGCTCCAGGCACTTGGCCAGGTTCATATAGTTGGAGACGGCGTGGGGCGCGGCGCGGCCTGGGATGGTGATCTCGACGCAGCCGATGGCGGCATAGTCGCGGGCCTCTTCCAGGGGGATGCCCTTGGCCGTCAGGGCGGGGATCATGGTGTCGTCATTGAAGAAAAAGGGGATGCCGCCACCCTGGGCGAGGAGATCGACAGAGCGTCGCACTAGCGGGCGGGGGCTATCACGGTGGAGCCGCACCGAGAGACAGCGGACGAACCCCAGGGCACGGGTGACCTCGAGCACCAGGTACGAGAGCTCGTTGGTGGCATCGGCGCCGTCGGCGGTCTGCCCGCCGATCATCATTTGTTGCACGTCATAGCTGCGATAGAGCTTGATCCAGAGCTCTGCCAGGAGCTCCAGGGCTTGCTCGGGGGTGATGCGGCCGGCGGCCAGGTCATCGCGATAGTAGGGCCAGAGGATCTGGTCGATGCGTCCGATGCCGTTGGCGTTGACGGCATCCTCCCAGCAGGTGACCATGTGCCCGAACCAGAGCGCCTGGACAGCCTCGCGAAAGGTGCGGGCGGGGCCAGCGGGCACCTGGCGGCAGATGTCGGCCATCTCACGCAGCTCGGCGCGGCGATGGGGAGCGGGGCAGTCGAGAGCAGCGCGCTCTAGCCCGACGGCATAGCGGCTGCCAAGCTCCGCGCCAGCGCGGGCGATCTCTAGCGCGGCCAGCCAAAAGGTGCGATGCTGGGCGTATGACGGTTCGGTGCTGTCGGCCTGGGCCAGCGCAGCCGCGATATCCGCGGCCAGCCCCGTGAAGCCCTTGGCCAGCAACGTGGCATAGCCGCGGATGCTGTGGTTCAGCAGCGAGCCAAAGATGCTGAGGATGCGACGTTCTTGCGAGGCGGTGATCTCCTCGGGCAGGGGGCCGAGCAGGCTCGTGTCGCCGCGGTAACGGGGCATGGCCCCAGCTAGCTGGCTGTAGCGCTGGCGCTGTTCGGCGGTCAGCCGTGTCTCTTTCAGCCCCTGGTCACGGCGAGCGTCCCAGCCCATGAGTTCGGGGAAATCGAGCTGTTCATCGCCCAGATAGTGATGCCCAACCAGGCGTTCGTCCTCCCAGAGCGCCACGGGCAGCTCCCGCAGCACCCG
>CAZUZB010000151.1:0-4588 GCA_964624695.1 uncultured Anaerolineales bacterium | reverse complement strand
CGCGTCTGGTTGGTGGACGAGGGCCACTGCACCGGTTGTGGGGAGTGCGCTCAGGCGTGCGTGTTCGGCGCCATCTGGCTGGATCCGATTACCGGCCTAGCGGTCAAATGCGACCTGTGCCAGGGAGCTGCCCGATGTGTCGAGATCTGCCCGGCTGGGGCGTTGAGTCTGGTAGGGTATGAACGGGGGGACAACGATGACGCCTAGAGTGGGAGGCTGGACCGGCAGAAACCTTCGCGTTGATCTGACCACGGGCCGCATTGCCACCGAGCCCTCCATCGAACTGGGCCAGCGCTATATCGGGGCGCGAGGCGTGGCAGCCCGCATCGCCTGGGACGAAATCCCCCCCGGCACCATGCCCTTTGATGCCGAGAACCGTCTGGTCATCGGCGTCGGCCCCTTGACCGGCACCTCGGCTCCGAACTCTAGCCGTACAACCATCTGCAGCCTCAGCCCACAAGCGTACCCGTACGAGTGGTTCAGCTATTCCAGCATCGGGGGGTTCTGGGGCCCGATGCTCAAGTACGCGGGCTATGATGCCATCATCATCCAAGGCCGATCGCCCAAGCCCGTCTATCTCCTGATCGACGACGACCACGTCGAACTAAAAGATGCCGGCGACCTCTGGGGACGCGGCATCCTGGAGACCCAGCGCCAGATCGTCTCCGAGATCAAGGGCGCGCGCGTGCTGGCCATCGGCCAGGCCGGCGAGAACCTATCCCGAATCGCCATCATCGGCACCGGAACGGGCTCGGCGGCGGGGCAAGGTGGCTTTGGCGCGGTGATGGGGGCCAAGCGCCTCAAAGCGGTGGCCGTCCGCGGCAGTGGCGGGGTGCCCATCGCCCACCCGCAGGCTTTTTCCGATTGCACGCTGGCCATCGCCAAGGAGCTGGAGGCGCCGGCAGGATGCCCGCGCCAGCTCAAGCTGGATATGGAACTGGTCGCGGATTTTGGTCAGCGGTTTTCGGCCTGCTCGCAGCAGTGCGCCTACCCCCGCTGCTATATCTGTCGCGGCTACCACAAGGTCCCCGGCGTGATCCATCCCGAGATAACCTACGAGGGGCACTTGGTATGCGAAAGCGGTCTGTTGGCCGGCGCGCCAGGCACCTTTTACGACTGGAACGTCGGCTTTCAAGCCGGATTCGAGTTGGCGCAGATCAGTGGCGACTATGGGCTCAACCATTGGGAGCTGGGCATCGGCATGATCCCCTGGTTGCGTCGCTGCCATCAGAAAGGCCTGCTGAAGGATCTCGATGGCGTGCCTTTTGACCTGGACTCGCCCCATTGCTGGGACGCGCTCTTTCACAAGATCGTCTACCGTGAGGGCATCGGCGCGGCCCTGGCCGAGGGGGGGGTGCGAGCGGCCAAGATACTTGGCATGGGCGAGGACCTGATCCCCGATTACTATACCGCCTGGGGCTTTGGAGGCCATTGGGATGGCAGAGGTGACCGCGCCAACGTCATCATCTTTCCTTACTGGCTCGTCACCGCACTGCAGTGGGCCATGAGCACGCGCGACCCCATGTCTAGCGGACACGGATACGCCCAGAACATCATGATGTGGTCGCCCATGCGCAGCCCGGGCGAGGGGCTGGAATGGGACGAGCTGACCCAGGTGGGCGCCATGGTGTATGGCACCCCACAGGCGGTAGATCCCCGTAGCGGCTATGACGAAAAGGCCCTGCCGGCCGTCTTCCACGGCCACCGCAGCGTCATGAAGGACAGCCTCACGCTCGACGATCAGGCTTTTCCGCGCATCTACAGCAAGACATCGCCAGACCATTTGGCTCGCGCTGCCGGCATGCTGGGCCCCTCGTTCGAATACCACATGTTCCGCCTGGCAACGGGCATGGACCTGAGCGAGGAGGAATTTGAGCGGATGGCCGAGCGAGTGTTCAACCTCGAGCGCACGCTGCAGGTGCGTAACTGGCAGCGCTCGCGCCAAGTGGACGAGAAAGTGGTTCCCTATTTCGAGCGAGTCGAAAACTGGGTCAATCCCTATCTGGGGGAGAGCAAAGGTCTAGATCGGCAAAAGTTCGCCACGCTGCTGGACGAGTACTATGCGCTTCGCGGCTGGGATCCAGCCACGGGGCGCCCCACCCGCGCCAAGCTGATCGAGCTCGGCCTGAAGGACATAGCCGATGAGCTGGCGCGGTACGTTCCGCCAGTGGATTAGCGGCGCAAGGCTCCAGGTAGAAGAGTTGGTCCAAGCAGCGTGCATAACCCGACCGGTCTGAGAACGTGATCCAGCTACCCATGCGAAGGAGTTATCGATGAAATCACTGAGCAAGGAAGCGCTATTGGCCCTATACCGGACGATGCAAATCATCCGTCGGACTGAGGAGCACTTGATCAGGGCGAGCGCCAGCGGCGACGTGCTTGGCGCGTGCCACACGTATATCGGCGAAGAGGCGGTGGCCGCCGGTGTGTGCGCTCACCTGACGCAGGACGATGTCGTGTTCAGCACCCATCGGGGCCACGGCCACGCCCTGGCCAAGGGCGTCGAGCCGAAAGCTCTGATCGCAGAGCTATACGGGCGCGACACCGGTTGCAGCCGAGGACGTGGGGGCAGCATGCACCTCTTCGCCCCGGAGGTCGGCTTGATGGGCACCAGTGGCATCGTGGCGGGAAGCATCGCGCAGGCTACGGGTGCGGCCTATGCCTTCAGCCTCTTGGGCGCCGATCACGTCAGCGTGGCCTTTTTTGGTGACGGCGCGTCCAGCAACGGCGTGTTCCACGAGGCCATCAACTTGGCCGCCATCTGGGACTTGCCCGTCGTGTACGTGTGTGAGAACAACCTCTATGCCACCGAGGTGCCGTTTTCGTCAGTGAGCCGGGTCCCCGATATTGCTTCGCGCGCTGGCTCTTACGGCATTCCCGGAGTTGCTGTGGACGGCAACGACGTTTTGGCCGTGCATGAAGCCGCTGGAGAAGCGGTGCGGCGAGCACGGTCAGGAGAGGGGCCAACTTTGCTGGAATGCAAGACCTATCGCACAAGGCCCCATTCCGAAGGAATGAGAGACGGCGGCTACCGCACCACGGAAGAGATCGAGGCGTGGAAGGCACGCTGCCCCATCGCGACATTTGAGAGACTCCTCATCGCCCAGAGATACGCAACCGAGCAAGAGCTGGCAGAGATCGGCGACCTGATCAACGACGCCGTCGCCGAGGCAGCAGCCTTTGCCAAAAACAGCCCATGGCCCGATCCGTCCACCGCGACTGACCATGTCTATAGCAGAGCATGAGGTGAATCAAACATGCGTGAGATGACCTTTACCGACGCCGCCCGCGAGGGCCTGGCCGAGGAGATGGCGCAGAATCCTGGCATCTTTGTCATGGGAGAGGGTGTCGGGACCCGAGGCGGGAATTTCAACACCACCGTGGGACTCTATGACCTGTATGGCCCCAAGCGTCTCCGCGATACGCCCATCTGCGAGCGAGGCTTCACCGGCCTGTGCACCGGAGCGGCCATGGTGGGAGCACATCCGGTCGTGGATTTCATGTTCATCGATTTCGAGCTAGATGCAATTGGCGAGCTGTTCAACCAGACCTCTCGCATCCAATACATGAGCTCTGGGCGTCTTCAAATGCCCATCCTGGTGCGGGGAAGCATCGGCATCTTTGGTTCGGCTGGCCCGCATCATTCGGGCAACTATTACCCGCTGTTTATGCACGTTCCTGGCTTCAGGGTCGTCGTGCCGACAACCCCCGCGGATGCCAAAGGGCTGATCAAGACCGCTCTGCGCAGCACCGATCCGGTCATCTTCCTTGAGCACAAGGGTCTGCTCTTCAGCAAGGGGCCTGTCCCTGAGGGAGAGCTCTTGGTGCCCTTTGGAAAGGCCTCGATCACACGTGAGGGCACGGACGTTACCGTGGTCGCCGTCGCCTTGATGGTCCAGAAGACGCTGGAGGCCGCCAAGCAGCTCGAACAGGAAGGGGTTTCGTGTGAGGTCATTGATCCGCGCACGCTAGCCCCGCTGGATGTGGATACCATCCGCGACTCGGTCCACAAGACTGGACGACTGCTCATCGTCGACGAGGATTGGGGCCCCTGTGGCATTGGGGCTGAGATCGCGGCTCGTATCGTGAACGAAGCCTTTGATGACCTGGATGCGCCCATAAGCCGGCTGAATGGCGCGTTTGCGCCGACGCCCTACAGCCCCTCTCTGACCGCAGGGATGGTCCCCAATGCCCAGACCATCGCCCAGGCGATACGAGATCTGTTGGCTGAATAGGGCTGAGGAGGTTAGGATGGCTTTCGAGGTCGTAATGCCCAGGCTAGGCTGGACGATGGAGACCGGAACGCTGGTCGAATGGCAGAAGCGCGACGGCGACAGCGTTGAGCCTGGCGATGTTCTATTCACGGTAGAGAGTGACAAAGCAGTTCAGGAGATCGAGGCGCTGGAGCGCGGTATCCTCCACGTTCCGCCGGACTCGCCTCCTCCTGGCACTGAGGTAGAGGTCGGCACAGTGCTGGCCTATCTGCTTCAGCCTGGAGAACCCCTACCCCGCCAAGCGCAGGATGCGGCCTCAAGGCCCCCAAAGGTGGCCGTGGTCCCCGAAGCGTCGGCAGAAGCCCCCAAACCTG
>CAZUZB010000150.1:0-4612 GCA_964624695.1 uncultured Anaerolineales bacterium | reverse complement strand
TTGACGGCCACGGTGACGATATCGGGGCCGAAAAAGTCGTGGGCCTCGCGGCAGGTGGCCACGTCGCCGGTGACCATCACCACCGGGATGCCGAAATGCCCCAGGAACAGGGCCGATTGGACCATCTCGCCCGATTCGCGGTCGTTGAACCAGTAGTGATCCCCCCGTCTGGAGCTCTGGGTATGGCACAGGAACGCCTTGGGCGTGCCCGCCATGGCGTGATAGCCCAGCAGGATGCCGGCATCATAGCCCTGGTACTGCTCGCTGCGCGCCGACATGGTGGGGCGGCTGCGGCCTGTCAGATAGATGGCTCGCGGGTCCATTAGCTCGGGCATAAAGTTGAACCCGCCGCCATGGCCGTCGTCCACGGCCACCTCGGTGGCGCCGCCGGCAAAGCAGCCGTCCACCAGCGCGGCGATATCCTCCATCAGCAGTTTGCGCGCCACCTGATACATGGCGCTGTCGCGGTCGCGGGTCTGCTCCCAGATGCAGACCCCGCTGACGCCCTCCAGGTCGGTCTCCACGTACACACGCATGTTCTCGGACTCCTTTTCTCTTGACCTCGTCGACGCGACACACGGACGAACGGTGGTTACGCCCCGCCGTGGCGGGGGCGTCGCCTCCTAGAACGGTGGGCCTCACGGGATGCGCGGCTTGGCCAGGATCTCGCGGATCTCGAGCTGGTGAAAGCGGCGCGGATGGGACGGCCAGCACACAATGGCCGTATCGGCGCCGCTGCCCGAGCCGGCGATGGCGATGACCTCCTGATCCATGGCCAGCAGCCCCGCCTCAGCCGCCATCAGCACGCACTCGACGGCCACCTTCATCCCCTGGCAAAAGCGGTAGAGGGTGTCGCGCACGATCTCGTCGGGCGCGCGGCCGCCGTGCTGTTCCGTAAAGGCTGAGGCCACTCCGTCGCCCAGGGCGTGGATGCCGGTCACCACGGCGATCCCCTCGGCCTCCAGCGCCTGTTTGGTCTCGCGGCTCATGCACCAGCCCTGGTCCTCCCAGCCGTGGCCGATGGTGACGGCGATGACCGTCGCCCCCAGCGGCTCGAATACGGCCTGGGCCTTGCGGGCCGTCTCGCCGTGAGACGAAGCTACCACCACCTGGCCGATGCCCAGCTCTTTCGCGCGGGCCGCCGCGATGGCCAGGGTGGCGTCCGTGTTCTGCGGGCCGCCCTTTTCAAAGCAGAGCGTTCTCAGTTCCATCGCCCCCTCCTCGTCTACTCTAGCGCGCAGGCGATCATGCGGATCGGCTCTGGCGCGCGCCAATGCACGCGCCAGCTCGCTCCTCGCGTCTCGCTGCGATACAACGTCTCGCCCAGCACCGCCCAGGCCGTGCCCCGCCGATCGAATGCCACGTGGAACGTGTCGATATTGTGCGGCACGTCATGGGGGTAGCCGTCCTCGCAGAGCTGCCAGGTGGCGCCCTGGTTGTCCGAGCGGTACAACTGGCCGTGGACGTTCTCCCCGTGGGGTCCGTCGCTCACTGTCGCCAGCAGCGCTCGCGGATCCTGCGGGTGCGCCGCGATGGCGCGCCCATAGCGCCCGCCCAACGCTCCCTCGCCACGGTACATCCACGATTCTCCCCGATCGCGGCTGACCCACACGCCATCGGCCGTGTTGGCGTACACATTCAGCGGGCTGGCGGGCGTGGTCGCCACCTGGTGGACGTCCTCGTGCAGCTTGGGTGCCACCGGCTCCCAGGTGTCGCCGCCGTCGGGCGAGCGCATGATGCTCCCCACGTGAATGTCGGCATACACCCAGCCGTCGGTGGTATAGGCCAGGCTGCGCACGGCCGGCGGCCCGCCCCAGGGCGTGTACCAGGACTCCCGCACCTCCAGGGCGTCAAAGGCCTGCATCCGCTGGGCGCCCTCGATCCCCTGCCCCAGCCGATACACGTGGGGCGGCTCGGTCCCCAGCAGCAGCGCCCATGGCTCCACGCTCACGATGGCCGCGCTGGTCACCTTTTCCACGATGCCCGTGGGCGCCGGCTGGGCGCCGCCATCACGGAACAGCACCGCGTCGCCCGCCCTGGTGACCACCAGCCCCCAAGGGCCGCCCTCCGCCAGGGCGGCCACGGCCGTGCCGCTCATCAGGAGCTGGGGCGGGGCGTGCTTGGCCTCGGCCTCCATGGCATAGACCTGCCGCTCGGTGGCGATCAGCATGGCGCATCCCCTCCCTGCCCGTTCACGCTGGCTTGTCTCCCACCACCCAAACGGTGTGGCCGTCGCGCACCATCCGCGCTGCCAAGCCCTGGGCTACCACCAACTCGCTGATCCGCTCTGGCGGTAGAAACCGGCTGCGCATCAGCGCCAGCTTTTCCAAGAGGGCCAGCCTCTTGATGGCGCCGGCGTGAATATTGGGCTCCTCGATCACCAGTCGCCCGCCCGGCGCCAGCACCCGCGCCAGCTCGACGATGGCCTCCTCGGCGCTGCGGAAATGGTGCAGCGCGTCCACCACCAAGATCCGCCCGAACAGCCCGTCGGCATAGGGCAGCCCCTCGGCGTGGGCCCGCACCGCCGGCAACCCGTGGTCGCGGCGGGCCTGCGCCAGCATCCGCGCCGACTCGTCGCTCACCACCACGCCGGCCGTCAACGGCGCCAGCCTGGCCGAAACCCGCCCCGTGCCCCCGCCGGCGTCCAGCAGCCGCGTCTCCGCCGGTAGGCCCAGCAGCTCGGCCAGCACAGCCGGGTCGGGCGGCGGGATCAGCCGCTCATAGAGGGGTGCGACGAGGTCGAACAGGTTCATCCTGTCGCGCCGGCGCCGGTGCTCTCGCGCACCAGGCTGTACACCAGGTCGAACGCGAACGTCAGCTCCTCGATGCTGCAATGGTCTTGCACGAAATGGCTGGTGCAATAGAGCATCCCGCCCCTGGCAAACAGCCCGATCACCCGGCGGATCTCGCGCTCCAGCCGCGGCAGGTCCCCAAAGCCGATGGTGGTCTGCACGTCCAGCCCGCCCATCAGCACAAAGTTGTCGGCATAGGTGCGCTGATAGAGCCCATAGTCCATGCCGGCCGATTCCTGCCACGGATGCACCACGTCATACCCCAGCTTGACGATGCCATCCAGGACGGCGTCCACGCAGCCGTCGCTGTGCAGGCTCAGGTACGCCCCCCGCGACTTGACCGCGCGGCAGGTGCTCTCGTGGTAGGGGTAGATCATCTGCCACCAGACCCGCGGGCTGAACAGCAGCCCCTTTTGCGAGCCCCAGTCGTCCGAGATGTGGATCATGTCCACGCCCAGGTCCAGGCAGTTCATGGCGTAGGCCTGGTTCCAGGCCGCCTGCCGCCGGTACACCTCATGCAGCTCGTCGGGATAGAGCAGCAGATAGCCCAGGTGGTTCTCGATGCCGAACGGCCCGTTCAGCGCCTCAAAGATGCCCGGCGTCTGCACATAGACGAACCGCCCCCGCTCCTCCTTGTGGTGGCGCACCTCCGCGACGATGCCGGCATAGGCCTCCATGTCGTCGGGGTCGCCCATGGGCAGGCCCAGCAGATCCTTGGGCTCGATGGGGCCGCCCAGGCCCTCTCGCAAGGCCCGCAGCGCCTCGCCGTCATAGGCGTTGGGCCCGCCGAAAAGGTGCGCGAAATCGAACCCGTACCGGTCCTCAAAGGCCTCCACCGAGCCGAACGCCGCCTCGATCGGCGCTTGCAGGTTGGCGCGGATCCAGCCGTATACCGGCATGCGATCGGGGACGCGGTGCTGGATCACGGCGATGACGCGTTCTCGTGGCAACACGGCTAGTTCCTTTGGTGGGCGGGCGGGTCAACGGGAACCATCATACCCCTGGGCTCGGTGGGGCACAACTGGCCGGAGGCCGATCGAGGTATTATACTGGCGTCCACCAAGCGGAACGGAGGTCGAACCATGGGCGAGGAGATGCTGGACTTGCGGGTGCAGATCTACCGGCAATATCCCCTGGACGCGAGACTGGCGCATCCGGCCGAGGGGTTTCTGGGCTGGAGCAGCGGCAAACTCGCGCTGCCCAAGGGGGAGACGGCCTTGGTTCCCATGCACGTGTGGAACCTGGGCCTGGACGAACGGCTTCCCTGGCCCGAGGCCGATGAGGCCGTCGCGGCGCAGATCGCCACCTGCGAATGGATCCGTCGCTACCGAGAGGATCTGCCGCAGATGGAGCGAGCCCTGGCGGCGGCGCGGGCGGCGGGGCTGCCCGTCTGCCACATCGCCGCGCTGCCCCGCTATGCGGAGCCGTACGATGCCTATCAACGTAACTCTGCCGAGGCGGGGCCAGAGCCGCCCCCGCCGCCGGGCGCGCCGGCGGGCGATGGGTGGGTGCCCGAGCAGCTCAACGCCGTCTATGGCGCCGGCTACTGGGAACAGATGCCGGCGCTGCACGCGCGACTTGATTTCGCGCCCACCATGCGCCCGCGCCCCGGTGAGGGCGTCTGCGTCACCACCCATCAGTTCAACCATTGGCTGCGGGCGCGCGGCATCAGCAACCTGATCTATGTGGGGTTCGCCATCAACTGGTGCCTCTGGTTCAGCCCCTGCGGCATGGCCGACATGCGCCGCCTGGCCTACCGCTGCCTGGCGGTGGAGGAGGCCACCACCACCGTCGAGTACGGCGAGAGCGCCGCGACCCTG
>CAZUZB010000149.1:1361-4650 GCA_964624695.1 uncultured Anaerolineales bacterium | reverse complement strand
GATCGACCTGGTAGCCCCACTGGGCGATATGCTCCTCGGCCGAGAGGAACGGGTCGCCGGTGCGGTCGAGCCAGGTCTGCAGCTCGGCGTCGAGCTCTGCCACCAGGCTGGCGTGCTCGGGGAGCAGGGCCAGGTTGTGCATCTGGAAGGGATCGTCGGCGTTATCGAACAGGAGCCAGGGCCCCTGGAGCGAGCGCATGTAGGCATAGCGGGCCGTGTAGATGCCGCGATAGGCCGGCATGTGGGCCAGGTAGTTGATATTGAACGGCGCCACCGACATGACCAGGCTGGAGGTGGGCACCGCGCCGGGGCCGCCGGTGATGAGATGGGTCAGATCCTGGCCCTGGACGCCCTCGGGGATGGGCGCGCCGGCCATGCTGAGCAGGGTGGGCATCAGGTCCACCTCGTTGAGGGGCGCCTCGACGCGGCCGGCGCTGCGCTGCTGGCGGGGGTAGCGCACCAGCAGCGGCACCAGCGCCGATTCGGCGTAGGGGTACTGCTTTAGCATGGTCGCCAGGCCGTGGGCGCCCATCATGGTGCCGTGGTCGGACGTAAAGATCAAGATGGTGTCATCGGCCTGGCCGGTGCGCTCCAGCGCCTCCACCAGGCGGCCGAGGTCCTCGTCCAAGGCGGTGCAGTGGGCGTAATAGCCGGCTAGCTGGCGCTCGTCCACCTCCCAGCGGTTGGGGGTGCCGGCAAGGCGGCGGCTGTCGTACATGTCGAGGTATTCCTGGGGGACCTCACGCCACGGGAAATGGGGCGGGCCCCAGGAGAGGAACAGGCAGTAGGGCCGCTCCTGGCCATGAGACTCGACATAACGGATGGCGTCGTCGGTCTGGGCGTGGGCGTCATAGCCTTCCCAGTAGCGGGGCGTGGGGTCATCGCCTCGGTAATAGATCGAGTGCAGATAGTCATGGGTGCAATCGGCGACGGCCCAGTAGTCAAAGCCGTGACGACGGCGGCCCGGCGGGGTGAAGGCCGAGCGCTCGGGGCCATCCAGGTGCCACTTGCCGATGTAGGCGGTGTCGTAGCCCTGGGCGCCCAGCACGTCAGCGATGGAGATCTCACTCTCGGGGAGGCGCAGGTCGTTGAGAAAGAGGCCGTGGCTCAGGGGGAAGCGGCCCGTGAGCAGGTTGGCGCGATAGGGCGTGCAGACGGGGCAGCAGGAGACGGCGTTGGTAAAGACGACGCTCTCCTGGGCCAGCGCGTCGATGTGGGGCGTCTGCACGTCGGGGTTGCCATTGTAGCCGGTGGCAAAGGCGCCCCACTGATCGCCAAAGACAAAGACGATATTGGGGCGGCCCTCGGCCAGGGGGTGGTCGGCCATGGTGATCCTTTCTGTGACGCGTTCTGAGCGCGTTGCTAAAAAGTGGGCAAGATGGGCAGCATCTCGGCGGCGCCGCGCAAGACGGCCACGCGGGCCACGCCGTCGGCTTGGGCCAGGGCGCGATCCAGCGCCTCTTGCGGGCTGGCGGCCCAGCCGAGGCCGGTGCGCTCCACGTCGTCGCGGGGGATGCCGTCGGTCACCAGGGTGACGCGAGCGCGGTCCATCACCTCGCGTACCTGGAGCATGTGGACGCCCACCACCTTGTGCGGCAACTGGCCGCTCTTGACCAACGCGATGATCTCGGCGCGGGTGGGGTAGCCATGGCGCAGCAGGTCGTCGGCGTGGGTCTGGGAGAATCCCTCGTAGCAGGGCGAGACGACGATGACCTGGCCGCCCGGGCGGACGCAGAGGCCGGCGGTATCCAGGGCCTTGTTGGCTTGCCAGAATTCGATATCAAAGGGGTAGGCGTCGGCCAGGACGATATCGGGGCGGGCGGGCAGGCGCACGTCGTGAAAGGCGCGAGCGCGGCGGACGCCCTCGCGGTGGGCGGCGGCGAGGTCGCCGGCGACGCAGGCGCGAATGCGGCCGTGGGCATCGAGCACCACGTTGACGATGAAGGAGAGCCCGGCCTGGCGCGCCAGCGAGTCAATGGTGGCGCGGATGGGGTTGTCACGGGTGCCGACCACGCCGTGAGCGAGGTTGCTGGCGCGCACCCAGTGCATCTCGCTGTTGGTGATCTCGCCGCAGCAGCCGGGGATCAGGATCTTGCCCCCGCCGGTAAAGCCACAGATATCGATGGGCATGATGCGGCCGATGCCGATGACGATATCGGCCTGGGCGACGCGGCGGTTGATCCAGACGGGGACGCCCTCGGGCGTCTCGCCCAGGTGCTGGAGCATGGAGGGGTCATCCCAGGCATGGTTAAAGACGGGGTAGCGATCGTAGACCTCATCGCCGACCTTGGCGCGTATCTCGGCGGGGGTCATGGGGCGGTGGGTGCCCAAGGCCATCATCAAGGCGATGCGCCCGTCGTCCACGCGGGCGGCGCGGAGCTCTTCCAAGACGTGGGGGAGGATCTTCCAGGCGGGTGTGGGCCGCGAGACGTCATCGCAGACGATGAGCACGGCGCCCGCGCCCTGAGCCAGGCTCGCCAGCGGCGGCGCGCCGATGGGGTTGGCCAGGGCATGGCGCAGGATGACGGGCTCGGGGCCGTTGGGCGGCGGGTCGGGGAGGGCATAGACGCCCATCAAGCGAGCGTCAGGTATCTCGACACTAGAATCGGGATAAGGGAAATCGACGCGCATGCAAGGATCCTCCCCTGTGGGTTACCGCGGCAGCGATCATACCCCAAGGGGCGCTGAACGTCCAGCGGCGAGGCGAGAGATCCGAGGAGGCAGCCACACGGTGCACGGCGGCTTGCGCTTTTACACAATCTTGACTAGCATGGGGGTAGCTCCTCGAGGAGGCATATGGCCGCAGATACACCCGAAACGCAGCGCGCGCGGCGCTGCCGTTACATCAGCCAGGGCGACGTCTTTCTCTGTACGGCGGTGCGCCCGCCAGAGGAGGTGGCGCCCACCTATGCCGAGCGGATCTGCACCGGCGGCTTTTGGTATGCCTGCCCACGGTATCGCCAGGCCGAGGGCATCGCTCCGCCCCAAGAGGGCGAGACGGTGGCCTCACCCAGCAACCCGGTGCGCGAGGTGGCGGCGCCCCGGGCCGCGCCGCGCCGCTCGCGGATTCCCTGGCGGCTGGTGCTGGATTGGGCGGCGACGCTGGTCTTTGCGGTGACGTTGGGGCTGTTGGTGGGCATGCTGATCCGACGGCCCGATCTGCTGTTGGGGGCATCGCGGGCGGGCTCTGCTGAGGGCGAGGCGGTAGCCGCCGGCGGGACGCCGACGCAGACGGCGGTGGTGATTCTGGTGGACGCCACGCGCACCGCCGAGGCCGCCTTGGCGACGC
>CAZUZB010000149.1:0-1261 GCA_964624695.1 uncultured Anaerolineales bacterium | reverse complement strand
GCCACGCCCACGCGGACGCACACGCCCGCCCCGACGGAGACACCGGAGGCGACGGCCACGGCAGAGCCCACCGCCACCCAGACGCCCACGCCGACGGCCACGGCCACTGCGACGCTGGCGCCTACGGCCCAGCCGGTGATTCCCACGGTGGCGCCCACGGCCACGCCGTTCCCGGCGCCCAGCCTGCTGGCTCCGGCCGACGGGCAGTCCTTTCACTTTGGGGCCGAGATCGTCTTGCAATGGAGCTCGGTGGGCGCGCTACCCGCCGACGCGTACTATGTCATTACCCTGGCCTATCCGCACGGCAATGAGACCTGGTATGACGAGACGCCCTGGCTCAAAGAGACCAGTTGGCGAGCCAGCGAGCACGACTATTTGCCTGAGCTCTCTAATGACGGCAGCTTTGTCTGGTCGGTGCGGGTGATGCGCCTGACGGGCCAGGATGCCCAGGGCCGCCCCACGGGCGAGCCGCTGGGGCCATCTTCGGCCCAGCGGCGCTTTAGCTGGTCGCGCTCCAGCGGCGGCGGCGGGGGCGGCAGCGAACCGCCACCACCCACACCGCTACCCCCACCACCCTAGAGGAGGGAACGCTATGCGACGCTGGATCCCGCTGGCCGCGCTGGTGCTGGTCGCGTTAGCGGCGCTGGCTCCGCATACCTTGTGGGCAGAAGAGCCCGGGTTGCGGGCCACCATCCCCGAGCGCCGGATCGTGGCCGAGCCGAGATCGATCGTTCTGGACGGCCCGACCGATGAGGCGGTGTTTCGGGTGTTCACCGACCGTGCGCCCTACACCGGCACCCAGGTCATCGTGCCGCTGATCCCCAGCAATGATCAGGTGACGCTCTCGGATTACCAGGCTGTCATCGACGGCGACAACTGGAGCGTGGGCGTGCCGATCACCATCACCGCGGCCTATGCGGATTGGCCCGAGGCCAGCACGCTGATCGACCTGGGGCCGGCCGAGAGCGGCGACACCTATTATGGCGGGTGGGACTCGCCGGATTCCGTGCGGGTGTGGATGATGCAACGGCGAATCGTCTTGCCGCTGGTGGCGCGCTATTGGGATGGCGCCTATTGGGAGACCGAGCCCAACGACGAGAGAGCGCAGGCCAACGGGCCGGTGCCCCACGGGACGTACATTCGCGGGCGGCTGCCCTCGGGGGATCCGCAGGACTATTACTGGTTCGAGGTGACCGACGGCCCTGTTCCGGTGGTGCTGACCTTGAGCCAGATCCCCTCTGGCCGCAACTATGATCTGGTG
>CAZUZB010000148.1:0-4728 GCA_964624695.1 uncultured Anaerolineales bacterium | reverse complement strand
ATAGTCCACCGGCTGGCTCCACGGGATGCGTACCAGCTCTTTGCTATGCTCATAGCCAGCCTGCGTGATCTCGTCCGAGAAGCGGATGATCGCCGCGCGCTCTGGTGCCACAGCCATGTGATGCTTGGCCACGCTGAACCCGATGATAAAGGTGCCATGATCGGTGAACATGGGCTGGTTCCAGGCAATTCGGGGCACCAGGTGGGCGAACGTCTTGCCCACCCAGTCCAAGACCTCCTCCGTTCGGGCCCGATGTTGCGGGTCATCGATGCGTGCCAGAAACTCGGCCAAAACCTCCACGCCGCTCCCTCCCATCTGCGCGCCGCCGCACGCGGAACGGCCCATCGCCTACTCGGCTGCCGCCCACACCTGCCGATACAGCTCCCGATCCAGCAGCACCCGGGTCATATACTCGCGGGTCTCGCCATACCAGGCGAACCGCAGCATATCGTCCTCGTCCTGGATCTGGGGGTCGTCCAACCACTGGTTCACCGCGCCGGGGCCGGCGTTGTAGGCCATCACCACCAGGTCGGTGCGCTCGCCGTACAGATCCGTCAAAAAGCGCAGATAGCGTGCCCCCATGTCGATAGAGGCGGCCGGTAGAAAGGCGTCGCCCGGCACGTACACCCGCCCTGCGCTCTCGGCCATCTGCCGCTGGGTGCCGGGCATGAACTGCATCAACCCCCGCGCCCCGGCATACGAGACGGCGTCGGGGTCGTAGGCGCTTTCCTGCCGCATCACGGCCCACAGCAGCGCCGGGTCGATATTCTGGCGGGCGGCCGCGTCCAGCACCGCGTCCTCCCACACCCGGGGGTAGGCCAGCCGCCATACGCCCAGGGGCGCCCGGGGCTGGGCTTGTAGCTCGCTGGTAGCCAACGACCAGGCCGACCGTACCTCGCCGCGTTGCTCCAGCGCCTGGGCCACGGCCAGCAGCACCTCCGGGATCTCGCTGACCCGCCCGGCAAACCGCAGCTCGGCCAGGGCCAGGTCATCGCGACCCAGCGCCTCCAGCGCCGTCACGATGCTCAAGATCGGCCCGGCCATCTCGTCCAGGGCCTGCTGCGGATAATCAGGGGCCGGCTCCCACCGCAGCGTGCCGGTGGCGCGATAGGCCAGCCAGTTGGGCTGCAGGGCGTTCAGCCGCGCCAGGGCGACGTCGCGGGCGGCCATGTCGCGCTGACGGTTGGCCAGCACATAGGCGCGGTAGGCGGCGTCGTCGGCCACATAGGCGTCGGTGGCCGCGATGCGCAGGTAGGTCTCCAGCGCCAGGTCGAGCTGGCCATCCTCCTCCAGCGACCAGGTATAGCTCCACCAGTCGATCGGGTCGGTGGAATCCAGCGGCGAGGGCTCGGCCGCCGGCTCTTCGGGCGCTGGCTCCTCTTCCCCCGCGTCCTCGGGCTCGGCCGAGGCCGGCGTCGGGGTGGGGGTAGCGGTGCAGGCGGCGCAGGCCTGCTGGTAGGGGGCCGCCTCGTCTCCCCGTCCCAGGCCAGCCAACGCCTGGGCGCGCAAGCAATCGGCGTCGCAGCCCGCCACGCCGTGCAGCACGTCCAGCACGTCGGTGCGATAGCCCCGCGCCAGCAGATCGCGGGCCAGGGTGAGGGTGTCGGGCGCGGTGCGGCGCATGTCCCCAAAGGCGTCCGCCCTGGCCGAGCCCAGCAGGGTGCTATACTGGCGGTAGGCGCCCGTGAACGAGCGCTGCTCTTCCAGGTAGCGGGCCAGCTCCAGCCGGATGTCGGCCCGATCGTCCAGCTTGAGAGCCTCCTGGTAGGCCGTCACCGTCTGCGGCGACTCGATCCCAGCATAGTAGCGCGCCAGGGCCACCTGCGCCTCGAACGCCACCGGGCTATCGGGGCGGGCCTGGGCCGCCGCCGCCAGGTCGGCCACGGCGTCGGGGTGTGGCAGCCGCGCCTGGGCCGACCAGAGCAGCCAGTAGCTGCCCAGCTCGGGGATGCGCTCGTCCAGCAGGGCGTACAACGCCGCCGCCTCGTCGCCGCTGGCCTTCTGCGCCGCCCGCCACAGGGCCTCGTCGCTGCGTAGCTCATGACGGTAGGGCCAGCCCAGGGCCAGCCCGCCAGCCACCAGGGTCAAAGCCAAGAGCGCCCAGGGCAGGATGCGCCCAAAGCCGCCGCCGGTACGTGGCTCGTTCATCGCCCCCCCTCGCCAGCGGCCAGCTCAAAGGCGTGCACGTTGTGGTCGGCGCTCCCCACATACAACCGGTCGCCCGCCACCAGCGGCGCGCCGATGACGGCCCCGGCGGTGACATACTCCCAGATCAGCTCGCCGCTGGCCGCGTCCAGCCCATACACGTGGCGGTCGTCGCTGCCATAGAACACCACGCCGCTCCACAGGGCCGGGCCGCTGCGCACGGTGCCCCCGGCGCTGTGCTCCCAGAGCGTCGCGCCGTCCTTGGCGCTCAGCGCCATCATGCGGCCGTCGTTGGTGCCCAGGTAGAGGCGGCCATCGGCGTGGAGGACGTCCGACTCGACGGCCGAGCCCAGATCGCGCGACCAACGTTCAACGCCCGTAGCCAGATCCAGCGCGTGCAGCCGCCGCGCGCACGACGCGACATAAACCGTGTCGCCCGCCACGGCCGGCGCCCCCACAATGTCGCCCCGCGTCCGGAACCGCCAGCGCAGCGCGCCGTCATCGGCGCCCAGGGCATAGAGGTAGCCGTCCAGCGCGCCCACCAGCAGCAGGTCGCCGGCCAGGGCCGGCCGCGCCAGCACGGCCCCGCCGCACTGGTAACGCCACACCGTCTCGCCCGTCGCGCTCACCGCATGCACCCAGCCGGCTGCGTCGGCGGCATAGAGCCCGCCCCGCTCGGGGTCGGCCGCCAGGTCCGCCTGGATGGCCCCCTCGGCCGCATAGCTCCAGGCCACGCTGCCGTCGGCAGGTTGCAGGCAACGCAGGGTGGCGTCCCACCCGCCATAGCAGACCAGCCCCGCCAGCTCGGCGGGCCTCGCGGAGACGTTATCGCCGGTGGAATAGGTCCACAGGCGCCCGCCGCTCTCGGCATCGATGGCGTGCAGAGCGTTGTCGTCGGACCCGATATAGACCGCGTCGCCGATGACCGCCGGCGCGCCCCGCACATAGTCGCTGGTGACATACTCCCAGCGGTAGGCCACCTCCAGCGGCGCGGCCTTGGCGGCGACGGTCGCTTCACGGCAGCCGCTCAGGGCGGCCAACAGGGATAGCGCTAGCAGGGCGGGCGCCAGGGTGGCGGGCGTTCGGCGTGGGGGCATGGGGGCCTCCGCGTGCTGGTGGGGACGATCGCTGCGGCTATGGTGCCAGGGGTTGTTGGCGCTGTCAAGAGGCGGGAGCGTGGTTTTGCGCCATCGCGGGCGCCAGAATCGTGCCGGGCGAGGACGGCGGCGCAGCGTTGGAGCCGACTGCTTGCCCCCTTGCTCACCATCGAGCGCTCAGAGCCCGCGCGCCCTGCCAAACCCCTCCGTCCTCGTTCGGCGGGCCGTCACACCGTCTCCACAGGCCGTTCACATAGCTACTGTACCATGGAGCCGTGTGACGGCGCGGTGCCCTTTGACGGCCTGCCCCGGTGCGGCTAGGCTGTGGTCAGGTGTGAGGTGGGGGAGGCGTGAGCATGCCGGAAAAGATCCTGGTGGTGGACGACGAGGTCGAGATCGTGCGCATCCTGCGTGGCTATCTCGAGCGGGCTGGGTACACGGTGCTCTCGGCCTACACCGGGCCAGAGGCGGTGCGCATGGCCCGCCAAGAAGCGCCGACGCTGGTGGTGTTGGATCTGATGCTCCCCGGTATGGACGGCTGGGACGTCTGCCGCACGTTGCGGCGTGATTCGGACGTGCCGATCATCATGCTGACGGCCCGCGTCGAAGAGACCGACCGGCTGATCGGGCTGGAGCTGGGCGCCGATGACTATGTCGTCAAGCCGTTCAGCCCGCGCGAGGTCGTGGCGCGGGTCCGTGCGGTGCTGCGGCGGGTCCAGGGGCCGCGCCCCCCAGAGGCCGAGTCGTTGGCCGTGGGAAGCTTGCGGCTGGACGCCACCCGCCACACCGTGACCATGGATGGGCGCTCGGTGGACCTGACCCCCTCCGAATTCGAGATTCTCCGAACGCTGATGCACGAGCCGGGGCGAGTCTTTACCCGGCTGCAGCTTCTAGAGGCCGCCACCGGTGAGGCCTACGAGGGCTATGAGCGCACTATCGATACCCACATCAAGAACATGCGGCGCAAGATCGAGCCGGATTCCGCCAGCCCCACCTACCTGCTGACGGTGCACGGCGTGGGCTACAAGATGCGCGAGGCCTAGATGCGCAGGATGTCGCTGGGGATCAAGCTGGCCGGCGTAGTCGCCATCGCCGTGGCGGTGGTGACCCTGGCCGTGAGCATTGCCTTTCAGCAGGTGGCGGGCCGCCAGTTCGAGGGCTACCTCAACCAGGCGATGATGGCGCGCGCGAGTATGCTGGCGCCCGATCTGGTGGCCTACTACTTGCGTAACGACGGCTGGGTCCCGAGCCAGGAGCTGAACGATATCGTCGCCGGGGCTGCGCCTCGCGGCCGTCCGTGGCCCGATACAGAGTATGTGCGGCTGGTGCTCACCGACGCCACGGGACACGTGGTAACCGGCGATCCCCAGGGGCGCACGCGGTCGGTGCCATCGAGCGCACTCGGCCACGGCATGTCATTGGCGCTGGATCGCCAAGTCGTCGGCTACCTGGTGACCGAGACCGGCACGCGCGAGACCGCCCTGAC
>CAZUZB010000147.1:0-4747 GCA_964624695.1 uncultured Anaerolineales bacterium | reverse complement strand
GACGGGCTGGTGCGATGCTGCTGGTCCGTCTGGAGTGGCCGAGGAGGTCGGTGCGGTGCATTTCCCCAGAGAGGGACGGTTCTGCCGGGGCGCCCGGATCCGCAAGGGCGCCCTGTTCATCTGTGTGGGTGGCGCGCCGGTGTGCCTTGATCGCTTGGGGCAGGCGCGCCGATGAGATCTCGCCTGCTGCGCCATCCCCGCCTGCGTGCTCTGGCTGACGATCCGCTGATCCTGCCTTTTTACGTCCCCTCGGTGATCCTGTTCCTGGGCACAGGGATCATCATCCCGGTTCTGCCGTTATACGCCGAGAGTTTTGGCGTCTCCTATGGCTGGGTGGGTGCGGTGGCATCGGCGCAGGCGCTGGGGATGCTGCTGAGCGACCTGCCCTGCGGGTTGCTGCTGCGCCGCCTGGGCCAAAAGCGCTCGCTGGTGCTGGGTACCGCGGTGATGGTGCTCTTTTGCATCGCCCAGAGCTGGGCCTCGTCGGTGCAAGAGGCCTTTGCCTACCGACTGCTGGCGGGATTTGGCGTGGCGCTGTTTGGCGTCGCCCGACACGCCTATATCTCTGAGAACGCTGCGGTGGCCAACCGTGGCCGCGCCATGGCGCTCTTTGGCGGGCTGATGCGCGTGGACCGGTTGCTGGGGCCGTTGTTGGGCGGATACATCGCCCTGGCGGCGGGGCTGCGGGTGCCGTTCATCGTGGCGGGTCTGGTCAGCCTGTTGGCGTTGGTATGCATCCTGCTTTTCGTCCCAAGCGATAGAGGCGTTGGTGCGCAGACGACCGTCGGCAAACCCTCTAGGCAGCCATCGATCTCGCTGTGGCAGGTGGTGCGCGGGCAGGCCGCGATCCTGGCGCCGGCCGGCATCGGCCACATTCTGGTGCAGATGATCCGCTCGGGCCGAGACACGGTGATCCCGCTGTACGCCGCCAACGCCCTCGGCCTGGACGTGGCCCAGGTAGGCTTGCTGGTGGGCATCGCCTCGGCGGTGGAGATGGTCATGTTCCTGCCGGCCGGTTGGATCATGGACAAACGCGGCCGCAAATACTCGTTCGTGCCCAGCTTTGGCATCCAGGCCTTGGCCATGGCGGCGATCCCGCTGACCGGGAGTTTTGGCGGCCTGTTGGCCTGCGCCACGGCCATCGGCATGGCCAACGGCCTCAGCTCGGGCGGGATGATGACGCTGGGCGCCGACTTGGCCCCTCCCGATGCGCGGGGCGAGTTCCTGGGCGTGTGGCGTCTCATCGGCGACGTGGGCGCCACCGGCGGCCCGGCGGCGGTGGGCTTTGTGGCCGACGCTTTGGTGTTGCCGGCGGCGGCGCTGGTGCTGGCGGCGGCCGGGCTGGGCGCGGCGCTGATCTTTGCCTTCTTGTTGCCCGAGACGTTGCATCATGAGCCGGCCAGGGTCACGCAATGCCGCTCGGCCCCGACGTAGGGCCATATCCATGCTATAATGGGATCGCTTGGCTCCTCGTGCAGCGAAGGGGGGATCCATGCGAGCTACCAAGATCGTTTTGGCAGTGGGGCTGCTATGCGTGGCGGCCTGCCTGCTGGCTTGTGGGGCTGCTGAGCCCGCGCCAGCCGCGCCGACGGCCACCACGCCGGCCGTCGATGACTGGGACGACGCGCGGGCAGGGATGGTGGAGCGCACCATCGCGGCGCGCGGCGTCGAGGACTCGAACGTTCTGCGCGCCATGGCCGCCGTCCCGCGCCACCTGTTCGTCCCCGAAGCGTACCGTGACCTCTCCTATGCCGATCGTCCGCTGCCCATCGGCTATGGCCAGACCATCTCGCAGCCCTATATCGTCGCCTGGATGACCGAGCTCCTGGGGCTGGAGGCGGGCGACCGCGTCCTGGAGATCGGCACGGGGTCGGGCTACCAGGCGGCGGTGCTGGCCGAGCTGGGGTATGTGGAGGTCTACTCGATCGAGATCGTGCCCGAGCTGGCCGAGCGGTCGGCGGCATTGCTGGAGGAGCTCGGCTACGCCGTGACCTGCACCCAGGGCGATGGCTACTATGGCTGGGAGGAGCACGGGCCCTATGACGCCATCATCGTCACCGCAGCGCCCGACCACCTGCCGCAGCCGCTGGCGGAGCAGCTCGCTGAGGGCGGCCAGATCGTGATCCCCATCGGGCCGCAGGGGGGCTACCAGTCGCTGTGGCAGTTCACCAAGGTGGAGGGCGAGCTGGAGGCGCGCAATATGGGCGGCGTGATGTTCGTGCCGCTCACGGGTGCGCATCCTGCGGGGGTGGAAGGCTTGGAGCCGTAGGCGTGGGCGCCGCCGCCCAGGCCAGCAGGTAGCAGGCCGCGCCCAGGAGCACCACCGCCCTGGCCCCCCAGGAGAGGGCCAACGCCGCTGCCAACACCGAGGCCACCACCGATGCGGCGCCGTTGACTGCCCAGGCCCACGCGATGCCCTGACGGCCACGGGAGGCGATGCGCGCCAGCCCGCTGGCAAAGGGGACGCCCATGAGCACCCCGAGCGGCGCCAGGGCCAGCGCAGCCAGGCCGCCGCGCGCCCAGAGAGGCCAGGCGGCGGTGGTGATCTGCAGCCACGCTACGATTGTGGGCGATAGCGCCGCCACCACCGCCAGTGCCCCCAGCGCAAGGCGCAGCGGTATCCGCCGCGAGAGCAGCGCCCCCAGCCCTGAGAATACCAACAAAGCCGCCAGCACCGCCGAAAAGGCATAGGCGGGGTGGCCCAGGTATAGGGTGTAGCGCTGGATCAGCGGAATCTCCACCAGCATGAACCCCAGCCCGATCCCGCAAAAGTAGAGCAGCGTGCGCCGTGAGCTGCCCGCCTGGCGGGAGCGCGTGGCGCTCTGGCGGGCCAGGAGCGGCATCGCCACCAACACGGCCGCCGCCGCCGTTGCCACCAGCAGCAGTGCGACGACCACCAGGTAGCCCGCGCCGCCAAAGGGCGCCCAGGTGTGGCCCAGTTCGGCCAGGAGCTGGGGGAGCTGGCTCCACCGGTAATAGTGCCCGAAAAAGGGGCGGTCGTCGGTGGGCGGGGCCACCTGGTAAGGGTAGGCGCGGAACCAGGCGGCGCGGTCCTCGGCATCGCGCAGCTCCAAAAAGGCCTCGCGGTAGATGGGACGCTCCAGCACGTTGTAGCGGTTGGCCTCGGCGTCGGCCATGCCGGGCATGACCACCAGATCGTAGGCCCAGCGCTGGCAGAACGTCCGCAGCGACGCCAGCTCGTCGGCCTCCCACGCCCCGCGCTTGACCAGGATGGTCATGGTGGTATAGCCACGGTAGGCGACGATCCAGGCCTCAGGATCGCCGCCCAGCTCTTCCACGGCGGCCACCGCCAGGGCATAGGTGCGCAACGACTCGCTGGGCGGCGTCTGCAGCCAGCGGGTGACGACGAGCAGGCCGCCGGGCCGGAGCGCTCGCATATAGTCGCCAAAGGCCTCTTGCGTCAGCTCGTGCTGCTCGGCCAGGCTGTAGGCGCCCGAACGCACCGGGCGGTAGGGATCGGTCAGCGGCAGCACCACGGCGTCGTAGGGCTGGCGCACGGCGCGGACGGCGCTGCGGGGATCGGTCTCTAGCACCGTCACCCGGGGATGGCCATAGATGCCGCCGGCCATCTGGGGAACCAGCGGGTTGGCCACCACGGCATCCACCGCGCCGGCCCCCTGGCTCAGAGCGACCCAGAGCTCCAGGCCGCCCAACGGATCAAGCACCAGGACGCGCCTGCCGGGCACCAGGGCATAGGCGCCGGCCGTGGGCATGGCCTCTGCAAATGCCAGGCTGGGCGAGCCGGCGTCGACGGCGGCGGGATCTTCCAGCAGGACGGGGCTGAGGTCGTCGCCATCGCGGTAGAGGCCCCGTTGCGCCGGCGGCGCGACCATGGCGCGGTAGCTGAGGCCTGGCAGGGCGTGCAGGCTGGGGCTGGAGACCAGGTCCAGGCGGCCCATGGCGTTCCAGTGGCTGGCGAGGACCTGGCTATCCGGCGCCTGGAGGGCATAGCTGAGGCCCTTGTAGGGCGAGAGGTGCACCTGGAGGGCGGCTGGCAGGCGCCAGAGGCCAAGCAGCGATCCTGCCGTCAACAATAGGGCCGCCATCCGCTGCCAGCGGCCCACGCCCATCCCACGCGGTGCATAGCAGGCGGCAGCGAGGGCGGCGCCGACGGCGCAGAGCAGCAGCACCCCCTCGCCGCCCACCAGGGCTGGCGCCGCCAGCGCCAACAGGCATCCCGCCGCTGAGCCGATCATGTTGGCACTATAGCTGGGGGCGATGGCGCGCGGGTGACGCCGGAACAGCAGGCTGAGGGAGGCGCCACACGCGAAAAAGGGCAGCGCCAGCACGACATAATGCAGCGCCAGGATGGCCATCTGGCGCGGATCCCAGATGGTGTAGGCGTCAAAGGGGATCCAGTTGGTCAGGGCGAAACTGGCCGGCATGAGCACGCCGGCCGCCAACGCCAGCCAGGCCATCGTCGCCCGAGGGCGCCAGAGGCCCAGCCGCGGCCAGGCGGCTAGCACCGTCCCGCTGGCCCCAAAGCCCAGCATGGCCAGGCTGATCACCATAAAGGCCAGGTGATGGAACTGAGCCACGGCCAGCAGGCGCATCAGCGCCACCTCGTAGGCGAGGGTGGCGGTGGCCAGCAGCCCCGTGCCCCAGAACAAGGCGGCCCGAGGGCGAGCGCCGTGAGGACGGACGGCAGCGCACATGGACGAGATCGCCTCCTACCCTTTGGCGACTCTGGTGGGATTCTAGAGTGGTGAGCGGTCTTTGGCAAGGC
>CAZUZB010000146.1:0-4766 GCA_964624695.1 uncultured Anaerolineales bacterium | reverse complement strand
GGGAGGGGCATGGCGGCGAGCGTCACGGTCATCGGGGGCGGGCTGGCGGGCTGCGAGGCGGCCTGGCAGGCGGCGCGGCGGGGCGTGGAGGTGTCGCTCTATGAGATGCGGCCCGGGCTGATGACCCCCGCGCACCGCAGCGAGCGGCTGGCCGAGCTGGTGTGCAGCAACTCGCTGGGATCGAACCTGCCCGACCGGGCGCCGGGCCTGCTCAAGCAGGAGCTGCGGGCGATGGGCTCGCTGATCCTGCGTTGCGCCGACGAGACGGCGGTGCCGGCGGGGGCGGCGCTGGCGGTGGGCCGCGAGGCCTTTGCCGAGGCGGTGACTCAGGCCATGGCGGGGCAGCCGCGGGTGCGGCTGATCCGCGAGCAGGTGGAGCGGGTGCCGCGCGAGGGGATCGTGGTGGTGGCCACGGGGCCGCTGACGTCGGACCCCCTGGCGGAGGATATCGCCGCGCTGCTGGGGCGGGAGCACCTGGCCTTCTATGACGCCATGGCGCCCATCGTGACGGCCGCGTCCATCGATATGGAGGTGGCCTTTCGGCAGTCACGCCACGATCGGGGCGAGGCGGACTATATCAACTGCCCCATGGATGAGGCCCAGTACGACGCCTTTGTGGAGGCGTTGGTGACGGCCGAGACGATCCCGCTGCGCGATTTCGAGCGGGAGGATCGGCGCTTTTTCGAGGCTTGTTTGCCGGTGGAGGTGTTGGCGGCGCGGGGTCGGCAGGCGCTGGCCTATGGGCCGCTGCGTCCCATCGGGCTGCGGGATCCGCGCACGGGGCGGCGGCCGTATGCGGTGGTGCAGCTACGCCAGGACAACCTGGCCGGCACGCTGTACAACCTGGTGGGGTTCCAGACCAACCTGCGCTGGGGGGAGCAACGGCGGGTGTTCGGGATGATCCCGGGCCTGGAGCGGGCCGAGTGGGTGCGGTTCGGCCAGATGCACCGCAACACCTATATCGACGCGCCGCGCGTATTGGAGCCGACGATGGCGTTTCGCGGGCGCGAGGGGCTGTTCTTTGCGGGGCAGATGGTGGGCACCGAGGGGTATGTGGGCTCCACCATGAGCGGGCTGGTGGCGGGGATGAACGCGGCGCGGCTGGCGCTGGGCCGCGCGGGCGTGGCGCCGCCGCCCACCAGCATGGCCGGGGCGTTGTTGCGCTATGTGAGCACCGACGTGGGGGGGGCGTTCGACCCGATGAAGCCGAATTTCGGGCTGATGCCGCCGCTGGAGCCGCCGGTGCGGCGCAAGCGGGATCGCTACGCCGCGTATGCGGAGCGCGCCATGGCCGATCTGGCGGCATGGCTGGCCGAGGCGGGCGCCTTGGAAGACGTGGTGGAAGCGTGGTGAGGCGGCCGGGGGCGCGTGGGCTCGCGGGGGCCGTGGCGGGGGCGCTGCTGGCGCTACTGCTGGTGGGGCTGGCGGGCTGCTCGTCCGAAAAGCCGACGTTCGATGGCGAAAAGGCCCTGGCTCATGTGGAGACGCTGGTGGCCATGGGGCCGCGGCACGTGGGCAGCGAGGGCAACGAGGCGGCCGCGGCCTATATTCAGGAGCAGCTCGAATCGCACGGTTGGGAGGTCGAGCTGCAGGAGTTTGCCCACCGTGGCTTGCCGGTGCGGAACGTGATCGGGACCAAGGGGCAGGGGCCGCTGGTCATTCTGGGGACGCATTTCGATACGCGGCCGCTGGCCGACCGTGACCCGCAGGATCGGTCGTTGCCGGTGCCGGGCGCCAATGATGGCGGCAGCGGCACGGCGGTGTTGCTGGAGCTGGCGCGGGTGCTGGATGAACAGGCCACCGATCAGGTCAAGGTGCAACTGGCCTTTTTCGATGCCGAGGACCGGGCCGGGTTGGGCGGCTGGAGCTGCTGTGTCGGCTCCTACCACGCGGCGGCCAGGCTGACGGAACGGCCGGCTTATGTTATCATTGTGGACATGGTGGGGGACGCCACGCAGGAGCTGTATTACGAGTGGTCGTCCACGCTGTGGCTGCAGGAGCGCATCTGGCGCCTGGCGGATAGCCTGGGTTACGGGCATTCGTTCATCGCGGAGCATCGGCACAGTATCGTCGATGATCATACGCCTTTTTTGCAGCAGGGGATCCCGGCTGTGCTGATCATCGACTTTGACTATATCTACTGGCACACGACGCTAGACACGCCGGACAAGCTGAGCGCGGCGAGCTTGGAGCGCGTGGGACGTGTGCTGGAGACCTTGCTCAAAGGGGAGCCTCTTGTCGACAGCCCGATGTGGACATCGGGCCCACCTTGAGATTAGGAGGAGCTAGCATGAAGATCGCCAATCGCGTCGCCAATCTGCCGCCGTATGTGTTCGCGACCGTGGAAAAGAGGATCGCGCAGGAAAAGGCCAAGGGCGTGGATGTGATCTCGCTGGGCATCGGCAGCCCCGACCTCGCGCCGCCGCAGTACATTCTCGATGCGCTGTACCAGTCAGCGCAACGGGACGATACCCATGGCTATGCCGGCTACTATGGGACGCCGGGCCTGCGCAAGGCCATCGCCCATTACTATGCCGAGCGCTTTGGGGTGACGCTGGATCCCGAGACCGAGGTGCGGCCGTTGATCGGCTCCAAAGAGGGCCTGGCCAACATGGCGTTCGCCTTTGTGGATCCGGGCGACCTGGTGCTGGCTGCGGATCCGGGCTATCCCACCTACAGCATGGGGGCCATCATGGCCGGCGGCGAGGCCTACTCGATGCCGCTAGAGGAAGAGAGTGGCTGGCTGCCGGATTTCACGGCCATCCCCGACGAGGTGGCGGACAAGGCCACCCTGATGTGGCTGAACTATCCCAACAACCCCACGGGGGCTGCGGCGCCGCTCGAGTTTCTCGAGGAGGCGGTCGCGTACGCGCGGGCGCACGACATTCTGATCTGCTATGACAACCCGTACTGCGACCTGACCTTTGACGGCTATGTGGCGCCCAGCATCTTGGAGCTGCCCGGCGCCAAGGACGTGACGGTGGAGTTCAACTCGCTCTCCAAGACCTATAACATGGCTGGATGGCGGGTGGGCATGGTGGTGGGCAACGCCGAGGCGATCAAGGCGCTGACCACGCTCAAGACCAACATCGATTCTGGCATCTTTCGGCCGCTGCAGGACGCGGCGCAGGTGGCTTTGACGGGCGACCAGTCTTGGCTGGCCGAGCGGAACATGATCTATCAGCGTCGGCGTGACATCATCCTGGGCTTTTTGCCCAAGCTGGGCATGTCGGCGATCCCGCCCAAGGGCGCGCTGTATGTGTGGGCCAAGGCGCCGGCAGGCGTCGATGCGGAGGCGTTCGCGGTGGACGTGCTGGAGCGCGCCGGCGTCTGGATGACGCCGGGCACCGCCTTTGGTCCCCACGGGGCCGGCTATTTCCGGCTTTCGGTGTGCGTGCCCGAGGAGCGATTGAGAGAAGCAGGAGAAAGGCTATCAAAACTCTGAGACAAACCCAGGCTGGATCCACGTCGGCGCCCGAGCGGGCCGTGCTGGTGGGCATCGCCATCTTTGGCCAGGATCAGCTCCTTTCGATGGAAGAGTCGCTGGACGAGCTGGCGTTGCTGGCAGCCACGGCGGGTATCCGCGTGGTGGCGCGCGAATCGCAGCGGATGACGAGGCCGAGCCCTGGCACCCTGGTGGGTTCCGGCAAGGTGGAGGAGTTGGGCGCGCTGGTGCGCGACCAGGACGCCGACGTGGTGATCTTTGATGAGGAGCTCTCGCCGGCGCAACTGCGCAACCTGGAGCGGGAGCTGGACTGCAAGGTGCTGGACCGGACGGCGTTGATCCTGGATATCTTTGCCATGCACGCCAACACCCGCGAGGGTGCGCTCCAGGTGGAGCTGGCCCAGTACGCCTATCGGCTGCCACGGTTGACCAGGCTGTGGACGCACCTCTCACGGCAGGCCGTGGGCGGGGTGGGCCTCCGTGGCCCCGGCGAGACGCAGCTCGAGATGGACCGCCGCGACATCAGCCGGCGCATGGCCCACCTCCGCGAGGAGCTGGAGGAGGTGCGCACGCACCGCAGCCTGCAGCGCGGCCGCCGGCGCGCCAGCGGGATGCCGGTGGTGGCCATCGTGGGCTACACCAACGCGGGCAAATCGACGCTGCTGAACCGGCTGACCGATGCCGACGTGTTGGTGGCGGACAAGCTGTTCGCCACGCTGGACCCGACCACGCGGCGGGTGTCGTTGCCCTCGGGCAAAAAGGCGCTGGTGACCGACACGGTGGGGTTCATCCAGAAGCTGCCCACGGATCTGGTGGCGGCCTTTCGGGCGACCCTGGAAGAGGTGGGCGAGGCCGACCTGCTGCTGCACGTGGCCGACGTGAGCGACCGCAACCTCCTGGCCAAGATCGAGGCCGTGCACGAGGTGCTGGACGAGATCGGCGCCAGCGGCAAGACGATGGTGCTGGCGCTGAACAAGGTGGACCTGGTGGATCCTGAGACGCTGCTGCGGGAGGGCTCCGACCCGTGGGTGGGGCCGTCGCTGATGGAGCAGCTCCGCACCCGCTTCAAGCGGGTGGTGCCCATCTCGGCCGAGCAGGCGGTGGGCATCGAGGAGCTGTTGGCGGTGGTGGAGCAGGCGCTGCGCGACGAGCTGGCGCCTTGTGAGGCCACCATCCCGTACGCGGCGGGCGAGCTGGTGCACGCGTGGCACGAGTATGGCATCGTGGACAGCGAGGCGTACGAGGCGGACGGGGTGCATCTGCGCGGGCGGGTGCCGCGCTGGCTTGCGGGGATGCTGACGTACGGGTTGGCGGACCTGGC
>CAZUZB010000145.1:0-4827 GCA_964624695.1 uncultured Anaerolineales bacterium | reverse complement strand
CGAACAACGCCCTTGGTGGTTCGAAAGTGGAGCTTTAGATCGCGGATGCGTAGCAGGGATTCGTTCGCCATAGCGCTACAGACCTCTCAGCCGTGGGTTGAACACACGGTCCAACGAAAAGCCGACCATCGCAAAGCCGAGCCCCACCAGCATGAGAAGCAGCGCGGGCTGAAGCATCCAGTAATAGTGACCACTGTGCACAGCTCCCTGGGACCGAGCGTCGTCGATGACCTTGCCCCAGGTGGGCAGCACCGGGTCGCCCAATCCAAGCAGCGCCAAGGACGCCTCCAGAAACACATAGACCGGCACCCCGCTGACCAAGGCTGGGATCATCACCGGGATGATCCGAGGGATCAGGTAGCGCACAATGATCCGTCCGTTGCCAGCGCCATAGGCGCGCGCGGCCTCGATGTAAGGCGCCTCGCGCACCTGCATGAAAATCGCCCGGAACGTCTTGATCGCCCCACCAAAGATGCTGAGAGCGATGACGCAACCCAGCATCACCCAGATGCTGCGACCGTGCTGGTAAAAGGTGCCCACCATGACCAGGATCGGCAGCAGCGGCAGCACCATGTTGACCTCGGTCACGCGCTGGATGAGGGCGTCGACCCAGCCACCAAACCAGACCCCCACCGCAGCCACAAACATGGTGGTTAGGGTGGTCCCCAGAGCCGCCAGCAGGCCAAACGCCAAAGCGATGGGTGTGCCCCACTGCAGGGCGACCATGAGATCTCGACGGCGATAGTCGGTGCCCGCGAGGCCATGCACCTCACCATAGGCCACCCATTTGGCATCCACGTCGGCGTCATTCTCAAAGGTGCTGACCAGGATCTCCAGCTCATAGGTGCCCTTGACCGGCACCGGCGTCTCAGAGTCTGGGTCGGCAAAAAGCGCGATTTGTGGGAGCACATTGTTCAGGCGTCGTGCCAGCCGGGTGTCCAGGGCCAAACGATAGGTCTCGGTGGGGCGTACCGAAACCTGCCCCAGCCTGATCTCGCGGCCGTCCGGCGTACGCCAGGTCATGGATGCGTGGGGCGTCTTTTGGTCAAACTGGGCCGTGAAAAAGATCACCACTTCCTGAGGAAAGGTGTCATACGGATAATCAAAAGAGAATACCAGGCTGATCGTCTGCGCATCGTCACCGACCGTCTCTACCGTTTTGACCGCCTGCCCATCTCGGCTGTTCAGCACAATCGTCCGGGAAAGGTTTCGTTGCGTGAGCCAATCGTACCAGATCGGCCTAGCGGTCTTGGGGCTTTCACTCCAGACCTCTTCGCCCCCCCGCCAGAGGCGAATCGCCTCGCTATAAGGCAAGGTGACAACTGTATAGACGCCCAAAGCCACAATCAGGAAAATGATCGTCAAACCAACGATGGCCGAAGGATAACGCCCGATCTCGCGAAGGCCTGACCAGATACTCCTCATCGTCTCTTCGACCTCTAGCTCCCAACCTTGACGCGCGGGTCCACCAAGGCATAGACAAAGTCCAACACAAAGACCGTCAGCGCCAGCAGATAGGCATAGATGACCGTCGAACCGACGATCACGGGTGTATCATACAAACCAATGGCAGCGTAGAGCAGTCTACCCAGCCCCGGCCAGTTGACCACCGTCTCCAGAATGATAGCGCCCGTCCACAAACCGATCAGCATCAAGGCAAAGCTGGTGATGATGTTGGGCAGCGTCGGCCGTAGAATGTAGCGCCGTTCGATGTCGCGCGAGGGTAGGCCCTTGGCCTTGGCCATATCCACATAGTCTTCGCTGGAAAAAATCAAAAAGAACGTTCGCCAGCTATAGATGCCGCTGAAGATGCCGCTGATTAGCCACGCGGCCACCGGAATGATCAGGTGTCGCAACACGCTCAACGCATAGGCCAGCTTGTCGGCGGGTGGTGGTGCGGACACCATTCCGCCATAGGGGAGCAACCCCCACATAGCCGCAAAGAACAGCAAGAAGAACATGGCATAAAACCAAGCGGGCGCCGAAGAAAGCGGAGATAGAGCGATCACCATGCGGTCGAGGACGCTCCCATACTTGCGGGAAAGGTAGAGCGCCACCAGCACGCTCAGTAGGAACAGCAACAGGTTCGACGTCGCCATCAGCAACAGCGTCGGCGGCAAGCGCTCCAAGATGATCAGCCGCACCAGCCGTGAGCCACTATCGCTGGACATACGCTGCGCCCGCCCCAGGTTCAACGTGAGTGCGTCGGTCAGAAAGCGAAAACTGCGGATGATGAAAGGCTGATCCAGCCCGAGGCGGTGTGCCTCGATCCTGATCATCTCCTGCACCAACGCATTTCGCTCGGCAGTGGAAAGCTGCCGTATTTCTGGATCCATGTTGACCCGGATTGCGATCGATTCCTGGATCTGGCCGCGGCGGATCTCGTCCACATGCCCGCCCATGTTGGCGATGAGGATCGTCAAGTACGCGCCCACCACCACGGTGAGAAAAAGAGCCACCATCCTGGTGCCCGTGTACTTGAGGACTCTCAAAAGGGTTCTATCGGCACGACGGGGGCGAGCCGATTCGGTCACAGGTGCCGCATCCACAGGCTGTGTTACATCGGTCATCATCACTCACTCTCAACAAGAACGCGCCGCCTCGACGGGTGCGCTCGCCGGACTGCGCATCACGAGTGCTTTCATACCCTGGAGGGACACGAGTAACCGTGTCCCTCCAGTCGAAACTCGGATCAATTCGCGCGCTACTGCGTCACAAAGACCAGCGCATCCGTGCTTGGGACGGCCACGCGCTTGGAGACTACCACCACCTCCAGCCGGTTGGAGCCGGCGGCGAGTTGGCTGGTCAGATCAGCACCAAGCACGACCTCCCACAGCCCATCGTCCACAGCCACAGCGTTGCCAACGGTGACGAGCTCGCCGGTCGCGTCAAAGACCAGGTAGCTGACCTGATCGATGTCCCGCATGGGGTACGGATCGCCCTCAAAGTCGACGAACACGTCATAGATCGCCTCGGACCCGATGGTCACGCGGTCCGGGCCGTCCACGAACACGTCTGCCAACATGGGCTCGGCAAAGCCGGTCCACTTTTCCGAGAGATCCGGGAACTCGGCATTACGCTTGAGCGAGACGGTCTTTTCCACCGTATAGGCGCGCTCCAGATAGAGCGGCCCGGTGCCGACCCAGAAGTGACCATACTGATCATACCAGGCCTCGAGGTTCTCGTAGCGAGCCTTGGCCTCAGCAGCCGTCAGATAGTCACCCATGGTCGGGGCGTACGGAACAAAGCTCTCAGCCAACGCCGCGTCCAGTTGGCCCTTGAGGATGCTGATGGTGGGGCCAGCGATATAGCTCAGCCACTCCACTTCCAGCTCGTCAGCCTTGGAGGCGCTAAAGGCGGCCTCGCCGGCATCTTCGGCCATCAGGCCCAACGTCACCGCGTGCCAAGAACCCTGTCCTTGAGCATAGTACGGCCACCAGAAGGTCACGTTCAGCTCGGCATCCAAGTTCCACAGGTTGCTGTAGGTCTCGATGATCAGCGGATCCGTGGAGAGGATCTTGACGCCGCGGAAAGCGGACATGAACGAGTTGTAAGAGGCCACGGCCGCGGCATCATAGTAGGGGCTCTCTTCCTGCGCCCGGTCAAAGGTCAGGATCATGCCCATCAGCACGTCGGCAATGCTAAAGCTGCTGCCATCGTGCCACTTGACGGTCTCATAGAGATCGTCGGGATAGTAGACGATGCTCTTGCGAGCGACCGTCTGCGTCTCGGTGTACTTTTCGCCGGCGGTGATGAACCGCTGCTCGGCGGCATCCCAGTCTGCCCAAGCATCGTCAGGAACGACGATCTCTTCGGCGAACTGGAGATCCACCCAATTCAGCGTCTTGCCGACGGGCAGCCCTTCTAGCACGGTAACCTCGGCGCGCTCGACGCGCTGCGGCCAGTAGAGGCCCGTGTACGGATCGGGCATATAGCCCATCTCGCCGGTGCTGCGCACCAGCATCATGTCATAGATCCAGTTGGTGCCGGCGATGGGGTTCCAGGGCTCGGTCAGGATGCCCGGCATGGCCACGGTGACCGTGCCGCCCACCTGGCCTACACGCTGGATCGTGAACGCCCACAGCCAGGAGCCACTGATGGAACCATAGAGGTCCGCCGCGACCTGGACATCGGTGCGGTACGGCGCAAAGCTGGCCTGATCCCACAGCCAGACACGGTGCGACTCTTTGAAGGAAAGCTCCAGAGCCTGCGCCGTCAGATCGCGCCGCTCCTCCAACGTCGTAAAGTCGCGGTTCTCGAGTTTGGTGGCCAACTCGTAAAAGGCCGGATCGTTCTCATACGCCTGCCACAAGGGGAAAGGCAGACCCATGTCCGTGTAGAAATAAGCAAAGTTGTCGCCCAGATCCCGCGGCACGACGGTGGTGATCCAGCCACCGGTGTAGATGTGGTACAGGCCGTCGGCAGGGTTGCCACGCAGCCAGATCGGCGACGCGTCGGCGCTCGCCTTGTAGTCGCGGGTGGCGGTAAAGCCGATGTCTTCGAGCTGGCTCGCCACATAGTCGCCGACCTCGCGCCGCTCATCCTCGGTGCGGATGAGAACGATGATCTCGACCGGCTCGCCCTCGTACTGCCACTTGCCATCGACCAGCTCTGCACCCAGGGCCACCATCTCTTCGCTGATGACCTCGGCCGCTTTGTCCTTGTTGTAGGCATACTCGAGCTCTAGCTTGCGGGCCACGTCAGCAACCAGCGCATAGTCGTTGGATGCGCCGTTGAACGGCAGCCAACGAGGAATGCCCAAGCCGCCGAGCAGCTCCTGAACCAGGTACTCGCGGTCGATCAGCCAGTTCATGGCCTCGCGCACCC
>CAZUZB010000144.1:2207-4988 GCA_964624695.1 uncultured Anaerolineales bacterium | reverse complement strand
CCGCCTGGCGAGCGGGCGTCGGGGGCCGTCCGCTCGCCAGGCCGGCGCGCTATCCCTTGCCCTCCAGCAATGTGATCACCACCTGAATCAGCGGCGTCAGCATCCGGTTGGTTTGGGCGCCGGCCGTGGTGCCGCCCCCCTCGAACATGGCGGCCATGGCCGAGGGGTCCATGCCGCCGGCCAGCATGGCCGCGTCTCCCCCCGCGACCATCGCCCCGCCTGCGGGCATGCCCCCGCCACCTCCGCCGCCGCCTGTGGGGGCGCCTCCCTCTCCTCTCGCCGCACCGCCGCCCGTTCCGCCAGCGGCCGCCCGCAGGGCCTGGCGCTGGTCCGCGCCTGTGCCATCAGTGGCTATCTCGCCCAGGCCGCCGTGTTCTTGTAGCGCGGTGGTCATATCCTCCGCCGTCAGGTGCATGGCGGTGATCGCCTTTACCTGGGCCGACGACATGGCCGCACGGATCTGCTTTTCCAAAGCCTCCAGCTCCACGGCCACGGTGGTGTCGCTCAGCATCAAGGCCCGGTACGCCTTCCAAAGCGGCACCAGTTGCGCCGCGGTGGCGGCGTCGATCTCGTTCTCGGTGCCTTCGAGCTGAAGCGTCCCCACCAACAGCTCGGTCACGCCCGTGAGGGCACCCGTCTCGGCCGCTGCCTGTGCCGTGGCCTCGGCCGGAGCCTTCTGGCAGGCGGCCAGAGCAACCAGCGCGGCGATCACCAGCGTCATACGAAGCAGTCTGTTACGCATCGTTTTGGCACTCCTTGCTCGTCTATCCAGGGCACTAGGCTATTCGTGGCGCAGCGCGGCGATGGGATCCAGTTGCGAGGCCTTGCTGGCGGGATAGTAGCCAAAGATGACGCCCACCGCCGCCGACGCGCCAAAGGCCAGGATCACCGACTGGGTCAGCACCACGGTGCGCATCTGCCCCATGGCGTTGGCCGCCCAAGAGCCTCCCACGCCGCAGGCCACCCCCAACAAGCCGCCGGCCAGGCTCAGCATCAGCGCCTCGGCCAGAAATTGGGCCCGCACGTCGCCGGGGGTGGCGCCCACCGCCTGGCGGATGCCGATCTCGCGGGTGCGCTCGGTGACGCTCACCAGCATAATGTTCATGATGCCGATACCTCCTACCACCAGGGATACGCCCGCCACCCAACCCAATAGCTCACGAAAAGCCGCGGTGGTGGATCCCTGGGCTGTGATGATGTCTTGCTGCGTCTGGATGGTGAAATCTGGCTCGTCCAGCGTGACGCCGTGCCGGCGCGCCAGCAGCAGCTTGACCTGGAGAATGGTGTCCTCCATGGCCGCTGCGCTGGGGGCCTGCACATAGATCGTGTTGACCATGTTCCCCTGCATGCCCGCGAACCGTGAGAAGGCGAACCGCTGAAAGACCACGGTGATGGGCGTGTACAGCCGCGAATCCCAATCCTGGCCGGATACGCTGCCGCGTTCGGCGGCTATGCCGATGACCGTCAGTTTGGTGTTGCCCACGGTGACCTTTTGCCCGATGGGGTCCGTATCGCCGAACAGCTCCTCCGCCAGGGTGGAGCCGAGCACGGCGACCATCGTGCCGCGCTCTACCTCCGTGGCGTTGAACCAGCGCCCCGTGGCCACCGAGACGTCGCGCACCTGCGGAAAGTCCGGCGTGGTGCCCAGGATGGTCACGCTCTCGATACTCCCCGCGCCATACTTGACCGTCTGCATAGAGCTCTGCTCCACCGAGACGCCCGAGATATTGGGCACCTGCTCGGCGATGGCCAGGGCGTCGTCATAGGTCAGGCTGCCGCCCCCCATCATGCGCCCCGCGGCGACGTTCGTCCGGGCAAAGCTGGCCGTCACAAAGATCAGGTTGGCGCCCAGGCTGTTGATCTGGTCGGCGATGGTGGCCTCGGTGCCAGCGCTGACGCCGGTCATGATGATCACCGCCGCCACGCCGATGATGACGCCCAGCATGGTCAACAGCGAGCGGACCTTGTTGGTGACCAGCCCCTCCCAGGCCACGCGCAGCAGCTCGCCGAATGTCATCGGATCACCTCCTCCTCGGCGATAGCGGCTGGCTCTGCGGCCGGGTGCGTGCCGTTGTGAACGTCGGCCTCGATGAGGCCGTCCCGCAGATGGATGACCCGCTGCGTCATGGCCGCCACCTCGGGATCATGGGTCACCACCACCAGGGTGCGGCCGCGCTGATGCAGCTCGCTCAAGAGCGCCAAGATCTCGGCGCCGGAGCGGCTATCCAGGTTGCCCGTGGGCTCGTCCGCCAAGATCAGGGCCGGGTCGTTGACCAGCGCGCGGGCGATGGCCACCCGCTGGCTCTGTCCGCCCGAGAGCTCGTTCGGCATGTGGCTCATGCGGTCCGCCAACCCCACCGCCTCCAGCGCCGCCTTGGCGCGCTCCTCGCGCTCGGCCCGCGATAGGCTGTTCTCGCGGTCATAGAGCATGGGCAGCATCACATTCTTGAGAGCGCTGGTGCGCGAGAGCAGGTTGTACGATTGGAACACGAACCCGATCCGCCGCGAGCGCACGCCCGCCAGCTCGAAACGATCCAGGTTGCTGACGTCCTCGCCATCCAGCAGGTACTGCCCCGAGCTGGGCCGATCCAGGCAGCCCAGCAGGTTCATCAGGGTGCTCTTGCCCGAGCCCGAGGGCCCCATGATGGCGACGAACTGCCCTGGCTCGACCACCATGCTCACGCCCCGCAGGGCGCGCACCTCCAGCTCGCCGATAAAGTAGGTCTTGGTCAGGTCGTGTATCTCGATGGTATTTTTTTCGGTGGCGTTCATTTCGGTAGA
>CAZUZB010000144.1:0-2107 GCA_964624695.1 uncultured Anaerolineales bacterium | reverse complement strand
CCGGTGCTGATGGTCTCGCCTTCCTCGACGCCCGAGATGATCTCGGCATAGGTCAGGTCCATGAGGCCGACCTCGACCATGCGGAGCTGGGGCTCGCCGTTTACCACCACAAACACGGCATAGGAGCCCGTCTCGATCTCCCGCAGGGCCTCCACGGGCACCAGGACGGCGTTCTCGGCGCGCCCACCGATGATGTCGATGGTGGCGCCCAGGCCCAGCAGCAGACCTTGCGGCTTGGAGATGCCAGTGGCATCCAGCTCGGCCTTGCCGCTGGCCAGGTAGAGCCCCGCCGAGCTGGTGAGCGAGGGGTTCACCTGGGTGACTGTGCCGGCGAACACCTGGTCGGGCAGCGCATCGAACACCACCTCGACCTCGCGGCCGATGGTGAGGCTGGACATGTCGCTCTCATCCACCATGATCTCTAGCACATAGCGAGACGTGTCCGCCACCGTCACCACCGCACTGCCCGCGCTCACTTCGAGGCCTACGCTCCCCGATACGCCGGTGATCACGCCCTCGAATGGCGACACCATGGTGCAGTTCTCGATGGCCAGCTGAGCCTCTGCCAGTTGTCGTTCCGCTTGGGCCAGCGCCATCTCGGCCTGCCGCAGACGCAGCTCAGAGGCGGCCACGTCCTCGGCGCTGGGGGCGGCCTCCAGCTCGGCCATCGCGTCCTCGGCCTCTGCCAACGTGGTCTCAGCGGCTAGCTGGTCGGCCTCCGTGGCCCCGGTATACAGGTCTGTCAGCGACTGCTGGGCCTGAAGCACCTGGGCCCGCGCCTCGGCCAGCGCCACCTCGGTGGCAGGTTCCAGGGCGGCCTCGTACTCTAGCTCGGCCGTGCGCGCCGAGATCTCGGCGTTGAGCACGTTCACCTCGGCCTGTTTGCATGCGCTGCTGTTCTTGTCCATGCCGCAGGTAGAGTCACGGCTCATCTGGGTGGACCAGAGGCTGTTCTTGGATCGCTCTAGCGACATCTTGGCTTGCTCGATGGCCAGCGCGGTGGGTTGAGCCTCCAGCTCGGCTAACCGCTCCTGCGCCGAGGCCAGACTGGCCTGGGCTGAGGACAGCGCGGCCTGGGTGGGGCCGGTGGCGAGCTCCGCCAGGCGCTCCTGGGCGTTGAGCACGGCCAACCGGGCGTTGGCCAGATCCAGCGCCGTGGGGCCGGCCAGCAGCTCCTCGTGAGCACTCTGCGCGTCCTCTAGATCGCGCTGGGCCTGCAATAGCTGCAGCTCGGCCTCTGCCAAGGCCAGCCTGGCCTCGGTATCATCGATGGTGGCCAACGTTTGCCCCGCCTGGACCCTATTCCCCACCTGGACGTCCAAACTTAGCAGCTCGCCCTTGACCGGAAACGAGAGCGACCGCTCTGACGCAGCCACCAGGGTGCCCACGCCGGTGGCGGATAGCACGATCTCGCCGCGACGAGCGACCGATGTCTGCAAGGTGGCCGTCTGTGTCGTGGGAGCCGTCTGGGTGTTCTGCCAACGGTACGCCCCGTACGCCCCTCCCGCGATCACCACCAAGAGAAGGATCCAGATCCACCAGCGACGACGTTTGCGCATCCCTGCCTCCACCATAGCTTCTGGGTTGTCATCTAGCACATTCGCCATCATAATGGGGTGCTGTCGGAGAACTGTGACGCGTGGGTGAAGAAGCTGTGACGATTGCCAACCCTGCATGACGATAAAACTCGCACCGCTCTTGACGGATGGTGGCGTTCCGCCTACAGTAGGGCAGGTAAACTGTAGATCGACTGGCTAGTTGTGGCGTGATAGGTGGGCTTGATGATCAACCAGCACCCAGCCTCGCTGACGGCCTCGTTGCCCGTGTTCCTGGATCGCGATGAAGATGCCGAGGCCGAGCGTTGGTGCGCGCAGGCCTTGCGCGATTCCCCATCGCTGGATGCCAACGCGCGCGTCGAGCTGCTGCGCATCGCCGCCGCCGCGGGCCTGTTGGCTTTGGGGGACGAGCGGCTCAGGGCGGGGGCGGTGGGCGGCGCCGCATCGTCTTGCATCAAAGCCGTGGCCCTCGCGCCGGGGTTCGTGGATGGTTGGTTGCTGCTGGTGCGGGTGCACTGCGCGTCCGGCGCGCTGGATCAGGCCCGTCGCTG
>CAZUZB010000143.1:0-5005 GCA_964624695.1 uncultured Anaerolineales bacterium | reverse complement strand
GACGTTCTCCACCGCCGTGCCCATCAGCCGCCGCCGCGCCGAGGCCGTGGCCCAGGCGATGTGCGGCGTGATATAGCAGTTCTTGGCGGTGAGCAAGGGGTTGTCCGGCAGCGCCGGCTCCACGCCCAGCACGTCCAGCCCTGCCCCGGCGATGCGTCCCTCGTTCAGCGCCTGGGCCAGGGCCGGCTCGTCCACCAAGGGCCCGCGGCTGGTGTTGACCAGAAACGCCGTCGGCTTCATCAGGGCCAGGCGCTCGGCGTTCATCAGCTTGTCGGTCTCGGGCGTCAGCGGGCAATGCAGGGTCACCACATCGCTCTCGCGTAGCAGCGTCTCCAGCCCCACCATGGCAATATCGGCGTCGCCCGAATCCTCCACGTACGCGTCATGGGCGATGACGCGCATGCCCAGGGCCTTGCCGATGGCGGCCGACTGCCGCCCGATGCGTCCGTACCCCACCACGCCCAACGTCAGGCCCATCAACTCGATCAGCGGGAAATCCCAGTAGCACCAGTCGTCCGATTCGGCCCAGCGGCCAGCCTTGACCGTCTCGGCATGATGGGCCACGTGCTGCGTCAGGTTGAGGATATGGGCAAACGCCATCTGCGCCACCGACTGGGTGCCATAGGTGGGCACGTTGCAGACCGGGATACCGCGCTCGGCGGCGGCCTCCACATCCACGATATTGTAGCCCGTCGCCAGCACGCCGATGAACCGCAGGTCCGGCAACTGATCCAGCGTCTCGCGGCTGAGCGACACCTTGTTCACCAACACCACCTGGGCGCCCTGCGCCCGCGCCACGACCTGGTCCTCAGGGGTGCGATCATAGATGACCGTCTCGCCCAACGCCTCCAGCCCCTCCCAAGAGAGGTCGCCCGGGTTCAAGGTATGACCGTCCAGGACAACGATTTTCATCGTGGTTGCCTCCTTTGCCGCGCGACGAGATCGCGCCATCCCTCGACACCGCCCTATGGTACCCGGCCAGTGGCCCCTTGCCAAGCCCCGCCCGAGGCCAACGCCCGATCGGCCCTGCCGGGCTTGCGCGGCGATCACGCCGCCGGTAGACTGGCCCTATCCTTTACAGACGAGCATAGGAGCACGCCATGCCGCGTCCGAACATCCTCTACCTACACTCGCACGATTCGGGCCGCTACGTTCAGCCATACGGCCATGCCATCCCCACGCCTTCCATCCAGTCGCTGGCTCAGGAGGGTGTGCTGTTCCGCCAGGCCTTTTGCGCCGGGCCCACCTGCTCGCCCAGCCGTGCGGCGCTGGTCACCGGCATGGCCCCGCACTCGGCCGGCATGATCGGCCTGGCCCATCGCGGCTTTTCGCTGAACGACTATGGGCAGCACATCGCCAACGTGCTCCAGGCCGCCGGCTATCACACCGCCCTGGCGGGGGTGCAGCACGTGGCCGCCCGGCCCGAGACCATCGGCTATGACCAGATCCTCACCCAGGGCCGCCCCGACGTGGCCAACGTCGCTCCCGCCGCCGGCGACTGGCTGGTCCAGGCCCCCTCGGAGCCCTGGTTCCTCTCGGTGGGCTTTTTCGAGACCCATCGCGAGTACCCCGAGCCCGCGGCCAGCGAGGACCTCCGCTACACCCTGCCGCCGCCCACCCTGCCCGATACCCCCGAGACTCGCTATGATATGGCCGCCTACCAGGCCAGCGCCCGCATCTATGACCAGGGCGTCGGCGCGGTGCTGGCGGCACTGGCGGCCAGCGGGCAGGCGGACAACACCCTGGTGATCAACACCACCGATCACGGCCTCGCCTTTCCCGGGATGAAATGCAACCTCACCGATCACGGCATCGGCGTCATGCTGATCATGCGTGGCCCCGGCGGCTTTGAGGGCGGCCGCGTCGTCGACGCCCTGGTCTCGCATATCGACCTGTTCCCCACCATCTGCGAGCTGGCCGACGTCCCTCCGCCGCACTGGCTCCAGGGGCGCTCGCTGCTGCCGCTGCTCCATGGCCAGGCCAGCGAGATCCGTGAAGAGATCCATGCCGAGGTGACCTACCACGCCGCCTATGAGCCCATGCGCTGCGTCCGCACCCGCCGCTGGAAGTACATCCGCCGCTATGACGGGCGCGAGACGCCGGTGCTGCCCAACTGCGACGACAGCCCCAGCAAGAGCGTGCGGCTGGAGCACGGCTGGGCGGAACGCCCCGTCGACGCCGAGCAGCTCTATGACCTGGTCTATGACCCCCAAGAGACCCACAACCTGGCCCTGCTCAACACCCATCACGCCGTGCTGGACGAGATGCGCGGCCGCCTGGAGCGCTGGATGCAGGCCACCGACGACCCGCTGCTACGCGGGCCGGTGCCGGCCCCCAGCGGAGCCCAGGTCAACGATCCCGATGGGCTCTCGCCCCAAGAGGAATGCCTGATCATCCCGTGACCCCCGAGAAACAAACTACCGGGAAGCAATGGAGGTACCCGTGAGCCCAACACCCGAGCTGATCGCCAACTACCAGTGCCTGTGCGGCGAGGGGCCCATCTGGCACCCCGACGAGGGCCGCCTCTACTGGCTGGATATCGACACCGGCCGCATCTTTCGCTACGAGCCCGCCACCGGCCGCCACGAGCAGATCTATGAGGGCGAGCATATCGGCGGGATCACCATCCAAGCCGACGGCAGCCTGGCCCTCTACGGCCCCAGAGGCCTGGTGGATGGCTGGCGCGAGGGGCGCATCACCACCCTGGTGGAGAGCATCCCCGGCGAGGAGGAGCGCCGTTTCAACGACTGCATCGCCGACCCCGAGGGGCGGGTGTTCGCCGGCACCCTGGGCCAGGGCATGGGCAACCTCTACCGCATCGATCCCGATGGCAGCGTCACCCATATCGTCGGCGATGTGGGCTGCTCCAACGGCATGGGGTTCACGCCCGACCTGGCCGGCCTCTACTATGTCGATTCGGTGGCGGGCATTGTCTATCTCTTTGACTATGATCGGGCTACCGGCGGGCTGACCAACCAACGCATCTGGTTGCAGGTAGACACCGCCCTCGGCATCCCCGATGGCATGACCGTAGACGCCGAGGGATTCGTCTGGGTGGCCTTTTGGGACGGCCACCGGGTCACCCGCTATGACCCCGCCACAGCCGAGCCTGTGGCGACCATCGAGGTTCCCGCCCGCAAAGCCTCCTGCCTCATCTTTGGCGGGCCAGAGATGACTGACATCTACATCAGCACGGCCCTCGGCGGCGGCGATCCGTCCCTCGAGGGCGAGCACGCCGGCGGCCTCTTTCGCGTGAACATCGGCATCCGTGGCGTCCCCGAGTTCCGCTCCCGCATCGGGCTCTAGGAGAAACAAGCATGCCAGATTGGCAACCGCCCCAGGAGCGCCCCTACCTGCTGTGCACATCGGCCGGGCTGGAGGCCGCCCGCCGACGCCTGGCCGACGAATTCCCTCCCGCCGTGGCCGCGCTGGCGACCCTGCGCGACCTGGCCGCCCAGGCCGCCGAGATCGAGCTGCCCGCCTTTGACCATAGCTGGTGCCTCTCGGTCCCCCGCGAGGCCTGGGGGGACATCTACCCCCGCGTGGCTGAGGAGACCACCTATGCGCCCGGCCGCTTGGCGCAACCCTGCCTGGCGGCGGCGGTCCTCTATGCCCTGGAAGGCGATCAGGGCGCGCTGGGCGGCGCGCGTCGCATCCTGCGCCACTTTTGGGAATCCTACGACTTTCGGATCCAGCACTGGGACGTGGGCATGAACTATGCCGGGTTCGGCGTGCCCCTGCTCCAGGCCTATGATCTGATCTGGAACGCGCTGACCGACGACGAGCGCGCCCTGGGCGAGCGCTGGTTCCGCGCCTGGTACGAGGCCATCGCCAAGAACGACCGCCTCTGGGTCTCGCGCCTGCCCTGGCAGGCCTATAACAACCACTATGCCTGGCACAAGTGGGCCATGGGCATGTACGGGCTGCACACGGGCGACGCCGACCTGATCCAGGCGGCCATCGAGGGCCCCATGGGCGCGCGCGAGCTGCTCGAAGGCGGGCTGGTGGACGGCGGCCTGTGGCACGAGAGCGCCACCCACTATAACTTTGTCGCCGGCCACGGCCTGGTGCCCCTGGCTTGGTCGTTGCGCCAGGCGGGCTGGCCGGAGGATCTGTTCACCCGGCGCTATGCCGACGGCAAGGGCCTGCTCGCGTTCTACACCGCCGCCCTGGAGATGCTCTTTCCCGACGGCACCATCCCATCCGTCGGCGACTGTTACGGTCGCGTCACCCAGTTGCCGGCGCTTCACTATGAGTATCTCTATGCGGCGTTGGGCGATCCCCGGTTCGCGTGGGCGCTCTCCCAAAGCCCACGGGCCTACCAGGGGGGCTCAGCCGCCATCGGCCTGCTGGTGGCCCTGCCGCTGGGAGAGACCCAGCCGCCCCAGCTCGGCCCGCGCGATTGGCCCGAGCACGGCTACACCCTCCTGGCCACCGCCCGCGGCAGCAGCTATCTCGGCGAGACCACCGCCGCCGCCCTGGTGACCTATGGCTACTCGGGGATCCACGGCCACCACGACAAGCTCTCCTACGAGCTCCACGCCGACGGGGTGCGCTGGATCGTGGACGCCGAGGCCAGCTCGCCCGGCCACAGCTTTTCGGCGGCCATCCAGCGCGAGCTGAACCGCTCCACCCTGGCCCACAACACCGTGCGGGTCGACCGCCGCGACCAGAACACGCTACCCACCAACCTGGAGATCGAGCACGTCGACGGCTCGCCCAACGACGTGCGCCTCAGCGATGGTGGACGGCTGTACCACGGCGTCTCCCAAGAGCGCCGCTTGATCCTGGGCAAACGCGAGATGATGGACGTCTTCCGCCTGGAGAGCGACACGCCGCATCTGTACGATTACCAGCTCCACCTGGCGCCCGGCTCTGACATCCATACCGATGTGGCCCTGGCGCCGCGCCCGCCCCTGGGCGCCAAGCCCGAAGAGGCCTGGCTGCGCGATCCCTTTGCGGCGAGGCTGCCGGATGGCCGCGTCCACCTGACCGTCTACCTGGG
>CAZUZB010000142.1:0-5008 GCA_964624695.1 uncultured Anaerolineales bacterium | reverse complement strand
TCAGCCAGGAGCGCCCCCGCCGCTGCGCCTCCCAAGAGGGCAACGCTATCCTCTCGGCCACGCTGCTGGGCTATGGCGACGACCCCCGCCTGGAAGAGCTGGTCCAGCGGCTGCTTGCCTGCCAGTGGCCCGACGGCGGCTGGAACTGCGACCGCCGCCCCCAGGCCGTCCACTCGTCGTACCACGAGACGCTGATCCCCACCCGCGCCCTAGCCCTTTGGGCCCGTCGCACCGGCGATCCCCGCGCCGCCGCAGCCGCCGACGCCGCCGCCGAGGTCATGCTCAAACGCCGCCTCTACCGCCGCCTCTCCGACGGCGCCATCATCGACCCAACCTTTGTAGCCCTGTTCTACCCCTACACCTGGCACTATTCCATCGTCTACGCCCTGCGCGTCATGGCCGAGATGGGCCGCATCGGCGATCCCCGCTGCGCCGACGCCCTGGACCTGCTGGAATCCAAGCGGCTGCCCGACGGCGGCTGGCCCGCCGAGAAACGCTGGTACCGCCACGTCCAGCACGATGCGCGCTATGCCTCGGGGCAGAGCCTGGTAGACTGGGGCGGCGTGAGCAAGCGCCGCGCCAACCCCTGGGTAACCGTCGAGGTGTTGGGCGTCCTGGCCACCGCCGGCCGCATCGCCCCCACCGAGGCGACCGCCTGAGTCATCGAGGAGGTCCACCATGCCCTTCGAGAAGAAGTTCCGCGCCATGATGGCCATGCCCTTCCCCGGCGATCGGCTCGGGGAGATGGTGGTCGAGAGCATCGCCGTGGGCCACGAGGGGCGCGCCGCCGGCCAGTACGCCTATCCGCTGCGCCTGGTGCTCCAGGGGCCGGGCGGCATCGCCGGCGTCAAGCGGGCCATCAAGCCCCTCTTCTGCCAGCGCTGCACCACCTTTTCCGGCTATGGCACGCCCTACCAGCTCTGGTTCGGCCCGCCCACCATCGAAAGGCTCGGCGACGGCCGCTACCAGGTCACCGCCGAGGGCGCCGGCGCGCGCGTCCACCTCGAGCAGGATCTGGAGCGCTTCTGCCAGCACCTGGCCGATCGGGGCCTGCTCGCCGCCGACGACGGGGAACGCCGCGCCCTGGTGGCCGCCTATCTGGACCAGTGGCGCGCCGAGGTCGGCCGCCTGGTCGGCCGCTACCGCACCAAGCTGCGCAAATACGAGGGAGGCTAGCCAAGAGATCACCTCACACAGAGGCTCGCCCGCTGGTCGTGCTACCAAGCAACGCACGCGCTTGGCGAGCGCGGGTACAAGCAGTAGAATGCGACGCCAGCCGCGGATATAGCGATGGGAGCGTGCTTTGCCAATGGCTCAGCTTTCGTACGAAGAGTTTGTCGCCGAGCTGCGCAGCGCCCTGCACTATCTCTACGATCCATACCAGTTGCGGCGTAGCGCTCTCGTCAACCTCTTGGGCGTGGAGGATCGCTTTGACGCGCCGCTGGTCCTCCAGCGCATCCTTACCGAGGCCATCCAGTCGCTCGAGCCCGACCAAGACGAACCACCGCAGTCGCGCGCCTGGCGCATCTATGAGGTGCTGCTCTACCAATACGTGCGCCAGCTCGATGCGGACGCCCTGGGAAACCAGATGGGCTTGAGCGCCCGCCAGCTCCGCCGTGAGCGCCGGGCCGGCGTCGAGGCGCTGGCCGACCTGCTCTGGAAAGAGTACCTCGGAAACGCCTCGGGCGCCTCGGCGGTCCCATCCAGCGACGAGAACACGGCCGACAGCCCGTCCTCAGAGCTGGATCAAGACCTCTCCTGGGCCCTCGATGCCTCTCCCGACATCACAGCGGACGTGAGCGAGTGCCTCCTGACGGTCAGGCAACTGGTCCAGCCTCTCTCGCGCGAGCACGGCGTCGCGATCCGCATCGAGGTAGGCGGCGAGCTGCCCGAGGTTGCGGTGCACCCGGTGGTCTGTCGCCAGATGATCCTAAACCTCCTGAGCGTCACCATCCCCGATGCCAAGGGTGGCTCGGTGTCGGTCACGGCCCGCCTGGATCGTCGGGAAGTCGAGATCGCCATCCGGTCCGCCGACGCCTCCACGTGGGAACAACCCCTGGCCGCTGATCCAAGACGGAGCATCGATCTGGTGGGGCGTCTCGCGCAGGCCTGCGGGGGCCGCGCCCAAGTGTGCCGGGCCGAGGGGGTGTCGGCGGCGGTGCTGGTCTTGCCGGCCCTGGGGCATCTGCCGGTGCTGGCAATCGATGACAACGCCGACATGTTGCAGCTCTTTCAGCGCTATGCGGCAGGCACGCGTTACCACATCGTGCCCACGCAGAGGCCCGAGCATGCCCTCCAACTGATCGAGAGAGAGGCTCCGCGCATCATCATCTTGGACGTCATGATGCCCGAGATGGACGGGTTGCAGGTCTTGGCCTGCTTGCGCGAGAATCCCACCATTCGTGACATCCCCATCGTGGTCTGCACCATCCTGCCCCAAGAGGCGCTGGTGCGTTCGTTGGGAGCCGACGCCTTCCTGCTCAAGCCGGTATCCCAGCGCGACCTGCTCAACACGCTGGAGAGTCTTAGCAACCCCAACCCCTAGAGGTGGCTCCCTCGCCCGTGGCGTGCGGCTGCGAGATAGGCGCCAGCACCTCGCAGATGGCTCTGGCGCAGGTGACCAGATCCCGCGACGACAGCCCCCTGCGCGTGACGGTCATGGTATTGTCGATCGTCGGCACACCGATGGGATCCCGCGAGGTGATGACCACCACCGGAATGTCGCGAATGTCCGGGTCCTCTGCCTTGGCGCGCAAAACCTCGAACCCATCCAGCCCGGGCATGACCAGGTCCAGCAACACCAGATCGGGGCGACGGCTGCGCAACAGATCGAGGGCTCTCTGTCCGTTCGACGCCTCGATGATGCGGTAGCGCGCCTCGGCCGAGCTCAGCATCCGGGCAAAGAGGTGCAGCTCGTCTCTCTCGTCGTCCACCACCAGAATGTCGGTAATGTCTCGCCCCAAGCCCGCTATCACCGAAAGCAGCCGCTCACGCGTGACCGGCTTGATCATATAGTCCAGCACGCCCAGTTGGCGCGCGGCTTCGTTGGTGCCGGGAACCCAGCAGGTGATGGCGGGCGTATCATAGGGCAGGTCGGCCAGGCCGTCGGCCCGGGGCCGGTCAAAGGGCGAGGCGTTGATGACGAGCGCCTGAGCCGGATTCCGCTGGAGCTCGTCCGTCGCCGCCTGCACGTCGGCATAGGCCAGCACCTCGACATCCGGGGCGTACCGCGCGAACAGGCGTTGCAGCGTGCCCTCGGTCTCTACGATGACCGTTCGCGGCCTGACCAGCGGTGTGGGCGCCCTGCTCGATCGGTCGCGCAAACGCATGTCACTGCTCTCGTACGGGTTGAACCAGCGCCTGGCGCCCGGCGAACGTCCTTCGCCGACGCCGAGCCAATCCGTCTCCAGGGGCAGCGTGAACTCGAACGTCGTGCCCCGGCCCAGACGGCTCTTCAGGTGCATCTTTCCGCCGTGCATCTCCACGAACCGCTTGCTGATGCTCAACCCCAAGCCGCTGCCGCCGTGGCGCCGACGGATCGAACCGTCGAGCTGCTGGAACGGCTCAAAGAGGCGATCCACGTCTCGCGCTGGTATCCCCGGGCCCGTGTCGGTCACGCTCACCCGGAGCGCATCCCCGTCGTTCGCGCACGCGATGGTGACTCCACCGCGCTCGGTAAAGCGGCCCGCGTTGCTCAGCAGGTTGAGCAGCACCTGGCGTATCCGCAACGGATCGGCAAACACCTGGGGCAGATCCTTGGGCGTACGGACGTGCAGATGCAGCCCCTTGGAGGCAAACAGCCCCCGAACGGTATCGGCCGCCTCGGCCACGATCTCGTGCAGCGAGATCCATTCGCGGCTGAGGGCCATCTGGCCACCCTCGACTTGGCTGAGATCCAGGACGTCGTTGACCAGGCGGGAGAGATGCTCGGCGTTGCGCTGGATGGCGGCGATATCGCTGAGGAGCGCGACGGGCAACTGATCCCCATAGATGCGTGGCGATTGCGCGATCAGCCCCGCGAATCCGATGATCATGTTGAGCGGGGTCCGCAGCTCGTGGCTGACGTTGGCCACGAACTCGCTCTTGGCCTGGCGGGCCTCCTCGGCGACGCCGTGCAGCAGCTTGAGCCGATCGGATAGGCGCGCCAGCTCTTGGTTGGCCTGGACCAAGTCGTCCTGCACCTGTTTGAGCTCGATCCGTTGCGCCCGCGCCGCCTCTGTATGGCTCCTCGCCTGCTCATAGCTGTGGAGGGACCATTCGGTGGCAGTAGCGAGCGAGCTGGTAGCGGCCCAGCCCAGCGCGCCCGCCAGGATGCCACAGCCCGCAACCAGCAGGTGATAGCTCGCAGGTACCGGCGGCATGCCCGGCAGGGTGGCGACGACCCAAGGCAGCGCGATGACCACCCCCTCCGCCACCACTCCGGCCGGCCACCCCATGGTAATCACCGCGATGAGCGGCAGAAACGCACAAACCAAGAGCCCCTCGGGGCGCCCCAAGAACCAGACGGCCAGTGCGCACCCCGCTACCAAGGTCGCCTGCCACACAACCTGTCCCAACACATAGTGATCCTGCAAAAAGCGCAAGGCCAGGAACAGGGCCAGCAAAAAGGCCGCGGCGACGCCAAACAAGTTGGCCATGGTGGACGTGAGCGCGTCGCCGGCCAGGGCGACCAAGGCGACGAGAAACGGGACGGCCGTGACCATGATGACATTGCGAGTAGTAGAGCGCATGAGGTCGCTCATGGTCTCGCGGATATGGCCACCTTCTTGGGTTCGCGCCTGCAAGAGTAGCGTCATAGCGGCCCCCGGACTCTTCGTGGTCGACCTCATGACACGGTCCACGGTCGACCTATGGCAGTGTAGCCGTCATTGTAGCCATCTCTTTGGCAGCGGGCCACCCGCCCCGGGCGCCACACGCGAAACGAGGGGCAGCTATGCTGCCCCTCGTGCATCGTCGCGGATCCGACGGCGCTAGGTCAGGCGCCCATCTTGGCGTCGTAGGCCTCCTG
>CAZUZB010000141.1:0-5009 GCA_964624695.1 uncultured Anaerolineales bacterium | reverse complement strand
GCTCTCCTTTGGCTGGCGCCGCTGGTATGGAGCGTTCCCCCGGCGTCAGCGACGCTCTGGTGGTTCACGGTATTGGGCAGCGCGGTCTTGGTGGCGCTGTGCGAAGCGGCGATAGGCTGCTATGTCGACGTAACGAACAGGGCCCTGGGCTATTGCGAAGACGCTCGACTCCAGATCGATGAGGTTCGCGCCGAGCGGCTTCGGTTCAGGCAGACCGAGGAGGACATGGTTCTGGCCAACCGGGAGCTGGCACGGCTCTCGGATCGGCTCAAGCTGCTGCAGCGGCTGGCGGACGAGGCGCGCCAGGCCAAGGAAGAGTTCGTGGCCAACGTGAGCCACGAGCTGCGCACCCCCCTCAACATGATCATCGGCTTTTCCGAGATGATCACCCAGTCGCCCCAGGTCTATGGCGAGACCCTGCCGCCCAAGCTGCTGGCGGATATCGGCGTGATTCAGCGGAACAGCAAGCATCTGGCCAAGCTGGTGAACGATGTGCTGGACCTGAGCCAGGTGGATGCAGGCAGGTTGGCGCTCAGCAAAGAGTGGGTTTCGGTCGAGGAGGTGATCGGAGAAGCGGTCATCGCGCTCCGACCCCTGTTTGTGAGCAAAGAGCTGGACCTGCGGACCGAGGTTCCCGCTGATCTGCCCCCGGTCTTTTGTGACGGCACACGCATCAGCCAGGTCATCACCAATCTCTTGAGCAACGCCGGGCGGTACACCGAACGAGGCGGCGCTACGGTGAGCGCCAGCCTGGATGGGGACAGGATCAGGATCAGCGTGCATGACACGGGCCCCGGCATCGCCGACAAGGATCAGCACCGTCTGTTCCAACCGTTCGAGCAGTTGGATGCCTCGATCCGACGTCGCCAGGACGGAAGCGGACTGGGGCTCAGCATCAGCAAGCGCTTTGTGGAGATGCACGGCGGCAAGATGTGGCTCGAGAGTGCCGTCGGTGAGGGGACCAGCGTCTCTTTCGAACTGCCGCTGGAGGCTCCCACAGCGAGCTTGATCTTGACCGATCAGCCTTCTCGGTGGTTCAGCCCCTATGGCGAGGTAGAGTACCGCACACGAACCAGGCCATCGCGCGCTCCGTCGCTGGATGTGCCCCCGCGATTCGTCATTCTTGAGCGGGGCGATATGCTTCGAAGGTTGTTCCACCGCTATCTCGACGGCGTGGAACTGGTATCGGCACGGACACCCGACGCGGCCTTGGAAGCATTGCAGCAATCCCCCGGCCAGGCGCTGATCATCAACGCCGCGCCCTCGGAGCGTCCCCCGCTGTCGATGAGTCAGCTATGTAGCCTGCCCTATGAGACGCCTGCGTTCTCCTGCTGGATACCGGGCTCGGAGGCGGCGCAGGACCTAGGTGTCTTGCGCTATCTGGTCAAGCCCATCACCAGAGATGCCTTGCTCCAGGCACTGGAGGGCATCGAGGGGGTGCGCGACATCCTGGTGGTTGACGATGACCCCGAGGCGCTGTTGCTCTTTACCAGGATGCTCTCCTCCGCCGGCAAGGGGTATCGGGTCATCCAGGCCAAAAGCGGTCATCGCGCGCTGGCGCTGCTGCGAGACCGCAAGCCCGACGCGCTCTTGCTGGATCTGGTGATGCCGGGCATAGATGGCTATGACGTGCTACGACAGAAGCACGAGGATCCACATCTCCGTGGCATCCCGACCATGGTGGTTACGTCGCGCGATCCGGCGGATATCCCGATCATCAGCAGCTCGCTGACGGTGACGCGGGGCCAGGGTCTGTCGGTATCGAACCTGCTCGATTGCGTCCAGACGGTCAGTCGGATCCTCTCGCCTGGGGCCGAACCTGCTGTGCGAGAGCGTCAAGAAACGCTCGCCGAGTGACTGGTTTGCGGAGACACTCGTTCGCGCCGAGCGCATAGGCGAGCTCTTCGCGCCCGACAATGCTGCATACGATGATGGGGATCGCCGCGGTGGTGGGATGCGCTCGCAGCATCCGCAATACCTGCCATCCATCGGTCTGGGGCATCATCACATCGAGAACGATGACGTGTGGGGCCCGTTGGCAGGCCATATCGAGAGCCTGGTCTGGATCATCGAGCCCGATGATCTGGTAACGGGTGCCCGCAGCGTAGCGCTTGACCAGGCGGAGCATATCGGCGTTGTCGTCGATGACCAGCACCGTCACCTGCTGACGGGCGGGGAGGGTCAACGTGGCCCGGAACCCCTCGGCGCAGTCATCGAGCTGGAGCGTGCCATGGCTGAGGCTAGCAAGACGGCGGGCCATGCCGAGGCCGTTCTCGCGGCCAGCGCCTGCGTCGTCTGATCTGCCCGTCGCGCTGATCGAGATGGCAATGTCGCATTCGCGGGCAAAGGCCTTGATCGTGACCTCGCCATCCTTGGCGTAATCGAGGGCGGCGCAAACGATATCGAGCAGCATCTGGTTCAGCGCCACATGGTGAACCGCGACTTCTGGTATGGCGCCAACCATCTCCATAGTCAGGTGGGCTCTCTGGCGCGTCACGAGAGGCTTGGCGAGCTCTTCCAGGGCGCCCAGCGAGCTGGCAAGATTGGTGCCACTACTCTGCGAGGAGTCCTCGACCCAGGCCAGCTCGTCGTCCACTGACGGCCCGTCTTCCGTTCCATCGGTATAGTCGGTGGGCGCAACGCCCGCGGCTGAGGCCAGCCGCGCAGCCAGATCGTACCGCTGGTACAGGTGATCGGCCAGCAGTTCCATGCCAGCGAGCTGCTCTCGCCGCACCTGGCGGGGCCCGAGGCCCATCTGATCGGCGATTTCCTGTTGCGAAAGCTGCTGGTGGTAGCGATAGTAGAGCGATTCGTACATGCGCCAGGCGCGCGACTGGGGGGGCTCGTCGGGGCTGGGCTCCAGCGCGTCAATCGCCTCCATGAGGATGTCCTGAAGCGCGGTAAAGGTGTCAAAGCGATCGGCGACGCCAAACAGCGCTGCAAGGGGGCTTTCGGTGAGGATAGCGGGATCCTGGAGATGGTTGAGCGCCTCGCGCAGGTGCGCGACAAAGCTCTCCCTCGTCAGCTCGACCGCTTTTTGTCCGCTTTCTGTCCGATCCATGTCGGCGAATCCCCAATCCTGAGGCCGATTGTGGCATGATGGTATCACATCTGGGTGGAGCACTCAACTTGCGTCCAAAGCCGGGGCGTCTGTCGGGTGCATCCGTCGCAGTGCCCAGAGTGTTGCCGTGGGCGAGTTGCCGCGGCTGCAGGTTGGCAGGAGGAGGGGTGGGGAGTCGGACCAAGAGCGAGAGCGAACGATGAGGGTGAGGATGGAGCATACAGGAGGAGATCGTGAGCAACGAACTATCGCGTAGACGGTTTTTGGGTTTGGGAGTGACTGCTTTGGGCGCGGCAGCGCTAGCTTCGTGTCGTCCTGCTGCGGAGCCCACAGCGGCCCCACCGGCTGTTTCGGAAGAAGAGGTTGGGGAGCCTTCTGCTCCCGAGGTGCCGGCAGAGGTGCCCGAGGTGCATATCTGGACCAGTATCGCGCTGACGCGCCCGGAGGGCAGTCATCCGGAGAGGTACGAGGAGGTCCAAAACTATATCCTAGAGCAGACTGGCGTCAAACCCGTTGGCTATGTGCCGCCGTCAGGGGATGCGGGAATCGAGCGGCGCAACCTACAGCTAGCTTCACGGACAGAGCGGCTGGATACCTTTACCGCTGATTGGGGACAGTTCAAGGATGCTGTTATCCCGATCAATGACCTGCTAGAGCAGTACGGCCAGAACGTTCTCGCTGCTCATCCCGAGGAGAGCTGGAACGGTATGACGGATTCAGAAGGTAATATCTGGGGCGTCCCGCGCCTTGGCATCATGGGGCACACGCACTTTACCTGGTTCCGCACCGATTGGCTGGAGAGTCTGGGGATGGATCTTCCGACCACCTGGGACGAGATGGAAAGCGCGATGACCGCCTTCAGAGAGATGAACCCGCAGGCGGTGGTTGTCACGGACAGCCTGGGCAGTTTCCGACGGTGCTGGCTGGGCGGGTTCACCGAGTATGGCGATTCGCGCTGGTGGGATGAGACCGCGGGCGAGCTGAAACCGCCCGAGCTGCAGCCTGGCTTCCAGGACTGGCTGGCGACGATGAACGAATGGTGGGAAAGAGATTGGCTGCACCGCGAGATGTTTGCCGGACTGGATTTTGAGGAGACCATCAAGACCGGCAATGTCGGCATACATGCAGGGTGGTACTCCCGCATCACCATCCTGGTACAGCGGCTTATCATGGAAGAGGCCGTACCTGGCATGCAGTTTGACTTTGCACATAAGCTGACCGGCCCCAAAGGGCTGTGCATGGTCAATAACCCTTCCATGAGCTCGGCCAAGATGATCACGAAAAAGTGCCCTGACCCAGTTGCGGTCATGAAGCTTTTCAACTGGCAGTACGATCCGATCAAGGACAACTGCCTCACCAGTGCCTACGGTATTCCTGGCAAGGACTGGGAATGGGCGGATCCTGACGACAAGTATTACATGCGGCGTCTCACTAAGGATGAAGAGGGTGATAGAATCTACGCCGGCGAGTTCATGCTGGCCGTGGGGCTAGGTACGGATCTCTGGTACGCTCCTGACGATGACGTGTGGCGCCGTCATTACGAGCACATGCGAGACTATACGCGCGTGTATGATAACGGCAAGATGCCCTATGACTGGGATGTATCGTATGATGTCGGCGCCGTTCGCGACAAGACGCCCGGTCTGGAGGACATCAACCGTCTGATCAGCGAGGAGACGGTCAAGTTCATCACCGGCGTCCGTCCGGTCAGCGAGTACGATCAGTGGGTGGACCAGCTCTACTCTGCCGGTCTGCAAGACATGATCGACGCGTACACCGAGCAGTATCTACTGAAGCATCCACAATAGGCTGGGCGCTGCGTATTCGACAGATGGGAGCTGTAGGCTGGTGCCCGCAGCTCCCGCTTCTCTAGCTCGGGGATGACAGGGCACGCAAGCACTGTAGTTGAACTGGAGAGAGGGAATCTCAATGGAACAGATCTCGGGCA
>CAZUZB010000140.1:0-5072 GCA_964624695.1 uncultured Anaerolineales bacterium | reverse complement strand
GATTCCACCATGATCACGGCCGTGGCCGCCGCCGCCTCGGTGCCCTCCTCATCCACCGCCACCCAGGCCTTGTGCACCACCTCGCTGATGAACAGGTCGGCCTCGGTGGTCATCCCCGTGAAATCGGCGCCGTCGCCAAAGGCCGTCGGCATACCCATGGCCGCCAGCATCTCGCCCAGCTCAAACTCGGCCTCGTACTCGAAGCGGGGCAGCGTCAGCGCCACCGACTGCCGCTCCAGCCCGTCCAGCAACGCGCGCAAGCGGGCCTCGTCCAGCTCGGCGGCTAGCTCCGCCAACCCACCCTCTTCCGGCAGCAGGATCAGCATGCTGTGGCTTCCGCCGGCATAGGGCAGCTCCACCACCTGAAGCCCTTCCTCGGCATAGTAGCCCAGGCTCTCGGTCTGGCGCATCATCGGCACGGTCACGGCGCTGCCGTCGAGCTGATTAAAGCTGCCGTCCTGCGTCGCGCTCTCCAGGAACGGGTTCTGCCACTGGGCCTTGAAATAGACGGCGTTGGTCAGCACCAGGCGCGTCATGGCGCTGAGGATGCCCGGCTTGATGAGATCCTGGATGCGGTCCTCGGTCTGCTCCTCCACCCAATCGTTGATGGCGACCCGGGCCTCCTCGGTCTTGGCAAAATCCATCACCCGCATACCAGCGCCATAGTTGGCGGCCAGGGTCTCGAGAAAAGCCTGCTCAAACCCCAGCCCCTTTTGGCCCCACAGGGCGTTGGCGCTGCGAAAGATGGGCGGGTCGTAGGAATCCATCTCGCGATCCTCGCCGGCGTGCAACGCTAGATCGAGGGCGTTCATGGCCGGGTGCAGCCGCGCATCGGGCAGCACCAGGCCCAGCACGTCGGCCATCTCCTGCGCCGTTTGGCCACGGGCACCGGCATAGGTCATGGTCAACGCCAGCGCGATACTATAGGGCGAGAGAAACAAGTTGCCATCCTGCTCTGCCGCCAGCGCGCGATACAGGTCCAGGCCGAACCCATTCACCCCATTGGCGACCGAAGCGACCTCGGTATCAGTTACGGCCGGCGCCGCCTCGCGAGGAGTATCAGCGCTCACCACCGACCCGCCGCCGGATAGCGCACACCCCGAGACAAAGGGCAATAGCAGCGCCACAATCAGGGTTCCAGAAAGCCAACGCATATGGTCCTCCTTGTTGCTGAGCCATCGCTCTGATCTCTGGACGTTGTCGACGGCAGCCTAGTTCCCTCGATGCACAGCAGGTTGGCACGCGTTTGTCAGGTCATCGTCAGCGATCAGCGGGACGAGTGCGCCCAAACCCTTGCAGAGAGCGCAAGCGCCAGGTATCATAGGCGCATCCGAGTTTCGCAATACCGGTTCCGTCGACGAGGAGGAAAGACAGGCAATGGTCACATTCCGCATCGGCCATACAGGCATCCTATGGGGATTCAGCAAAGAGGACGCGCTGCCGGCCGTACGCGACACCGCCGAGCTGGGCTACCTCGCCTACGAGACTTTTGGGTTCACCATCGAGCAGTTCCAGGACGAGCCGGGGGGCTTTGGAGCGCTGCTGGCCCAGTTCAATGTCCCTCTGTCAGCGGCCTACTGCCCGACCGAGTTCTACGATCCCGCCGACGCGGCCAAGGATATCGCCAACTGCGCCCGCTGGGCCCAACTGGCCGCCGACTTGGGCGCCGAGACGCTCGTGCTCCAGGGCGGCCAGCGCAAGGAGCAGCCCTACCCTTATTTCGAGGGGATGGCCGAGGCGTTCAACGAGATCGGCCGCCAGGCAGCCAAGCTCGGCATGCGCGCCGCGATCCATCCGCACACTGGCACGCTGATCGAGACCGGCGAAGAGATCGACACCATCCTCGCAGCGGTGGATCCCACGCTGGTTGGGTTCGCGCCCGATACGGGCCAGATTCTCAAGGGCGGCTCGGATCCCGTCGAGGTGTTGCGCAAGCACAAGCCGCAGCTCTGGCACGTCCACCTCAAGGACTATGGCGGAGGTCGCGAGACCGGCTATGTGGGGTATGAGGCCATCGGCCAAGGCGTGGTGGACATGCCCGGCATCTTTGAGGTGCTAGACGAGGCCGAGTTCGACGGCTGGGTGATGGTCGAGCTGGACGGCACGCCCCAGGCGCCCCGCAGCCCACGCGAGGCGGCCGCTCTGAGCAAGCAGTACCTCGAGGAGCTGCTCGGCCACCGGGCCACCTGGCGCAAGTAGGGGCATCGCCATGAAGCTGGTACGCACGAACGACGCGGTCTCGGCTCAGCCCTTTCCTGGCGTCACCCGTGAGACGCTGGCCTATGGTGAGCAGGCGATGCTCACCCGCAATACCTTTGCCGCCGGCGCCTCGCTGGCCGCCCATGCCCATCCGCATGAGCAGGTGACCTATGTGATCGCGGGAGAGCTCAAGCTGACCATAGGCGCGGAGACGCTCCGCCTTTTGCCCGGCGATAGCGTCTGTGTGCCGTCCAACGTATCGCACGCAGCCTCTGTCGAGGTGCATACGGTTGTGCTGGACGCCTTTGCGCCGCCGCGCGAGGATTTTCTCTAGGGCACGATGAGGCAACGATCGGATATGATCAGAACGAACCGACACGTCAAAGAGGGGGATGCCATGCGACTGAAAGACAAGGTAGCTATCGTCACGGGATCGTCCAGCGGGTTGGGACGCGCCATCGCCGCCCTGTTCGCCGAGGAAGGCGCCAGGGTCGTGGTGAACGCCTACAAGAACGTTGCGGGCGGCGAGGAGACGGTGCAGCAGATCAAGGACGCCGGCGGCGAGGCCGTCCTCTGCGTCGCCAGCGTCGCCTCCGAGGAGGGCGCTCAAGCCCTCACCCAGGCCGCTCTCGACAACTGGGGCCGCGTGGACATCCTGGTCAACAACGCCGGCATCGAGATCCGCGGCGGCGTCCTCACGCTCACCAGCGAAGAATGGGACACCATGATCAGCGTGGATCTCAAGGGGATCTTTTTGTGCAGCAAGTTCGCCGCGCCCGAGATGATCAAGGTCGGCGGCGGCTCCATCGTCAATGTCACCTCGGTGCTTGGCCTGGACGTGATCCCCGAGCGCGCCGCCTACTGCGCCGCCAAGGCGGGGGCCATCCATCTCTCCAAGAGCATGGCGCTGGATCTGGCCCAGTACAATATCCGCAGCAACGCCCTCGTCCCTGGCGCCTTTTTGACGCCGCTGCTGGAGCAGTCCATGATTGACTCTGGCAACTATGAGGGCACCAAAGAGGTTCTCACCAACAAGAGTGTGTTCGGCCGCATGGGCGAGCATCGGGAGCTGGCGCAATCGGCGCTGTTCCTGGCATCCGACGAATCCACCTTTGTCACCGGAGCGGTGCTCCAGTGTGACGGGGGCTGGTTCCTGGGCTAGCGCGCCCCCAGTAGGAGCGAGCGGAGCGCGTCGGCACTCGTCGACGCGCTCCTTCCACATCTGTACATAGGTCGCGGCAGATCACATGGCAGGGATTCCAGCCGACCGAAGCGGACGGCACCTGGAGGAATAGAGATGGCTCGGAAACTGATCGACCTTAGCATGGAAGTCCACAAGGAGATGATCGTCTACGGCGGTGTGACCCCGCCATTCATCTCCGAAGTCCACAACCACAAAGAATACGCGCGGATCACGGGCACCGACAAGCTCGGCATCGACCACTGCAACACCGGCATCATCATCATGGGCGATCATGTCGGCACCCATATGGATTCCTGGTGGCACGCCAATCCCGATGCCCCTGGCGGCACCGAGGCCATCCCCATCGAATACTGCTACGGCGAGGGAGTGGTGCTCGACCTCACCCACAAGGGCCCTGGCGACGAGATCACCGTCGCCGATCTCTCGGAGGCCGTCGCCAAGATCGGCTACACCATCAAGCCGCTCGATATCGTTCTCATCCGCACCGACGCCAGCAAGTACCGCGACGAGCAGCGCTACCTCACCGACCACCCCGGGATGACCCGCGAGGGCACCCTCTGGCTGCTGGATCAGGGCGTCAAGCTCATCGGCATCGACGCCATCGGGTTCGACCCGCCGGTCGCATACATGTGGAAACGGGAAAAGCTCTGGGAAGCGCATCGCGTCATGCGCGAGCGCGAGTACTATCATATCGAGAACCTGATCAACCTGGATCAGATCCCCGTATCCCACGGCTTTACCGTGTCGGCCCTGCCGATCCGCCTGCGCGGCGCCACGGCGGCGCCCATTCGCGCCGTCGCCATCATCGAGGACTAGCATCACACCAAGGAGGCGACATGGAGACCCTGGCGCTGGCGATCGTCGGCTGCGGCGGGATGGGAGGTCGACACCTGCTGGGCCTCAAGGCCCTGGCCGAGAGCGGCCTGAACAACGTGACCCTGACCGCCGTCTGCGACCTGCGCCGCGAGAACGCCGAGGCCCTGGCTGACGACGCCGCCGAGCTGCTCGGCTACCGCCCAGAGGTATATGGCGACATCGAGACCATGGTCCGCCAACAGCCCGAGCTGCGCGCGGTGGATATCACCACCGATGTGGGGGGGCATCATCGCGTCGCCTGCGCCGCCTTTGCGCTGGGCTTGCACGTCCTCTGCGAAAAGCCGTTGGCCGTCACCATGCGCGCCGCCAATCAGATTCTGGATGCTGCCGACAAGGCCGATCGGCTCCTGAGTGTCGCCGAGAACTACCGCCGCGACCCCATCTGCCGTCTTAACAAGGCGCTGATCGACGCCGGCGCCATCGGCGAGCCGCGCATGCTGTTTGACATCAGCGTCGGCGGCGGCAACCGCATCATCATCCTACCCTGGCGCCACGATCGCAACGTGGGCGGCATCCTCCTCGATGCCGGCGTGCACAACGCCGACCTGATGCAGTACTATCTGGGGCCGGTGCGCCAGGTCTACGCCCGCACCCGCCGTTGGGAGCCGATCCGCTATCGCGATGACTCGGCCGGGAACCTGACCGGGTTCTATGCCCGCTGGGCGGCCAGCATCCCTGACCGGATCGAAGCGACCGCCGAAGACTCGATCATCGGTGTGCTGGATTTTGAGAGCGGCGCCCAAGGCCAATGGACCGCCTGCTATGGCGCCCACGGCCAGGGGTTCGGCCAGGG
>CAZUZB010000139.1:0-5105 GCA_964624695.1 uncultured Anaerolineales bacterium | reverse complement strand
CTGTCCGAGCTCGTGGGCGTGTGCGATATCATCAAGGAGCGCGCTGACAAGGCCGCCGAGCAGCATGGCACCAAAGCCTACTATAGCCTGGATGACATGCTCGATGCCGAGCCCGATATCGACATCATCGACGTCACCACGGGCGGTTACGAGAATGGTAGCTGGCATTTTGAGCCAACCATGCAGGCGCTCGAGGCCGGCAAGCACGTCCTCTGCGAAAAGCCAATCTCCAACGACATCGAAGAGGCTCGTGAGATGGTGGCCACCGCCAACGAGCTGGATCTGTACCTAGGCGTCAACCTCAACCACTATTTTACACCACCGGCGGATCGCGCCACGCAATACATGCAAGATGGCGAGATCGGCGAGGTGGTCTACATCCTGCACAAGATGGGCTTTCCCGGTGGTGAAGAGAGCTACCAGTTCTCCACCGCCCCCCGATCCCATGGATTCCCATACTTTCACATGAAAGCGTTCCTCGCCCATCCGTTCAGCCTGCTGCGCCACTTTGGCGGGGACATCACCCACGTCCAGGCGTTTGTGACCCAGCCGAGCTTTCGCCGGCGAGCTGGCGACGTGATGCTATCCATCAATAGCATCAACGTACGCTTTGCCAGCGGCGCCGTGGGCTACCTGCTGAGTCAGCGCGGTGACGCGACCTTTGGCCTCGGCGGCTGGTGGAGCTTTGAGCTGGCCGGCACCCGCGGCACCTTTTGCATCGAGAACTGCATCGAAAAGATCACCTACTGGCCTGGCCCTCGCCCCAAGGACGCCGCCGATCCCGCCGCGCTCAAGCTGGGCGAATCCGGTAAGCCGATCGTAACCGAATCCGGCATCGATGACTTTTCCGAGACGTTCCCGAACCGCATCCACGCCTTTTTGGAGGACGTCACCAACGGTGTCGCCAAAGACAAGCTACGGGCCTCTGGCCGCGACGCGTTGGCCACGCTCGAGTACACCTGGGCCGCCATGGAATCCTACGAGCAGGGCGGTATCCTGGTGCGCCCGAACCCGCTACCACCGGTTCAGGGCGATCCCATCGCCCTCTACGCCTAGCCACCATCGAGAACGCCGTGCAACGCCGGGCTCTCCAGGAGACTGGGAGCCCGGCGTTCTGGTCGCGAGCACGGACCTCGTCATGGGGCTTGGCGCTCATCTGGACAAGCTGTTTTCACCCCGCAATTGGTTTCAACCTTGAGGTGCCCACATGGTCGCAAGCGCGTATGCAAGCGAGTCTCAGCCCGCCGATGAACTGAACGCCCAGAGCGCCTATTGGCGCCAAAGCGTCGAGGGTGAGTTGCAGGCCATCCAGAAGGATGTGCTAGCGCTAAGCATCCTGGCGTTGCCCATCTTGGGGTTGACCTGGCTTGCCATCGCGCTGCCCAACGACCTGGTCCCGCTCACAGCGATATCAAGGCCAGTCTTGGTGCTGTTCTTCGGCGCCTTGGGGGCATACTATCTACGACGTCGGTCCACCGTCGCCGCCAGCTGGCTGGTGGTGGCCGCCATGATCATAGCCCTTGGCAACATGGTCGCTCCAGGCACCTCGTCGATCACCATCACTGCAGGCATCCTGATCGTCGTCGCGTCCAATGCGCTGCTCACGCCTATGGCAAGCCTGGCCACAACGGTGGTGATGGCCGCATCCATCACGCTGACCCGCCATCTCGTATTTGGCGGGCTGCCCTGGTGGATCGGTTTCGATTCGCTCTTGCTCTATGTCATGGTGTGGGCCGCGGTTTACGCCGGCAGTCTCCAAGTACGCCGCGCCTTTGAGATCTCTGCTGCTGGCTGGGCCACGAGCCGGAACCTGCTGCAAGAGCTCCGCGACCGCCGCGGAGAGCTTCATCGCCTGGTCACCGCCCAACGCGAATCAACCTATCGCCTGGAGCGCATGAACCACGAGCTCCAGAGAGCCAGACGCGAGGCCGACCAAGCTCGCCATGCCAAGGAACAGCTCGTAGCGACGATCAGCCACGAGCTCCGCGGCCCCTTGAATCTGATCCTTGGCTTTAGCCGCGTCCTGGCTCTCTCGCCCGAAGCCTACGCCGACCCGCTGCCGCCCGCCTACCGGCGGGACATTGACGTGATCTATCGCAACAGTCAGCACCTATCCACGCTAATCGAGGACGTGCTCGACCTTTCACGCGCCGAGGCCGATAGCCTACCACTGGTCAAGGACGAGGTGCACCTGGATCGAGATGTCATCGAGCGTGTGGTCGAGGCCGTCAAGCCACTCATCACGCGCAAGGGGATCGCCCTGAAGCTCGACATCGCCCCCAGCCTGCCGCCCATCCTCGGCGACGCAGTCCGCCTGCGACAGATCCTCACCAACCTGGTGAGCAACGCCGCCCGCCTCACCGACGAGGGCCACATCGCCATCACTATCCGCCTGGATGGCTCCCGCGTGTTGGTGAGCGTATCGGACACCGGGCCGGGCATTCCCGCAGAGCAGATGTCTCGACTCTTTACCCCATTCACTTCCCTGCGTCCCAACGACCGACCTGGAAGCGGTGGTGTGGGTCTCGGTCTGAGCATCAGCAAGCGCCTGGTCGAGCTCCACGGCGGCGAGATGTGGGCCGACAGCACCGAGGGTAGCGGCTCTACATTTTGGTTCTCTCTGCCTCTGCCCAACACCCACACGAGACCCCTTGGGCTGACGCGGATCGAGGATGCCCCCCGTCCCGAACGCTACCGGGCGACCTGCCTCGTGATCGGTGACGACCCCCAGATCCTCCGCACTCTGGCACGCCATATGCGTGACCTGGAAATAGTCGGCATTCCACCGGGCCAGGCCCTGCCGGCAGCCATCGAGGATCTCCACCCCACAGGCATCGTCGGCTCGCCGCGACAGATCGCCCAGCTCCGACGCCAGTTGCCCACCATCGGAGACGCTATGCCATTGATCGCGCTGCCCATCACGTTTGGCATGCAAGATGCCGGACGAGCAGCCAAGCAAGGCCAGGTGCTGGCCTATCTGGTAAAGCCCATCAGCCAGGAGATGCTGGCGGCAGCCCTGCGTCCGCTGGATCTGGCCCCCGACATGCGCGTGCTGATCGTGGATGATGACCCCGACGCCGTGCGCCTGCTGCGGCGGCTGCTGGCCGAAGTAGTGCCCCAATGCCAGACAACAGCCGCCTATAGCGGCGACGAGGCCGTGAGGCTCATAGAACAGGCTCCGCCCGACCTAGTGCTGCTAGACCTGGTGATGCCCCGCATGACGGGTGACCAGGTGATTCGGCACCTGGCATCCCAGCCCGAGCTGGCTCGCGTGCCTCTCGTCGTCGTATCGGCTCGCGACGAGCCCGACGCCGACCGGGCCGTAAGCGGAGCCGTCATCGTGCATTTGCCACAGGCTACGCCGCTGGTGCGGATAGCAACGTGGCTCAACGACACCCTCACGACGACGGCACGGGCGAGCCATGACCTGCCAGCACCGTCTCCAGCGTCTGGCGAAGGGACTCTGGCGTGACCGGCTTGGTGAGGACAGCCGCCGCGCCCATCGCCAGCGCCAGTTCGGGCTGCTGGAGCACCGAGCAGATCACCACGGGGATGTGACGCAGATGCTCGTCGCGCTGCAGCTCCTCCAGGATGGCCCAGCCATCCTCGCGAGGCATGAGCACATCCAGCACGATGACGCTAGGCAGCTCCTCTGCCAAGACCGCACGCAGCGCATCGCCCGTCGTGACTCCGCACAGCCGCAACCCGCTTCCAGCCAGATAGATCTCGTACAGGCGTGCGGCGTCGGCGTCATCGTCCAGGCAGACCACCAGCGGCGGCAGCGATGGCGGGAGGGTGAACGTGGCTCGGGACGAGTCAGCCTCCAGCGTGAGCTGCCCGCCAGCCGACTCCAGCAACTGGCGTGCCACCTGAACGCCACTGCCGGCGGAAGCACCCAGAGGCTCGATGGTCCCCCGTATGGCACCCGCCTCAGCGGCCAGCTCAAGATGGATGGGCTGAGCCGTGTCGGCGGCCAGCGCATCGGTGACCAGGTTCAGAATCGCCTGGCGGAGCGTCGAGGGATCCCCGAATACGGGGCCACTGTCAGCCATCACATCGATGAACAGTCGCGCCAGCGAGGCTCCGGGGAGCCGCTCGACGATGCTCTGCACCCCTCTGGCCAGCTCGTCCAGATCGAGGGGCTCGCGGTATCTGCCGGCAACAGCCGATACCGCCCGCCCCAGTGCAGCGTCATGGGCGTCGACACTTGGCCCTCTCGGCGCAGGCGTCGCCCGTCGCCGCCAGAGGTGGTCGGCCATGGCATCGAGCGCCTCGCGTCGGTGACGGTAAAAAGTGGCTTGGCTGATCGCCAGCTCTTCACAAACCACCCCACGCGACTGCGACTGCAAGTAATGCATGGTAGCTACACGATATGGCAACCAGGCAGGGTCGTCACCCGAGATGTCCTGCTGTGGGCGGATGCTCTCCAGCGCCTCCCGCAGCAATGCGCGCAGATCGGCAGCCTCTGGAGGGACGTCCGCCGCCCCCTCTTGCAAAAGTTGGGCCAGGGGGTTGCGCGTCAATTCGGCGGCATGGTAATAGGAAGCCATGGCGCGCTCGAGATGGTGTTGTAGCGCCCCCAATGTCGCGATCGGCGGCTGCCGAGAGCCCGCCATATGTCACCCTTTCCTGCACAAGATGTGAGAATGCGCAGTGAAACCTGTGCAAAAAGACTCGTCTTGGGCCTGCTATAGTTGTTCAGTCAGGTACGTGTGCCGCATTCTACCTGAACCCGATCGCCTCACCAACATAGCTTTCAACGCAGCACGAGGCCGTGGGGCCGAGTGAATGCGGCACACGACCCGGCGCAGAACCACAGAGCCGCATCGAGCGGCGCAACACGTAGGAGGAGTGCAATGCCGAAATTGGTGAGCCGTAGAGAGATGCTACGCGTAGCTGGGCTGATGACCGGTGCGGCCGTGGCCGCCGCCTGCACGCCCGAGGTGGTCGTCGAAACCGTCATCAAAGAGGTGGAAAAGGTTGTCCAAGAGACCGTCATCGTCGAGGGCGAGTCCCAAGTCGTCGAAAAGATCGTCAAGGAGACGGTGATCGTAGAAAAGGAGCCCGAGCAGGCAGCGGGGTTCCAGGGCACGATCCAGATGTAT
>CAZUZB010000138.1:2186-5135 GCA_964624695.1 uncultured Anaerolineales bacterium | reverse complement strand
CAGTCGTCTGGATGGGCGCCAAACGCCAGGATACGCAACGGTTGATCAAGCACGGGGCAGCCTCCTCGCTCGCGTGATGAGATGGACGATGGTTGTGCGCGGTGGCACGGTGCTCTCGATTATAGGGCTCTGGCCGTCCGCGGCAAGGTCGTGGGTGCAGCTAGGCCGGTTCGCGCCCCAGGTGGATGTCGGCCCAATCCAGGTAGCGCTCCCAATCGTACGGGGCCACGGCATGCTTGCCCGGGCGGATGTGGTAGCCGATGGTGCTGGTGACGGGCTGCTCGAGGCCGGGCATCTCACGGGCTGCTAGGCCGTCGGTGCCCAGGAGCCGATACACGGGATCGGCGTGCAGGGCGCCCAGGAACTCGCCACGGGGGTCCGACCAGCCGTCGTCCTCGGCGCTGGAGACGTACACCCCACGAGGCGCGATCAACGCCAGGAGCTCGTGCTGGTCGACGGGCAGCGCATCCTCATTGTCGTTGTACCGCCAAAAGTTGCGGCAGAACCAGTGCGGGAACCGCTGGTTGATCGCCGCCACGGTCTCGCCGATGCGACGCCGCGAGATGGCCGCGCCCCCGCACCCCGATTGGACCGAGATCACCAGGCGGAAGCGTTCGTCCTGAGCGCCGGCCCAGAGGGCGGTCTTGCCCAGGCGGGAATGCCCCATGACGATGACCTGGCCTGGGTCCACGTCCGCGTCGGTTTCGAGGTAATCCATGGCGCGGCGCAATCCCCAGGCCCAGGCGCCGATGGTGCCCCAGGCGTCGCCCGGCCGCTCTTGGCCATCGGCCGGCGGATACAGGGCGTGCACGCCGTTGCGGAAACCGTCGTCATGGTCGGGGTCCAAGTCGCCGCAATAGGCGGTGGCCAGGCCATAGCCGCGCTCCAGGATGCGCTCGATCGCCCAGGCGTGGGCGCCGGCCCCGCGCGAGGCCTCGGTGGCGCGGTAATCGACAACGCCGAGAGCGGGATTGGGGCGCATCCACTGTTGGGAGAGGGTGATGCCGGGGTCTGGATGCACCGAGTGGTTCCCGTAAAAGTTCAGCCCCAGGAACGTCGGCACGGGCGCCGTGCGCCGGTTGGGGAGGTAGAGCAGCAAGCTCATTTGAGGCCCTTGCGGCCCTGCGAACCGGATGGTGATCTCTTTGCGGGTCGCCAGGCCGTCCAGGGCGCGGTCATCGAGAGAGGCCACGTGCCAGGTCAGGCTCTCGGGGCGCCCGGGCGCGCGGCCGTAGACCTGCTCCTCGAACAGGGCCAGGATCTGGGGACGGCGGATGCGGGCCCAGGTGGCGGCATCGGCGACGCGCGAGCCATCGGGCAGGGATAGCGGATCCGGCAGGGTGTACGGTGGCACCGAGGATTCGTCATAGTTGGCGTCTGCTGGGTCGAGCATCGCGCATCTCCTCCCGATTTGGATCTCCTGGGTGTCGGGTTCGCTTCCCGCCCCGGGCGATAAGCGTGATCGCCGTATGAGGACGGTGTTCCGGCCCGATCTTGGCGCATCGCCGGCGCGGCGTCAAGGCTGAGGGAGGCGGGTCGGTTGCTTTGACGGCCTGCGTGGCAGATTCTAGAATCTACGCATGGCTGTGCCAGAGGTTTCACGCGATAGCCCGCCGCCCAGCGAGCAGGAGCTGCAATCCATGTTGCGGTCGCTCCTGCAGCGCTGGCGTGACCGCGCCTTTTTCGAGAACCATCACCTGTCAGAGCGGGCGACGCCTGTCGCCGAAGCTTTGGGCGTCACTCGCGGCCAGGCCTTGAGGCGGATGCTGCGGGGGGCTATCGAGGCGATGCAGCCGGACCCTGGCATCGCCGCCAATGCGCCCGAGGCGCGGCCGTACGAGGTTCTGTGCCGTCACTATATCGGGGATCAGCCCATCCTCAAGGTGGCGGAGGATCTGGGGATCGGGGAGCGGCAGGCTTACCGTGAGCTCCGCCGAGGCCTCGAGGCGCTGGCGACGGTGGTGGTGCGCGAGATCGATTCGGGGGCCGCTTCCATGCGTGGCTTGACGCAGCTCCACCAGGAGGTGGAGCGCTTGGCGCGTAGCCAGGCCACCCAGAACGACCTGGTGCCGCTGCTCCGTGAAGCGGTGGAAAAGGCGCGCCCTCTGGCGGAGCAGCAGGGCAGCGATGTCCGCTTCTATGCCAAGGTGACGAGCCTGCCCGCCGCGGTAAACCGGGTGATGCTGCGCCAGGCGGTGCTGAACCTGCTCAGCCACATGATTCGCCATCAGACGGCCGGTGAGGTCAGCCTGGTGGTGTCTCGCCAGGGGGGGGCAGCGGTGCTGGATTTCCTCTATGATCCCGCCGACCGTCTGGCGGACGCCGATCCGTCGCAGCCGTACGCGGTCTCGCAGGGGTTGTTCGCCTCCTTGGGCGCCGAGACGGCGGTCCGTGAGTTCGACAAGGAGCGGGTCTGCGTGCAGGTGCGTTTGCGGCTGAGCGAGGACTATCGGCTGCTCATTGTGGACGACAATGCCGGCATGACGGCGCTGTTTGCGCGCTATCTCCAGCCCCTGCCCATCCGCGTGCATGCCGCCGCCGATATGCAGGGCGCCCTGGCCAAGCTGGAAGAGCTGCGCCCCGACGTGATCATTCTCGATATCATGATGCCCGAGCATGACGGCTGGGATGTGCTCGGCGCCATCCGCGAGCGCGAGGCCGGGCAGGCGGCGCGGGTGGTGGTCTGCTCCGTCATCGATGACCCCGAGTTGGCGTTCGCTCTAGGGGCCGACGCCTTTTTGCTCAAGCCGGTACGCCGGGCCGCGCTGGTGCGCACCCTAGAACAGGTGTTAGGCCAGGAGCCTCCCGACGCCGGCTGATTTCGTTCACCGAGCTAGCGGAGGAAGCGATGGCCACTGCGCGAGTCGCCTCGGAATCCAGGTACGCCACGACAGAGATGGTCGCCTTTCGGCGGCGCTTGTTGCTGGTGGCTGCCGTCCTGCTCTTTTA
>CAZUZB010000138.1:0-2086 GCA_964624695.1 uncultured Anaerolineales bacterium | reverse complement strand
TGGCTCGTCACCAGCGTGCTGGGCTATCTTGTGGACGAGGCGCTGGGCACGATGGACACGCTCGAGCACGACCTCGCCGATACCCAGCGCAACCGCATCGAGCAGCTTCGCGACCATCAAGGCGAGCTCAACCGGGCCCTCAAGGCGCTGGACGAGGCCTATGTGCGGCTGCAACGCTCGAACCACGAGCTCCGCGCCGCGCGGCGTGAGGCCGAGGATGCACGGGTCATCAAGGAGCGCTTTGTGGCCAACGTCAGCCACGAGCTGCGCACGCCTCTCAACGTGATCGTCGGCTTTGCCGAGCTGATGTACCTCGAGCCCGAGAGCTACCCCGGCATGGCGCTCACGCCGGCCTTTGAGGACGACCTCCGCCAGCTCTATCGCACCAGCCGTCACCTGCAGGATCTGGTCAACGACGTGCTGGATCTCTCGCGCATCGACGCCGCGGCCCTGCCCATGTTCCGCGAGTGGCACGATCTGCGCGAGATCATCCAGGAGGCGCTGGAGACGGTGGCGCCCCTGCTGGAGCAGCGCCACCTCTGGGTGCGCGTGGAGAAAGAGGGCGATCTGCCGCTGCTGTTTGTGGATCGGACGCGGATCCGCCAGGTGCTGCTCAACCTGCTGAACAACGCGGCGCGCTACACCGACCAGGGCGGCATCACCATTCGGCTGCAGGCGCGTGAGACCGATGTGGTGTTGGAGGTGCGCGACACCGGCGTAGGGATCGCGCCCGAGCAGATGGGGATCATCTTTGACGAGTTTCGCCAGGCGGATATGACCACGCGCCGCCGCGAGGGGGCCGGACTGGGGCTGGCCATCAGCCGGCGCTTTGTGGAGCTGCATGGCGGCGACATGTGGGCCGAGAGCAGCGTGGGCGAGGGCAGCGGTTTCTTTGTGGCGCTCCCCTTGCCCTGGACCCAAGCCGAGGCCGAGGTGTTGCGCCAGATCCCCGATCTTCCCCCGCGACCAGAGGAGCGGGCCCCGGTGGTGGTGGTGGATCCCGACCCCACCTTTGGCGATATGATGCAGCGCTACCTTGGCGATCGCCAGGTCTTGCCGGTGGCCGATCTGGACGAGGCCGAGGAGGTGATCCAGCGCGAGCATCCGGCGGGGTTGCTGATCAACCTGGCTCCCGATGCGCCCGCCGAGGCCTGGTATGGCAGCGCCTGTTCCTCGGCTGCCCTCTACAACCTGCCCGTGATCCGCTGTTCCATCCCCAGCCCGAGCTGGATGCAGCGCGCCAACGGCACGGGGCTGGACGCCGTGCTGGTCAAGCCGGTCTCGCAGGGCACCCTGCTGGCGAGCCTGGAGCGGGTGGCGCCCGACGCGCGCGACGTGCTGGTGATCGATGATAGCCGCGGGTTCCTCAGCCTGATGACGCGTCTCCTCGAGGGCGCGGCGAGCTCCCGTCGGGTGCTGACGGCATCCACCGGCGAGCAGGGGCTGGAGATGGCCCGCGCCCATCGCCCCGATCTGATCTTGCTGGACATGGTGCTGCCCGGCATCAGTGGGTTTGAGGTGCTGGAGCAGTTGCGCTCCGATCAACTGGGCGATGAGGTCAAGGTCATCGGTGTGACGGCAACCGACTATGTGCACGAGTTGCTTCAGCACGCCCAGGGGCATCTTTCGGTGCATCAGACACGGGGCATCCCCACGCCGATGGTCGTCGATCTGATGCCGAGGCTGTTGCAGTCGCTGCGCCCTGCTTACAGCGATGTGCTCGACGTGGCGCCAGACTAGCGGCGGCATCGGCGCCCGTGACGGTCCATGGCGCAGCAGCATGTCAGTGATCTGTCAGTCGCTGCGCTAGGGATATGGTACCCTAAGGTAGGTTTTGTGTGGGCAGCTCTGCGCTGTCCTCGCTGTATCTGCCGGAAGGGGGCTTGTCGAGACGTCAACTCGACCACTGTCACAAGGATCTGAAGCGCCGTGTACGATTCACAGGAGGAGGATGAAATGTCCAAGTTCAGCATGAGTCGCCGCGATCTGCTCAAGGTGCTGGGCCTGACGGCTGTGGGGGCCATGGCCGCGGCTTGCGCGCCGAGCGCCACGCCGACGGCCGCGCCCAAAGGGGAGGAGCCGGTAG
>CAZUZB010000137.1:0-5141 GCA_964624695.1 uncultured Anaerolineales bacterium | reverse complement strand
ATGGTGGTGGCCGATGGGGTGGTGGCCCTGGCCTCGGCCTGGCTGGCCTGGCTGCTCAGCCAGGGGCGCATGGAGATCTGGCACATTTATGTGGCGCTGGTGATCCGCTCTCTGGGGAGCAGCTTTCACTGGCCCGCCATGCAGGCTTCCACCACCCTGATGGTGCCCAAGCAGCACCTCGCCCGGGTCTCGGGCGCCAACCAGGCCATCCGTGGCGTCGTCGAGGTGGCGGCGCCTCCCCTGGGCGCGCTCCTGCTGAGCCTGGTGCCGCTGCATACCATCATGATCATCGACGTGGCCACGGCTGCGTTGGCCATCGTGCCACTCTTGATGGTGGCGGTGCCCCAGCCCAAGCGCGTGGTCGCGGACGATGCCGATGGCTTGGTGCGGGCCGTTTGGCGCGACGTGCGCTCTGGCGTGGCCTATGTGCGGGCCTGGCGCTCTCTCAGCGCGCTGATCATGCTGGCCACCGCCCTCAACCTGATCTTGGGGCCCGCCTTTACCCTGCTGCCGCTGCTGGTCACCGACCACTTTGGCGGGGGCGCGCCCGAGCTGGCCGCCATCCAGTCGGCCTTTGGGTTCGGCCTGGTGGCGGGCGGGCTGCTCTTGGGGGTGTGGGGCGGCTTTCGCAAGCGGATCCACTCGGTGTTGGTGGGCGTGATCGGCACCGGCGTGGGTGTGCTGGTGCTGGTGGCCGTGCCGCCCGCGCTGCTGGCCGTGGGCCTGGGCGGGGCGCTGCTCGCCGGGCTGATGAACTCGCTCTGCAACGGCGCCATCAGCGCCGTGACCCAGGAGCGGGTGGATCCGGCCATGCAGGGCCGCGTGATGACGGTGCTCAGCAGCCTGGCCCAGGCCATGATGCCCCTCGGCCTGGCGGTGGTGGGGCCCATCGCCGATGCCGTCGGCGTGCGGATGGTCATGTTGGTGGCAATTGTGGTGCAGATCCTATTGGGCGTGGCCGCCTTTGGCTGGCGCACCCTGCTGGCGCTGGAGGACGGCGAGGGCGCCCCCCAGCCCGCCGCCGAGACGGCGCCCATCCGCGAGCCCGAGGCCGCGTGACCCTGGTGAACTTTTCTCTCAAGCTTGACCCCATCGCTGAATGGTGCTAGCATAGCGCCCGTTGTAGCCATCTATGGAAAGTCATGAGTACGGAAGACAGTAGTCCTTCAGAACGTAGCGGTCGCGACGACCGCGCCATACAACGCAGGCCGCCTCGCCGGCGGAAGCTGCCACCTCTTGGCTCCTAGCCACGCCCCGGCGCCTTAGCGCCGCGGCCGGCCTGGCCGAGCTCCTGGTGGAGCAGAGCCGGCGGCCGCGGCGTTTTGCGTGCCAAAAGGGGGTGTATCGTGGGAGCCTACCTCAGCCAGGTTCTCCGAAACCGCGTCGAAAGCAGCCTGGGCGAGCCCATCGGCCGCTGTATCGACGTGCTGGCGCTCGATCGATCTCAGGGGCCGTTGCCCTTGGCCGCGCTGCTCATCGAGACCGAAGCGGGCGAAGAGCTGCTGGTGCCCACCGATCAGATCGAACGCGTCACCCCCAAGATCGTGCTCAAGACGGCCCCGCCGCCCGCCTATACCCCCCGTGGCGGCGAGGTCCGCCTGGCGCGCGATATCCTGGATCGCCAGATCGTCGACGTGGAGGGGCGCCGCTTGGTGCGCGTCAACGACCTGCGCCTCAACCCGCTGGGCCCCAGCCAGCAGCTCTATGTCACCGGCGCGGCCGTGGGCACCGCCAGCCTGCTACGGCGCATGGGCCTGCAGCGCCCTGTGGAGGGCGCGCTGCGCGTGGTGGGCCAGCGCATGGCCGAGCAGGTCATCCCGTGGGACGTGGTCGCCACCGTCGAGCCCGATCAGCCCATCCGCCTGCGCGTGGCCCGCGACAAGATCCGCCAGATCGACCCCGTCGATATTGCCGATCTGGTGGCCCAGATGGACGGCCCCTCGGGCCTGGCTCTGCTCCAGTCGCTGGATGACGAGACAGCGGCCGACGCCATGCAAGAGATCCCGGACGAGCTGCAGGAATCGATGCTCAGCGCCATGTCCGTCGAGCGCGCCGCCGACGTCTTGGAAGAGATGGACCCCGACGACGCCGCCGACCTGCTGGGCGCGCTGGAGGAGGAGCACCGCAGCACCCTGCTCGAGGCCATGGAGGACCGCGACTCGGTCCAGGTGGAAAAGCTGCTGGCCTATCCCGAGGATACTGCCGGCGGCATCATGACCACCGAGTTCACCACCATCCCGCAAGGGATGACGGCCGCCGAGGCGCTGGCCTACCTGCGCACCTCGCCCCAGGCCCAGGAGGACGAGACTCTCTACAACGTCCATGTGGTGGCGCCCAACGGCCGGCTCCATGGCATCATCTCGCTGCGCGACCTGGTCATGGCCGACCCGGAGACGGCGGTGGACGCCATTGCCGAAAAGCAACCTCTTACCGTGGGGTTGCTCACCCAGCAACGCGAAGTGGCCCGCCTGGTGGCCAAGTATGACCTGATCGAGCTGCCCGTGGTCGATGACGATGGTATGCTGCACGGCATCGTCACGGTGGATGACGCCATCGACGCCATCCTCCCCACGGCCTGGAAAAAGCGCATCCCCCGCATGTTCTAGAAGGAGCCGCCATGCCCGACCTCAAGCAACTGGCACGACGTCTACCGGGCAAGGGCGCCCTGCAGGGCGCGCTGCGTCGCACCTTTCTCTTTCTGGCCATCATCGGCCCGGGGCTGATCACCGCCAGCGCCGATAACGACGCGCCGGGCATCGCCACTTATTCCATGGCGGGCTCGCGCTATGGCTATGCCTTTCTCTGGGTGCTGCTCTGGATCACCCTGGGCGAGGTCCTGGTGCAAGAGATGGCCGCCCGCATGGGCACCGTCACCGGCAAGGGGCTGACCGACCTGATCCGCGAAAAGTACGGCGTGCGCCTGACCGTGGTGGTGATGCTCTGCCTGCTGGTGGCCAACCTGGGCACCACCGCCGCCCAGTTCGCCGGCGTCGCCTCCAGCTCGGAGCTGTTCGGCGTCACCCGTTACATCGCGGTGCCCATCGCGGCCGGCCTGGTGTGGGTGCTGGTGACGCGAGGCACCTATCGGGTGGTGGAAAAGGTCCTGCTGGCCATCTCGCTGTATGCCGTGGCCTATATCGCCTCGGCTTTTATGGCCAAGCCCGATTGGGGCCAGGTGCTGCGTTCGGCGGTGGTGCCCCAGCTCCAGGGCGGCCGCGACTATATGCTGGCCCTGCTGGCCACCGTGGGCACCACCATCACGCCCTGGGCGGCCGTCTATATGCAGGCCTCGGTGGCCGATCGGCGCACGCCCAAGGAGCGCTATGCCGAAACGCGGCTGGATGTGGTGTTCGGCGCCGCCATCGGCAACGTGGTCTCGGCGTTCATCGTCATCAGCACGGCGGCCACGCTGCATCCCCTGGGCATTGCCGTGGAGACGGCCGAGGAGGCGGCCATGGCCCTGGCCCCCGCCGCCGGCGGTTGGGCGCAGGCGCTGTTCGGCGCCGGGTTGATGGGGGCATCGTTGCTGGCCGTCTCGGTGCTGCCGCTGGCCACCACGTACGCCTTGTGCGAGGCCTTTGGCTGGGAGCGCGGCCTGGACCACAAGCCCAGCGAGGCGCCCGTATTCTACGGGCTCTATATCGGCATCCTGATCATCAGCGCCGCCCTGGTCCTGATCCCTGGGATTCGGCTGTTCCCGCTGATGTGGCTCTCGCAGGTGGCCAACGCCGTGCTGCTGCCGGTCATCCTGGTGCTGATGCTGCAACTGGGCAACAACAAGCGGATCATGCGCGGCTGGCGCAACGGCGCGCTGCAGAACGGCTTTGTGGCCGTGTTGGCGGTGGCTGTGCTGGCCGCCACGGTGGTGATGATCGCCTCTGGGCAGACGGTGGGCTAGTCCCAGCGCACCAGCGCCATTTCCCAGGGCGGCGGCCAGATGAGGAGCCGGTGCCCTGGGCGTGTCTCCCAGATGGCCACCTGCTCCGCCCACACTGGCCAGTCGGCGCTCACGAACGGTTCCATCAGCGCTCGATAGTCCATGGCGCCCAGCGCCAGGCTGAGGGCCAGCGCCACCGCCGCCAGCAGCGAGCCCAGGCGTCGCCACGCTCGCCGTTGCCAGGTAATCCGCGCCGAAAGGGCCAGCATCAGCAGCGTGGACGGGGCGTAATAGTAACGGATGGCTGTGCCCGGGTGGATCAGCGCCCATTTGGTCTCGCCGGGGCCGGCCAGCGCGGAGATGGTGGAGAGCAGCGCTAGCAGCAGCGCGCCCAGCGCCAGGTAGCGCTGCTCGGGCGGGCGCTTCCAGCAGAGGAACAGCCCCAGCCCAGCCAGCGCCGCCAGTAGCGCCCAGCCCAGGGGGGCGGCGTGCCCGGCGTCCCGCAGGCCCAGCAGCAGCCCGGCCATCGCGCGCCCGCCGCGCATGCTGGTCAGCGGCACCATGACGACCCGGTTCCAAACGACCGCCAGCAGGCTGGCGGGGGTGATGCCCGCAAAGCGCATCGGGCCGGCGTCGGGCGTCTCCAGGGCGGCCAGGGCGATGCCGGCCTGCAGCATGGCGCCGGCCACCACCAGCCAGGCTTGGGTGCCGGCCTCGGGCTCATCGCGCCGCGCCAGCGCCCGCGCTACAAAGAGCGGGGCCAGGAACGCCGTCACCGGGCCGCTGAGCACCGCCAGCCCCAGGATGGCGCGATGGATCCAGCGTCGCGCGGCGCTCCGTGGGGGCTCTTCTACCAGCAGCAGCGCCGCCGTCAGCGCCAGGTAGAACTGGCTGTTGATCGTGTTCAGCCAGCACTCGCCGCTGGAGGGCGTCAGCAGGATCACCGTCACGGCCAGCAACTGGCGCGGGAGGCTGGGCCAGAGGCGACTGCGGCCCCATAGCACCACCGCCAGCGGCAGGGCCTGCGCGGCAAAGGCCAACAGGGTGGTGACCAGCGCCGCTTGCCGCATGGGGGCCAGCAGCGCAACCAGCGTCGCCAGGTTGGCGTAGAGGTGATAGTAGCCCTGATGGGGCGCCACCAGCGCCTTCCAGGCGGGGTTGGCGAAGGCATAGGCCAGGTAGACGGTGCCTTCCTCGGCCCAGATGCGGGGCTGCCGTAGCAAGAGCGGCGCCCGCCAGGCCATCACCGCGCAGGCCATGGCCA
>CAZUZB010000136.1:0-5175 GCA_964624695.1 uncultured Anaerolineales bacterium | reverse complement strand
TGATCGTGATGCGGCGCTCGCATGATCTAGGGCCAGGAGAACCAGATTTGGCCTAATTCGGTGCATGTGTCGGGCTCGATGGTGATGAGAAGCCAGGGAGTGAGACTATCTCGGCCGTGACCGCATCCACAGCCACATAGGGCAGGCCCTCAGTTGACGCGCAATAGATGACCCAAACGGGGTTCTCCTGCTCGCGAGGATGCCAGAACCCGACCACAGATGATGGCTGGCACTCTGTCGCCCCGCTATCTCGAACTACCTGCCTTGCCGCTCTATCGTCGATAGAGTCCCCAATGCTCTCCAGTGGCAAAAGGGACTCCACCAGCGGAGCTACGTGGGCAGGTATCGCAAACTCATTGCTACCCTGCAATACTCCCTGTGCTATTTCAACCAGCAACTCGTATTCCCGCCCATCCACGGCAAAGCGAAAGACCCATCGCTCCTCTTCGGCATCAGACGGTAGCGCCAGAAGCTGACCCATGATGGTGCTGGGCATGATACCGTAGAACCGCGCCTCTTGATCCCACTGGCCCGCAACGAAGAGCGCCTCTCGGTAAGCAATGCCGATCTCGGTGTCGCTGCCTTCGGCCGCTGCATGGGTTGGGGACGATGGCGCAGGGTCGGCGGCGCGGGGTTGGGCGGGCGACGCTACACCATCCTGCATCACATCAGCAGAGATGACCACCACGGTGCGAGCGGGGTGGAGTTGGGAACACCCGAGGCTCGAGCACACCAGCAGGAGAAATGCAATGGAGACTAACACGCGCTGCAAAGTGACCTCAGATACCATATCGTAGCCCCTGGGGGGCCGCAGCTGGGGGCCCCTCGCGTGTCGCGTAGGAGCCCCCGACTGTGAAGAGCGACCGCTACTATTGCGTCGTCAGACCCCGATAGCCCATGAACGCATCACCCGAGCCACCAGCGCCGCGCGTCTGAAGGAACACCGCAACTGGCTTATCCGTCTCTACCTTGACCGCCCCGATGAAGCTAGCTCGACTGGAAACAGCAGTGGTGTAACGCAGGTCGAATTGGCCGATCCCAGAAAAAGTGTAACTGGTGGGATCGACGATCGGCGACGCCCCTGATGGGTAGAAGGTGAACTGGGCCGATGTCTGTCCTGACTCCAAGCTCTGAAGGAGAATCGCCGAACTCCAGGATAATCCCTGTGACGTGATCGTCTTGTAGGCAATGGGCAGATACGCTACCATCCCGCCAGAGGCCAATCCGCCATAAGTCATGCCATAGCGGCTTCCACCCCGCAGGTTAACCATCACCTGGATGGGTTGGCCGTTCTGCACAGTGACAGTCGCCGCTCCCATAAAAGAACCACTGGTAATGCTTGCCGCATCGTAGCGCTGATCAACGTTCAGCACTCCACCAGCCGGCACTGTCACCATGTCCGTCCCTGAAACTGTATAGGCTCCGGACGCAGGCAGATACTCGATCTCCACCGTAGCATCCGCATCGCCAAAGTTCACCAACAGCATCGCGGTACTATAGCTATCCCCCAAGGAGCTGATATTCTTATAGATGGAGGGAAGAGCGATAGAGTCGGTAGTGCCCGCCGCGAAACAGGGATATGCCATAAGCACGCGCCCGCCGCCGTCTGCATAGGCCACGACCGCAATATCCCGGTCTGCCTCAACACGAGCGGACCCAAAGAACAGGGCGCCGATCTCTGCGGACGAAGGGGTCGTAGTCTGATCAAGCACAACGGATCCCCCGGCAGGCACCCCGCCTGGGATCGTATAGGTGTACGGCTCGGATAGAGTGCCTCCCATGCTGACATTGCGTGGGTTGGGAACAAACACGACGCTCACCGAAGCAACATTGTCCAGGTCAGTGTTCTGAATCACCAGGGTGGTGTTCCACTGAACACTCAGGCTGGTAACCCCCTTCAGGACCTGGGGAATCATGAAATGCGTACCGACGTCATCGACGCCCAGGCCACTGTAGCTCTCGTGACTGGGCACTGTGCCACCACTTCGCACCATATTCACGACCGCGCCAACAGGCTGGTCGGCATACACAACCGCCGAACCCGAAAAAGTATCGGCGCCGGGATAGCCGCTCGCGTAGCGCTGATCGAAGATATAGTGGGCTCCAACCGACACCGTCTGAACCATCTGGTTCATCTGGGTCCCGGATGCACTGAGATAATCCACGGTCACGGTGGCCTCGTCGGATCCAAGATTCTGGACGACGAAAGCCGTGCTCATGGTGCCGGCATCGGCCGCGACGGGCAGCACACCGCCCAGCACGAGCACCAGAGCGAGGGCGCACACCACTGCGGATCGTCTAGCCATTGAGACTCCCTCCTTCGGAACACACAACCTCTGGGACCCAGAATAGCGCATCGCGCGATACAGAGCAATAGCCCGTTTGGGCTAGTCAGCGTGGCGATGATTGCCTTCGGAACTCTCCGGCTTTGCTCTTCAAGGCATACCTGCCAAGCCAGAAGATACCAAGTACAATCGCTATAAAAAGAGCCTCTGCCGATAAAAACCATACTCTTGATAATCCACTGATCAAAACAGCCGAGAACTCAGTCATGGGCCCCGCAAGCCAGTATGTCAGGAGGCCCTCCCTAATACCGAGCCCACTGGGTGCAAAGGGGACCAGAAAACCCGCCGCATCCGAAACGGTCATGCCCCAAACTGCCGTCATCAGCGTGAGAGCCTCACTCTCGGGGAAAGAGCGCGCAAACATCCAAAAAGCCAGCCCTACCAGCACGGAGGAGAGCACCGAGACCCCCATCGGAAGAACAAGCCTGCGGAGAAACGTTCGAGGAAGCCCATGATCGAATTCCAGTCCTGGAAGACGGCCATTCCCGTCCAGAAACCAGTTGAGCAAGAGAGCTGCGATACAGAGAGCCCCTAGGTAGCCAATAGCAGCTAGAATTACCCAGGGCGCACCGGAACGATCAACTAGCCAGAAACCGGAGATCACTATGGCGTCTCCTGCCAGCCGAAGGACTGCGTCCATCGCAAAACCGACAGCTGTCGTGCTTGCACGGACCTCCGTTGAGGTAAGGGCAACGGCACTGGCATAGTTCCAGACTCCACCCGGAAGATGGCGAGCGGCCTGTGCCAGAAACCAAGTTCGGAAAAGCCACAGGAATCGGCATTCGCTCCCTGCGGCGCGGACGACAAGGGGCCAACGGGACGCAGCCAAGCCAATGGCCACGAACAACAAGAGATACGACGCCGAAAGGTACCGCATATCCAGTGACCGGATCTGCTCCCGGAGCAGCGGGAAATTGCGAACGACGATCACAACCCACCAGAGCACCGCGAGACCGACCATCCCATAGCCCAGCTTGCGAACCCATGGTTGCTGCAGAAGCTGCCTGGCCGCACGCGCCTGGCGGATGGTCCACTCTAGAACCGCTCGAGCCATTCGCTCCACCGTAGCCCAACCTCCGTCCAAAACCTGCTCCGCGGCGTGCCGGGCAACCTCCCTGGCATGCCGCTATCATCCAGTCAGGCTACAGCTCGCCGCCACCGAGATGAACATTGGATGCAACCTGCAGGAGGCTGGGCCAATTCACCCGTTGCCCTCGGGCCTTGTTCGCATGCCAAGGCTGCGGTCTATCTTGGCACTGGCGCAGAGGGTTTTCGATGGCTCCTTTGACTAGGGCGCGCTGGAAGCTAGCACTCGCTTGTAGACGGACATCGTCTGCTCAGCGGTATCCATCTGGGCGAAATGAGCCGCCCGATCGGCGGCGGACAAGGACAACTCATCCCGCAAAGAGACATCCAGAACTAGCCGTTCCATGGCTTCTGTGAATCCCGCTGCCGACCGTGGATCGTCGACGAACAGCCCAGCACTCTGGACTACTTCGCAGAGCGACGGGATACCAGATGCGATGACCGGGGTCCCGCAAGCCATGGCCTCGATGGCCACAAGACCGAAACCCTCGCTGAGGGATGGATTCACCAGTGCCGTCGCACCTTGGTAGAGCAGCGGCATATCGTCCTCCGGCACAAACCCGAGGTGGCGAACACGCCCATCGCCGGAAATCGCGCAGAGATCTTGGGTTAGGCCCGTGTCCACACGTGTGTGCTCGGCCCCGGTCACGAGCACCAAAGGAATCCCGTGACGCTCCCACACAGGAACATGGGCATCGAGAGCAGTAGCGACGTTTTTGTGAACGCCCAAACTACCCACGTATAGAAAATAGCCCCCTGCGAGCCCATACCGCCGCAGCAGTGCTTCGCGTTCCTCGCGCGGCCTAGTTCGGCCATAGAGCTCATTCATGGGAGGATGGATGACTGCCACACGCTGATCAGGCAGACCATAGTGCCGGACCATCATATCCTTGGTGGCGTTGGATATTGTTATGATCGCCGATGCCCTGCGCAGCAACACGGGCTGAACCTTTGCCCAGAAGAATCGATCGATAGGAGGATCGAGATGGGCCAACGTCACATGTGTCAAGTCATTGATCGTGATCACCGTGGGGCATCGGATCCCCAGGAGGCCAATGTTCTTCATCGCATGGTAGACTTCAATACCGTGTCTACCCACAATCCCGGGAATGCAAGCCTGCGCCCAAGCTCTGACCAAGCCCCTGTTCGGCAGAATCCGAGCAACAAGACGGACGTTATCCATCCCCTCAAAGGCCGTAAGCTGCTCGGAGGCAAACACAAGGAACTCATGATCACTCCCAGCCCGCGCGACCTTCTCGCTCCACAAGAGTGCCGATGAACGAGCTCCTCCAACTCTTGGGAGCCCTGTGAGATCCAGTGCTATGCGCACTTGCCCTCGCTTCTCTTTTGATTCACCGGTTCAGCAGGAATGGCTCTACGCATCTCAAGAGCCTGCCCGCGATCACAGGCCATCCAAAATGCTCAAAGACACGCTCTCGCCTCGCCTGGCGCGCTTCGACCGACAGATCGGCATCGAGAGTTCTTGCAATGGCATCGACGAAGGCGTCTGGATCTCCGGGTTCTACCAGCACGCCATCCTCTGGATGCACAAATGAATCTGAGATACCATCAACGTCATAAGCAACCACAGGAAGCCCTGCGGAACGAGCCTCCAAAGCCACGATGCCAAACCCCTCCACGTCTCCCGGAACAGCGAGGTTCGGCATGAGCAGCATATGCCCGGCTGCATATACCGCCATAAGCTCTTTATCGGATATCTGGCCCAGTAGCGTCACCTTGGAAT
>CAZUZB010000135.1:0-5334 GCA_964624695.1 uncultured Anaerolineales bacterium | reverse complement strand
CGATGGGCTCGCCCCAGGCCTGCACGGCGATCTCATCCACAAAGGCCACGATGCGCCCCTTGACTTCATTGCTATCCCACAGGAGGAACAGCTCCGCCTGGCAATGGGCCAGCATGGGGTTGCGACGCGGATCGAACTGGGCCCGCTGCTCGCTTCGGAGCGGTGGCACCCAGTTGGGATCCCGTCGATAGAGGCGGTAAGGTAGCTCCACAAAGCGCCTCAGGTCGGCGCGGCTGGCGACGGGCTGAATGTGCATAGGTGCCTCCGTGGGCGGGCGTCGCTACGGTTGCAGCGCCGCGGCGATGCCACGCGCCCAGGCCCGGATGGCGTCCCAGTCGCGGTAGTCACCGATCGGCGCCTTGACGTTCTTCATGAGAAACTTTTCGATCAGCCCCAGCTTGGCCCAATCGATGGCGCCGTGGAAGAGGGCGATGTCGCGGGGTTGGATGCGATCGGCCACGGGCTGGAGTTTCTCGGGAAAGCGCCAACCTTTGGTGGCTTGGGAAGGCTCCTCCTCTCCCGTGGGACCGCTGGAGAAGAGCCACACAGGGCGGCTGGCGAGCGCCTGCTCCTCACGCTGAAGCAGCGCGGCGGCCTCTTTGCGCCACTGTCCCACATAGACGGCGCTGCCCAGCACGACGGCGTCATAGCCAGAAGTGTCGGCGACCTCATCGGCCGGAAGCACCGTCACCGCCAAGCCGACTGCGGAGAGCGTCTTGCCAATCTCTTCCGCAATGCTGGCGGTGGCGCCGTGCTTGGTGCCATAAGCGACCAGAACGTTGGTCATTGGCGTTACCTCCCTCCTCGGTGCACGTACAAGCATCTGCCATGGCGTTTCTCTACATGGCCGAGATGGTCTTGTGGCGCACCTATCCGCAAGGCGAGACACGATGCACCGGCCGGCTGTTCGCCCAGGCCATGTATCTCTAGCGCGAACCAGATTCCAGGCTTCTAGCCCATGACGAGACTCAGGAGCAGCAGACCGACCCTGATGACAAAGAAACCAACATGGGTCGCGGCGTGAGCGACCATGGCTACTTCTAGGTTGTGCCGCCAAAATAGCCAGCCAAAAAGAGCGCCGCCCAGGGCATTGAGCAAAACGGTGCGAAAGATGATGAGCGGCGTCAGCGCGACCAGCGAGGCCATGGCCGGTAGATGGCCGACGCCGAACAAGATGGCGGCCAGGATGATGGCTACCCAGACCAGGGCGGGTCGCGGTAGCCCTTGCCTGCGCTGCACAACCCACCAGCCGAACCAGACCAACAGGCTCATCAAGCCCCAACGTAACAACAACTCCTCGACGATCCCCCCATAGAAGAGCCCAACCAGCAACTGGCCGAGGATGTCGGCCTCCGCAAACGAGTCTGCGAGCAGTTCCGCGTTGGCAAAAGGGTTGATGAGCGCATCCAGCGCCAGAACCACAACCGCGTAGACCATTCCTACCGCAAAGGCCATGGGAATGTGAGGGCGCAGGTTGCGCCAGATGGCTTCCCCGCTCCTCGCCCTTGCCGCCACCAGCGAGCGCAGGCCCACGCGGTGGGCCAACAGCGTACCTACAGCCACGGCGACTGCCAGGAGGATCAGCGGGCTGGCTAACGAGAGGGCTACGACTAGGGGTGTAGGCAGGCTGGCCAGTTCGGGCGGGAGCGCATCCAGTTGGCTGAAGATGCTGGGGATCACGGAGAGTACGCCAGCCAGTCCCAACACAGAGAGCGCCACAAAGGTCCTGCCGAACCGGGTGTTGCTGGCCGCGTCGATGGGGGCTTGGTCAGTCATGGTGTTCACCTCTTCTTTTGCCTAGCCGACGACAAATCCGGCGATGATGGCGAGGCTCACCACAACTATGTTGACGAAACTGTGCATCGCCATTGGGTAGACCATGCTCTTGGATCGCTCGTAGCAAACCCCGTAGAACAAGCCAAGTATTACAGAAACCACGACTTGTCCCGTCTCATAAGACACTGAAAACGGGATAAAGGTGAAACGCACGTGGGCCAATCCAAAGATGGCGGCAGCGATCAGATTGGCGACGGTGATCTTTCCGCCGAACACGTTGACGATGGCTTTGCCGATGCCTGTGTCTCTGCCAAAGACCTTGCCCTTCACCACCAGGCCGAGCATTGTGATGGCAAAGGCGCGAAAGATGAGCTCCTCGGAGGGCCCTGAGAGCAGCAGTTGGAATCCCAGATGTCCGACGATGTTGCGCGCGGTCAAGGGGTGCCAGAAGACCGGCACGGAGCCGGTGAGGAGGAGGATGATGATCCGATTGACGACGAGGTACGCAGTGAAAATCAGCATGAACAGACGCAAATAGAACAGCCCCACCTTGCTGTCCCCCGGTCCGAAACCGAATCGAATGCCGCTCCTCTTTTCGATGGCGACCATGATCACCAAAAAGACCAGAGCTTGGACGATGTGGTGAACGGTGAGCCACCCAAAAGCGCCGTCGGGATCGATGCGTGAGTAGTCGATCAGATCCGCCACCAGGCCTGCCAGACGTGGGACCCCAAGGAGCAACAAGGCCAAGACGAGGACCCAAACCACCTGCCTGAACGCTCTCTGCAACGCCACCATCATCTCTCTTTCGCGTGGGCCCCAGATCGGGCAGACCTCTTCCCGACGGATGCTGCGGCTCTGATGAGAGACCGACGTCAGCCACGCACCCCCACGTTAGGCAAGGCGATCAATGTGCCGCTTCCACTTGCCCCTTACCCCTGCAAGGCGAATAGTAGCCTAGCATGACGCGCTCTTCGCCGCGCTCCATGGGGGCCACGAATCGCTGGTAGGCATAGTACTCGATCTCGTAGCCTCCCGCGGCCTCGTCATAGACATAGCCCTCGGCCTGCATGGCCTCGTCGACGAGGTCGTGGGCTCCTGTGTAGAGCTCAGGGCCGTCAGGTCCTTCGATCCAGCCGATGGCCATCTGGCAGGCGGACAGGTCGCGGAATGAGAACCCGTCTGGAACGGGCGTGCCCGGCGCGGTCAGGACACCCGCGATATAGACGAACTCTTGGGTGGCGGGATCGTATTCGCCCATCCAGCCTACTGTGTCGGGATCGCTGGCGATGCAGCCGGACAGGCCCGTCAGCAAGGCGAGGGTGCCATCGTGTGCGATGGTCTCCCACATCTGGGGAATCGGGTTCTCGACGCCAGGCCGAATGGTGTGCCGGACCTCTTTGCCGATCACACGTGCTGCCGCAAAGGGGACGATCTCGAGCTCGACCAGATGCGCCATGCAGCCTCCTGACCTATACGCAAGCGGCAACCACATGCGGCTACCAGCATCGGTGGGAACTGCGCTAGCATAGCATACAGGTGGAAAAGTGCGCAAGGCTCAGCGGTGTCGGGACTCTGGCCGCCTCCAGCCAACTCCGTGGTTGGCGGTTTGAACGCTCATCCTTTCTGGATAGATATGGTAAAATGGCTGTGCGGGGATGGCCTCCGCATGGACCGGCATAGTATCAGGAGACGAACCCATGAGCGAGCATATGCAGAATGCGGAGCAGCGGAAGCAACTGCTCAAGGAACTGATCCTGGATCTGCACCAGGGCGGCGATTTCGACGAGATCAAGGATCGGTTCCAGCGGCTGGTCGGCGATATCAGCGCGGTGCAGGTGTCGCAGCTCGAGCAGGAGCTGATCGACGAGGGCCTGCCCGTCGAGTCCGTCCGCGAGCTGTGTGATGTGCACGTGGCCCTGTTCGAGGAGGCGCTGACCGACCGCAGCGGCCACTCGGTGCCGCCGGGCCACCCGGTGCACACGGCCAGGTACGAGAACTATGCCCTGGGCGAGGTGCTGGGCATGCTAGAGGATGCTATCGCGGCGCTCCCCGCAGATAGCGCTTGGCGACAAGTGCGCGCCTTCACAGAACAGCTCGGCCAGGTGGAAAAGGTCTACCTCCGCAAGGAGAACATTCTCTTTCCCTACCTGGAAAAGCACGGCGTCAAGGGGCCCTCTTCGGTGATGTGGAGCATCCACGACGCCATCCGCGCTCAGCTCAAGCAGTTGCGGGCGGCCATCGACGAACAGGATGCCGACCGGGTGCGGGAGCTCTTTCCCCCGCTGCGAGATGAGATCGCCGCCATGTTCAGCAAAGAGGAACAGGTGCTCTATCCCACGTCGCTGCAGATGCTCAGCGACGGCGAGTGGAAGGCCATCCTCGAGCAGAGCGACAGCATCGGCTATGCGCTGGTGCAGCCCAAGGACGCGTGGGATCCGGGCGTGCCCGCCGAGCGCATGACGGGGGGAGCGCCGGCGACCTCCTATCAGGGGCCGGGCGCGGCCGAAGGATCTGCCGGGCTGCTACCGCTGGATGTGGGCGCATTGACGCTGGAGCAGGTGAATCTGATGCTCAAGCACCTGCCCGTGGATATCACCTTTGTGGATGAGGACGACACGGTGCGTTACTATTCCCAGGGCACCGAGGAGCGCGTTTTCGTCCGCGAGCCGGCCATCATCGGGCGCAAGGTGCAGAACTGCCACCCGCCCGCCAGCATCGACACGGTCAATCGTCTGCTGCAAGCGTTTCGCCAGGGCGAACGCGACGTGGCCGAGTTCTGGATCCAGATGGGGCCCAGGTTTGTGTATATCCGCTATTTCGCGCTACGCGACGCCGAGGGCAACTATCGGGGCACCATCGAGGTGACGCAGGATGTGGCGCGGATTCGCGGTCTGGAGGGCGAGCGTCGGTTGCTGGACGAGGCGATGTGAGCTCAGCTGTGCGGTTAGCGCTGGCGGATGGTGAGGCGGATGCCCAGATGGCGCGCGAATCTGCCGAACTCGTAGGCGAGTGGCCCGAGGCATTCGACGACGAACTGGTTGGGATGGCGGATACCCGGCAGCAGCCGTAGCACGTACCAGCCGCATTTGGCGCCGGCGACACAATCCCCCAGGAGGCACTGGCACGTGGCTGCCAGACCGCCCCTGGGGGATTCCTCACAGCCATTGCCGTGGGCGAGATGGCGCTTGAGATGGTAGCCCGGGCGCATCTTTTCCGAGGGCACCGCGTGGTAGACCACCAGGTCGGGGCAGTAATGGAGGAGTGGGCTCTCGTAGCCTCCCCACATGCGCTGGAAGAGCGCTGTCTCCTCGCCCACGCTCAAGGTACCGCCAGCCATCCCCTTGTCGGTGGCGAACCCGCCATAGCCCTGAATCAGCTCTCGGCGAAACACCATGTTGGAGCCGGAGAACCACTCGCCGGGGTCCAGAAAGCGACTGACTGGTCCCCAGGAGCGAATCTCGTAGGCATCGCGGAACCAGGCGGGCTTGGGCGTTGGGTAAAAGGGGTGGATGGGCCCGCCCACCACCCAGGGCGTGGGCTGAACCTCCTCGAACA
>CAZUZB010000134.1:0-5373 GCA_964624695.1 uncultured Anaerolineales bacterium | reverse complement strand
CCGTGACAAGCTGGGCAGCGCCGTGGTGGCGCTGGGGGCCGTGGTCGAGGAAAAGCCGCTGCTGATCGTGGGCGTCACCGAGGATCTGGTCAAGCGCGGGCTGCATGCCGGCAAGTTGGCGGGCACGGCGGCGCGCGCCATGGGCGGCGGGGGCGGCGGCCGCCCCAACATGGCCCAGGCCGGCGGGCGCGATGCCGATGCGTTGGGCGAGGCCGTTGCGACCATTCTCGGCCTGGTGGCCGAGGCGTTGGGCTGACCCGTAGCCATACGGAGCCGATGATCATGCGCTTGCTGAAACCGAGCCCCCCTGCCCATCGGGGACGAGCCTACCATAGCTTGATCACCCTGGAGCGGCACCATGTGCGCGCGGCGGTGGTGGAGCTTTCGGATGGGGCGGCGCAGCTCTTGGGCGTGGCCACCGCGCCCGTGCACGACCTGGGTCCCACGGGCCAGCCGGATGTGGACCGCTGGGCGGCGGGCTGTGAGCGGGCGTTGAGCGAGGCCGAGGAGATGTCACGGCGGGCCGCGGGCCGCAAGGTGGTGCCGGACGAGGTGACCATTTCGCTGCCCTCGCCGCTGGCCCAGTCGGTGGCGGTGTCGGCCGATCGGCGGCGCAGCGCGCGGGAGCGCATCTCTGATTCGGAGCTGACGGCGGTGGTGAGGCGGGCGTTGCGCCAGGCGCAAGACCTGCTGGACGGCGACGGTCCCAAGGTGGACCGCGACATTGTGTGGGGCGGCGTGGCCGAGGCTTTGGTGGACGGCAAGGTGGTGCTGGACCCCGTCGGCCTGCATGGCAGCGTGCTGGAGGTGCGGGCCTGTTTCAGCACGGCGCCGCACGTGTGGGTGCGGGCGCTGGAAGTGGTGGCCGAGCGGCTAGAGCTGGGGCTGCGCGGCATCGTGCCCGAAGAGATCGCGCTGTCCTCGGTGGTGCCGGATGGGCGGGCGCTGCTGGTGACGCTGGGCGAGGCGCACAGCCTGGTTTCCGAGGTGGTGCGGGGCCGCCCCCACTGGACGGTGGCGGTGCCCTATGGCGAGCGCCAGATTCTGGCGGTGGTGGCCGAGGGGGTCGAGTTCAAAGAGCGGCAGGTGGACGCGCTGATGCGGGTCTACCGCTCGGGGCACCTGAGGGCCGACGTGGAGGAGCGGGTGGCCCTGGCCTTTTGGCGGGGGCTGCGTCGCTGGATGTCTGCCATGGCCGAGGCCGTGCAACGGAGCTATCCCGCCGATGGGTATCCTCATCGAGCCTGGTTCTATGATTTGACGCGGCGGATGCCTGAGGCGGAAAAGGCGTTGGGCACGCCGTCATGGGAGCGAGCGCTGCCCTTTGGGCGCTGCCCCGAGATCAAGGCGGTGGCGCCTGGTGTGATCGCCAGTGTGCTGGATTGCACCACTCAGGCGACGGGCGATGGCTATTGCCTGACGCGCGCTTTGGCGCGCCATGCCGCGCGGGTCTACCGGGACGAGGCCAACCTGGACCGTATGCTGATGGAGGCCATCCGACCTGGCGCAGGCGGCGCGGTCGGCCGCCTGCTGAGATGAGGGGGGCGAGTGAAAGCCACTGAGGTCATTTACCTCAACCGTAGAGATAGCATCGAGACCATTCGCGAGCTCTTGGCCAGCGCCACGCCCGGCGCCCAGGTGTGGCTGGTGGCGCCCTGGGGCACGCGGCTGACGCACGATCTGTTGCGCCTCAAGCTGATCGCGCGGGTGGCGCGCTCCAATGGGCTGGATCTGCGGCTGGTCTCTGGGCATTCCAACACGCGCATTCTGGCCCGCGAGGCGGGCATCCCCACGTATGCCTTTGTGCCCCTGGGCCTGCACAGGTACCGCCGTCAGCGGCGCGAGGGGACGCAGGGGTTGGCGGCGCGGGTGGTGCCGGTTGCCAGCATGCCGGTGCGAGGGCGCCGGCGGCCCAAGCATCTGGGGCTGGGGCAGGCGCTGATCGCGTTGGCCGGAACCGTCTTGGTGATAGGGTTGGCGGCTGGCGCGTTGTTGCTGTTCATTCCCGAGGCGCAGGTGACGCTGCATCCCGTGGTGCTGGATCAGGCGGTGTCCTTTGGCGTGACGGCGAATCCGCGCTTGGTGACCACCGACTATGGGCGGGCGATCATCCCCGCGCGACGGGTGCAGGTGATCGTGACGGGGCGGACCCAGGTGCCGGCCTCGGGCAGCGTCGAGCAGCCGGGCGACCGCGCCACGGGCGAGGTGGTGCTGATCAACCGCACTCGCGAAGAGGTGGTGGTGCCCAAGGGCACCGTGGTGCGGTCGGCCTCGGGGCGCGTGGCGCGGTTCTTTACCGTGGCCGACGTGGTGTTGCCGGCCAGCCTCTATGCCCACCAGCGCGTGGGCATCATTGCCATGGAGGCGGGGCTTTCCAGCAACGTGGGCGCTTTGACCATCACCGTCACCGAGGGCGAGCTGGCCAACCGGGTGGAGGTGATCAACGATTTGGCCACGTCAGGCGGCACCGTGCAACTGGCGCCGGTGGTCATGGCTGACGATTTCAACCGGCTGCGCGACGAGCTGATCGATCAGCTCGAGGTGCAGGCCTATGAGGAGCTAAAGGCGATCGTCGAAGAGGGCGAGTTCATCCCTCCGCAGACGGTCGAGGTGCTGGTGATGTCGCAGAGCTGGGACCAGACGATTGGCCAGCAGAGCGAGTATGCCTCGGGCGAGATGCGCGTGGTGGCGCGAGCGTTGGTCGTCGATGGCAACGCCCTGAACGACCTGGCGGCGCGGATGCTAGAGGCGCAGACCGAGGAAGACTATCGGATCCTCGAGGATAGCTTGTTGGTGATCCGCTCTCCCGAGGCCGAGTATACGGGGGATGTGTTTGCGTTCGAGGTAGTGGCGCGGGGCAGCCTGGGGCCTGCGGTGACCGAGGAGCAGGTGCGCACCTGGCTGCGCGGCAAGGCGCCCGAGGAGGCGGCCGAGCTGCTGATTGACCGGATAGAGCTGGTGGACGCGCCGCTGATACGGATCGTCCCTGGCTGGTGGGATCGGTTGCCGCTGCTTTCTGGCCGCGTCGAGGTGGTGATGACGGTGGCGGGGTGATGCGCTACTTGGCCCTGGATGTGGGCGATGAGCGCATCGGTGTGGCGGTGAGCGATGCGGGCGCCCTGCTGGCGCGCCCGCTGGAGGTGATCGCCCGCAGCCGGGGAGCCGCCAGTTTCGAGCGGATCAAGGAGCTGATCGCCGAGTACCAGGTGGGCGCGATCGTGGCGGGGTGGCCGCTGCTACCGGACGGCTCCGAGGGGGAGCAGGTGCGTTCCACTGAGGCCTATCTATGCGGCCTGGCGCAGCACGTGACGATCCCCATTCTGCGCTATGACGAGCGCGATACCACCGCCCGCGCCGCCGATCTGGCGCGCGCGTCGGGACGGTCACGGCGCCGCCGGGCCAAGCAACTGGACGCCATGGCGGCGGCGGTGATTTTGCAGAGCTTTATGGACGAGATGGCAGAGGAACGAAGCGCATGAACGCGGTCGGCACCCGGATCTTTCGTATCGCCCTGCGGTTGGTCACTTTGGTCGTGGGCATCTCGGCCGTGTGCTTGGTGCTGGGAGGGGCGGGCATCTATTTGTGGTCCAGCTCGGCCAAGGAGACGGCGCCGGTGACCATCTCGCTGACGGCCGACAAACTGGAAAAGGTGTTCTGGGACATCTATCTCTTGCCCAAGCGCGATCTGGTGACGACGCCGGCGGCGCCTCACGACGATACCTCGACCACCTTTGTGATCGAGCAGGGAGAGACGCTCTGGTCGGTGTCGCTGCGGCTGGAATCAGGGGGGCTGATCAGCGATTCGACCGTGTTTCGACGGGTGGTGCAGGCGGAGGGCCTGGACCGACAGATCGAGGCAGGTGCTTATACGCTGCGCCCCAGCATGACCATGCACGAGATCATGCAAGAGCTGCAGGTGGGACGCGTGCCCGATGTGCTCATCACTTTTCCCGAGGGCTGGCGGATCGAGCAGGTGGCGCGCAAGCTGTACCAGGAGGGCGTGATCCGCTCGGAGCAGGCGTTCCTGGATGAAGCGCGGCGAACCCGAAGTGGCTATACGGCGCTGCATGGCCTGCCGACATCGCCGCCGGGCGGCATGGAGGGCTATCTCTATCCCGAGACCTATCGCTTTGATACGGGCAGCCTGCCGGCCGATATCGTGGACCGCATGGTCGCGGTGCTGGCGAGCGAGATCACCGCGGCGATGGTCGACCTGGCCCTCAGGCAGGGCCTCAGCATGTACGAGGTGATGACGCTGGCGTCGATCGTCGAGCGCGAGGCCATCGTGGAGCACGAGCGCGAGCTGATCGCCGGCGTGTATCTGAACCGCCTCAAGCAGGGGATGCCGCTGCAGGCCGACCCCACCGTCCAATATGGCAAGGGCTGCGAAGAGGGCGCCGACGGCGAGCTGATCTGCTGGAAGCCGCTGATCCAGGAAGAGTACAACAGCGTGATCTCGGACTATAACACCTACCTGCATGGTGGATTGCCGCCGGGGCCGATTTGCAACCCGCGGATTGCATCCATCTGGGCCGTGCTAGAACCGGCCGACACGGATTATCTGTTCTTTCGTAGCAAGAACGACGGTTCGGGCGAGCATGTGTTTGCGCGGACGTATGAGGAACACCTGCGCTATGGTGAGATCTATGGCGGCATCGGGCCGGCGGGCGACTGAGCGCCGGCTCTGAGGGAGGCTGTGTTTTGCTGATCGACCTGCACGTTCATACGAGCCGCCATTCGGCGTGTGGCCGTGGCGAGCCGGAAGAGATGGTGGCCGCGGCCCAACGCTTTGGGCTGGACGCTCTGGTTTTCACCGAGCACCACGTCCGGTGGGGGCGGGAGGAGCTGGCCGAGCTGCAGCGTGGGTTCCCCCGCGTCAAGCTGTTTGCTGGCGTAGAGATCACCAGCGAGGAAGCGGGGGATCTGCTGGTCATCGGCGCGCATGGGAGAGACTGGTTCGCGCCGCGGATGCCCGCTGAGGATGTGGTGGCCGAGGCGCACGCGCGGGGCGGGATCGTCATCGCCGCGCACCCCTTCCGGCCGGGCTATCCCTCTGACGGGCTGGATCAACTGGCCTTGGACGGCATCGAAGTGCACAGCGTGCATATGCATCAGCAGGCCCATGAGCGGGCGGCTCGACTGGCCGAACGGTGTGGCCTGCGGCAGGTCTCGACGTCGGACGCTCACAGCCCCGAGATGGTGGGCCTGTATGCGCTGCGGCTGGACCGGCCGGCTGCGTCGGAGCAGGAGCTGGCCGAGATGGTGTTGGCCGGGGCCTATGCCATGGAGGCCAACGCATCGCGCCTGGCGGCCCTCAACCGGGAGCGCCAGCCTGCCTGGCGCCGTGCTGCCCGGCTCATTGACGAGGGGCGG
>CAZUZB010000133.1:0-5382 GCA_964624695.1 uncultured Anaerolineales bacterium | reverse complement strand
TGGACCTCGACGGTGGCCGTCATGGCCTTGCCAAAGTGGACGACCGCCGGCCCCGTTCCCGGAATGGTGCCGTCCGATCCCAACGTGACCCCTGACACCTGATCGGGACTAGTGCTCACATAGCCAGGCACTGCAGCGCAGGTGACCGTATAGGCCTGGCCTGGCAGCAGGTTATCGAACCAGTATCCGCCGATCGGCCCCCACTCGTCCGTCGTGTTGGTCGTCCAGGTGCGCCCCCCTGGCTCCAGAGAGACGACCACGCCGCCGATACCCGGCTCGGACCCATCGTCGGCGTACTCGCCGTCGCCGTCGAGATCGTGGAATACCACGCCAGAGATGCTATAGTCCGGCGGATCGGGGATGGTGGCCTCGGGCGCAGCCCCGGAGCTTGCCACCCAGCCAGGCTCCGCCGCGACCGCCAACGATACCGCCAGCATCGCCAGCATCGCCAGCCCGATAGGCAACAGCCTTCGAAGGCGCACCTCACGTCGGGCCCTACCCTGTGCCTCGTTCATGGGAACCTCCTGCTCGGCGTTCTCCCATTCCGCTCTTGCACCCTCGGTCCGCTCCGCACAGGTTCGGAACCAAAGCCTAGTCCACCTCCTCCCGCAGCGCCACCACCACGACGCGATGGGTATAGGCCCACTCGGGCCAACAGGTGATCAGTGTGAGGCGGGCATCATCGGTGGGATCCATCACAGCGGCGTGAGCCAACCTCTCGTCCAGGCTGGCCCCCGTCTCCTGAACCGTCTCCACCGATATGACGCGATAGAGAAACTCGTCGCCCAGCTCGTCGGTGACAAGGAGCGCATCGCCGATGGCCAGATCCCAAAGGCCGGCGAACACTGCGTCTTGGTCGGGGCCGCTGTGACCGCTGAGCACGCAGTTACCATCGCTGCCAAGAGGGGCCGTACCGCGATGGTGCCCCGCCGCTCCTTTGACGGTCTCCCAGAGGGCGACCTGCGCCCCATCGATATCGTGCACCTCCCAGCCAACGGACACGATCACGACATCCCGATCCAAGGCGGGGATCGACAAGATGCCCATGGTCTCGGTCAGCGTGGGGGTAGCGGTGACACGGAGAGTCGCAGTCGGCGCAGGTGACACCTGCGTCCCGCGAGCCGTGGGGGTCCGGCTCGGCGTCGGCAAAGGGGCCGTGGGCGATACCGTCGCCGTCTCTTGTGCTGTAGTAGGCGTGTTCGTGGCTGGCGCAGCCATAGTCGCCATGGCCGTCATCGCCGGCGCAGGCAACGGCCCCCCACCACAGGCGGAAACAAGCATGGCAACAAGAACAACAAACACGAATACGCGCAAGCTCGACACCGCGAGGGCTCCCCTCCGGGCCGGCGAGTATGACCTGGGCCACGGATCGACAGCAGATAGCGCAGAATATGCCTAGCCAAACCGGCTCGGACGTTAGCATAGCATGATGCCATGCCGATGTCTAGGCTCGAGCGGCGGGATTCACGGCGAATCTACGCATGGTCAGACCAGCCGCTGCGGGAGCTGGCCGCTTTGGTCCGGAGGCATGATGGAATGAGGCAGAGCCCACTAGTGGCCGTACCACCAGTCCTTGCGCGAGCGGGGATCCATAAAGCTGCCATTGTCACGAATGGCGATGCGCAACTCGCTGCCGCCAGCGCGGGCAAAGGGTTGGCGTTCACGCAGGGCCGGCAGAGAGCGCCGACCACCGGCGTGGCAGCTCTGGTACAGGGAAACGAGCTGAGGATCGACCTGCAACCCATCCAGATGGATGGTGTAACCGTGCACCACATTGTCCTCACGGGTGAACTTTAGTGTGATGCTCGAGCTGGTCGCATAGAGCACCATGACAGAGTAGGAGCCCCCGCTGTCGGTACCGACACGATAGCCCGAACGAGGCACATGGATGATCTCGCCCTTGGTCGTGGCCGCGCCGAGCAGCGTCACCGGCCAAGTGTTCAGCAGCCCGGCGCGCTGGTTGGTGGCCCAGTTCCAGTCATACACCTTGTAGACCCGAGAGACCGACGGCGTGCGCTCGTTGGCGAAAAGCGCATAGAGTTGCGGAGCCTTGTCGTCTCGCCCGCCCGAATAGTCCACCAAACCCAGGTAGCTCGTCGTCTCCGCCCAACCTCGCAGACCCAGGTTCAGATCGGCGTGTTGGCTGGGCTCGCGATCGGCGGGCACCCAACCCGACACGCAAGACATGCAGAGGGTGCTATAGCTGGCCCCGGGGATTGGGTCAAAGACCTCAGGCTTGAGCACGGCGGGGAGAAAGAGTTGATGCTCCGAGGCCATCTGGCTGGCGGCGGTCTCGGCCGAGATCGCGTCTGGCCAGGCGCTCCCCGTGAGCAGCAAGCATCCCACCAGCACCAATAACGCCCAGCCTCGTGTCGTCTTGGTTTGCACCGATCATTCCCTATCTACTATCAACAACATGCGGCCATTCTAGGCGAACAGGTCTCACTTTTGATAAAAACGACGTAAAGCATCCGCGCAGGCGGCGTGAAGCCTCTGGCTCATCGCGTGCGGTCCTCCGGCTCCTCCGGCGGCGGTAGAGCCATAGCACGCAGCCCCCTCCCCAATAGCACCAGCAAGGCCGCCCCCAGGGGAAGCAGCCAGATCCAGTCGGGAGCGTCCAGGAACCACCACGCGCAAGCCACCACGATGGCCAGAGGCACGGCCCGCAGCATCACCTCACGCCCCAGGCTGGGGCCGCTCGCGTCGTCGCCCATCACGCACCTCCGTTGACACATCCATCCCACCATGATAGCATCGGCACACAGACAGCCCAGCACCCTACTCCCGCAGGAGGCACCGAGCATGGATTACCAGCAATGGATCGGCAAGCCGTGGACGAGCCTGGATACGCCCGCTCTCTGCGTGGACCTGGACACGCTCGAACGCAACATTCAGCGCATGGCCGCCCTGGCCCGCGATGCCGGCGTGGCGTTGCGGCCCCATATCAAGACTCACAAATGCCCGCAGATCGCGCAAATGCTCCTGGACGCTGGAGCCGCCGGCATCACCTGCGCCAAGGTGAGCGAGGCCGAGGTGATGGTGAACGCTGGCATCACCGATATCTTGATCGCCAACCAGATCGTGGGAGCGTTCAAGATACAGCGGTTGGTCAGCCTGGCCAAAAAAAGTCAGCTCACCGTGGCGGTGGATGATGCCGATAATGTGCGCATGCTATCCCAAGAGGTGGAGCGGGCGGGCGTCACCGTAGGAGTCCTCGTCGAGGTGGATGTGGGCATGGGGCGCTGCGGCGTCGCCCCTATGGAGCCAGCCTTGGCGCTGGCGCAGACAGTGGCAGCCCTGCCCGGCCTGGAGCTGCGCGGCGTGATGGGGTACGAGGGTCACGCCGTGATGATCCCCGATGCTACCGAGCGCGAGCAGGCCGTCCAGGCCGCCCTCACGCCGCTGGTGGAGACCGCCGCGCTGCTGCGAGACCGGGGGCTTTCCGCGCACGTCGTCTCGGCGGCAGGCACCGGCACCGCCGCCATGACGGCCCGCTTCCCCGGCATTACCGAGATCCAGCCCGGCTCCTATGCCACCATGGATGCGCGTTACGGCGGGCTGGATCTGGGATTCGAGCCAGCCGTGACCATCGTGGCTCAGGTGATCTCGGTGCCGCGTGAGGATCGGGCCGTGCTGGACGCCGGCCTAAAGAGCGCCACTACAGAGTTTGGCAACCCGCCCGTGCGGTCGCCAGAGGGCTGGCGGCTGGCGCACCTTTCCGAGGAACATGGCGTGTTGCACCGCGAGGGCGGCGAGCCGCTGGCCTTGGGCGATCGGGTGGCGCTGATCCCGACCCATGGCTGCACCACCAACAACCTGCACGACCGGTTCTTCGCCGTGCAAGGCGGGATCGTCGCGGCGGTGTGGCCCATCGCCGCGCGGGGCTGCCTCCAGTAAGCCTCAGGCCGACCAGCGCTGGCCGAGGGTTCCCCCCTTAGCCAGCGCGCTGCCAATCCGCACCGGTGAAAGCCAGGCGTACTGGCCGTTGGCCTGCCGGATCTCTACATACCAGGTATCGCCCGGCTCGCTGCGGCCCAAGTCCCAAGATTGGCTGAAGCAGTAGGCCCGAGCCGGCACCGCCCGATGCAGGAGCAGCGCCTCCGAGGCCCAGGGCCGCGTATGCTGAGCGATCCCTCGGGCGCAGAGTTGCCCCACCGTCTGGCTCAGGCGCACGCCATTGGCCTCCACCACAAGCTCGGTCCTGGCGTCGCCCGCGATCTCTAGCACCACGGAGGCGGTCTGTGGATGCAACGTCGAGACGTTGGCAAAGCTGGTACACTCCCAGGCGACCTCGCCCGCCGAACGGACGAGAATGCCGTTCCGCAGTGCGTTCACGCCCGGATCGTCGGCCAGCTCGGCGCTGGGTGCCAGCCGGCTCACCCCACGAAAGCAGCCCTCAACGCCAACGATGGCCCCATCAGCAGCCCGCGCGGTGCCTTGCCAAAGATAGGGATCGGACGAGCGCCCCCAGCCCATCTCCAGCCGGACCTTGAATCGGTCTGCAGGCGCCTTGCCATCGAGTTCCTCGCCAGCCAGCGTGCGCCAGGGTCGCGCGTTCTGGTAGATCACAACCTGATCCAAGCGGTCGCTGCCGCTGACATCCAGTGAGAGCACAGCTCGCTCGCTGGCCGGCGCCACGCCGCCCATGGGCGCGCCGTCGAGCTCCATCTGGCACCGGATCTTGTCGCCCGTGACGGCATAGCAGCGTCGCGCCTGGAGCGCCTCCCAGATCGCCTCGCGCGTCTTGGCTTGGGCCAGCACGGCCACGCGCCCGTCGCCGTACGAGCCCGGAAAGCCGGCATGATGGTCGGTGGACGCCACAAAGCCAAAGTGATGCCCTCCCTTCAGGCCCGCCTCGGCCGTGTTGCGCCCATCGCGGGGCCCCATGGTGTGGAGATAAGGGTAGGGGCCATCGTCCCGCAGACCGCAGCCATGCTTGGAATAGATCCCTACCACCGGGCTGATGTCCGGCGCATAGGCATCCCAGTTGATGCCGCGGTAGCCGGGCGCGTAGGCGATGTGATGGGGCACGGCCATGGCGGGCACCTGAAGACTTTCCATCAAGGCCGTCGGCGCCGCCGGATCCAGCAGTGGCAGCTCGGGCGAAGGCGAGAGGATATGATGATCCCCAAACTCGGAAGAGTGGGCTTCGTACGTGTGAAACGTGACAAACTCGCCCGGCTCGTTGGCGCCCTCGACGACCTGCCGCACCCGATCCCACTGCGCAGCCAGCTTGGCAAACCCGCGCCGGTGAAACCCCACCACGAATTCGGTCTCTGGCTGCAGGGGGTACATATCATGCCACATGGCATGGCCGGTCACCGCGCAAAAGTCGAGGTGCCCGCGAGCCACCGCCAGCGCGTTTTCCAGCGAGCCATAGCC
>CAZUZB010000132.1:0-5536 GCA_964624695.1 uncultured Anaerolineales bacterium | reverse complement strand
TCGTACGGCAGCGAGAGGAACCGGTCGACGTCTCCTTCCGAGGTGATCCAGTGCTTGATCGTGGCGTGGGAATAGCTGTCGATCCCCTCACGGGTGATGGCTTCTAGCGGGCCGAGGGGCGTCTCGATCCGTGTGTGGCTCTCGCGCCAGCCATGCTGCTCGCGCACCTGCCTTCCAGACGCCATCCCGGCGCCGTTCAGGTAGAAACCACCACCGATGGCGAGGAGGTGCTCCACGTCGCACCGTGTGCGCACCAGTTCTACCAGGGGCGCATAGCTCGGGTGCGCTTCCCCCCGCCAGTTCATGTGCCGAGCATACGGGTTGACCCCACGAATCACCACGGGAACCCGATCGGCGGCTTCTCCGCGCATGGTGGCCAGCAGCCGCCGTCGCGAGGACCAGCGCTCCATGTCGCTCACCCCTTGATCCCCGTCAGCGCGACGCCCTGGATGAAATGGCGTTGGAAGAGGGCAAAGAGCACCAATACTGGCACCGTCATGGTGCTGGCCGCGGCCATCATCTGGCCCCAGTTGGTGGTATCCTGATAGGCTCGAAAGTAATAGAGCCCCAGGGCTAGCGTCCGCAGCTCATCCTTGTTGAGATAGATCAACGGCCCGAAAAAGTCGTTCCAGTTGCTCTGGAACGTAAAGATCGTGATCACGGCCAGAGCGGGCTTGGAGAGGGGCAAAAAGATCCGCACAAAGATCCCCAGCTCTGTGGAGCCATCGACCCTGGCGGCGTCTGCCAGGTCCTCTGGGATGGTGCGAAAGTACTGCCGTAGCAAAAAGATATAGAACGGCGAGCCGAAAAAGGCGGGCACGACCAGCGGAAGATAGGTATTCAGCCACCCCATATAGTAGAACATCAGGTAGGTGGGCAGCATGCGCACCGCAGAGGGCAGCATGATCGTGGCCACCAGGACCAGAAAGAGCAGGTCTCGCCCAGGGAACCTGATGCGGGCAAAGGCATAGGCAACCATCGGGCACGAAACCCAGACGCCCAAAATCGAAAGGCCAGTGACCAGCAACGTGTTAAAGGTATAGCGCGCCAGCGGCAAAAAGTTGAACGCATCGGGATAGTTCTGCCAGGCGATTGGATCGGGGATCCACACCGGTGGCCAAACCATCTGCTGTTGGAGCGATTTGACCGACGTCGAGAGCATCCATACCAGCGGAAGCGAGAACGCGGCCGCCACCACCACCAGCAGCAGGTAGGTCATCACCGTTGTGATGACGCGGCGAACCGATACGCGCCGGAGCCATGGTCCCGAGCCGGCTGTGCGCCCGCGAGTGCCTCGCAGTGTACGATCGGTTGATGCCATGGTCATCCCTCTCCGCCAGACTCATAGTAAACCCAACTCGAGCTCGACCGGAAAACGACAGCCGTCAGAGCAAGCACGATGATGAACAGGATCCACGCCAGGCTCGACGCGTACCCCATCCGAAAGTCCTGAAAGCTCCGCCTGTACAAGTACAGCATATAGAAGAGGGTCGAGTTCACGGGCCCGCCGCCCGTGGCCACATAGGCGGTGGTGAACACCTGGAAGCTGTTGATCAGGCCCATGACCAGGTTGAAAAAGATCGTGGGCGTCATCATCGGAACGGTCACAGCCCAGAACCGGCGCCAGGCATTCGCTCCATCGATCTCGGCCGCCTCGTAGAGGTGCTCGGGAATGGACTGCAGGCCAGCCAGGTAGATGATCATGCCGCCGCCCACGCCCCACAGGCTCATGATGATGATGGCAGGCTTGGCCCACTCGGGTCGCCCCAGCCAGTTCGGCCCTGGAATCCCCACGAGCCGTAGCAAATAGTTGAGCAGGCCGATCTGCGGCTGGAATAGCCAGACGAACAGCAACACCCCCGCCACCTGTGGCACGATGGACGGCACATAGAACAAGGCGCGGAAAAAGGTCACCCCAAACACCTTGGAGTTCAGGAGGACGGCCAAGAGGAATCCCAACGATACATGCAGCGGGACCGATACGAACACATAGTAAGCGGTATTTCCCAGTGATAAGCGAAACAGCCGATCCTCGGCAAAGATGCGGCGATAGTTGTCCAGGCCAACCCATACGGGTGAGTCAAAAACGCCGAAACGGGTGAAACTCAAAACAAAGACGGCGATGATGGGAATCATCGTGAACGCCAAGAGCCCAATGATCCAAGGGGTGATGAACAGGTACCCCGTCACGGCGCGCCGCTTGGCCAGGGACATCCTGCTGCGCCTTTTCGTCGCTACTGCCATCCTCCAGCCTCACTTTCGGTACACACGCGATGACCGTGGAGCCAGGCTCCAGCGCGGACCTTTTGTCATCCATAGCACGCCAGGGAGGCCAGCTATCTGACCTCCCTGCTTTCGCTGCGCCAGAACCTAGTCTTCCTCTTCCGCGATGCGTACGACCTCGCCCTGAGCCCAAGACACGGCAGCTTCTGGAGTCCGCTGGCCCAGCATGACCGACTCGAACGCCTCCCCGATCACAGAGTCCCATTGCGCTTGCTTGTCCGTGACGGGATAGCTGGCATGCTTGCCGTTCAGGATCTCGAGGACGATATCCCAGTACGGGTTGCCCGCGCGCGCCTTGGCATCGTGCGGCGCCTCGTTGTACGCCTTGATCATGGCGGGCCGCGCCTGCAGCTCGACCATGAACTTGAGGTGGCCATCGCCCATGGAGAGGTACTTGGCCAGCTCCCAGGCCTCCTCGGGATGCTGGGCCCTGGTCGGGATGCAGTTGTTCCAGCCGCCCACCGTCAGGTCCAGGAACTCGCCGTTGGGCCCGTGGGGAACTTTGCCGATCTTGTAATCCAGATCGGGGGCCGACTCGTTGATGATGTTGACCGTAAAGACGCCCGAGTCGATGATCGAGGCAACGCCCGAGATCATCGGGTTGCCGAGCTGCTGGTTGCCCCAGTACTCGGTCGCCGCGCCCACCGCGTCCCAGCCTCCCATGGCCTCGTAGAGGCGCACCGTCCGCTCTAGCGCTTCCAGTGAGCGGGGATGGTCGATCGCGATCGAATCGACGCGTTGCCTGCAACGCTGCCATCGCCATAGGGCTCATGGCCGTTGCGGTAGGTTCCGCCGATCCACTCGCCCGATCCGCCGGGCACGTAACCCATGTTTTCGATCGAACCGTCGTCAAAGTAGGTCGTCAGCTCACGCGCCATATCCTCGAGGTCATCCCAGGTGGCAGGCCCCTCTTCGGGATCGAACCCACCGGCCTCGAGATGATCCTTGACCCAGTACAGCATCGACAAAAAGTTGCCGACAAAGGGCAGGCCGTAGCTCTTTCCCTCCCACTGGGTCATGTTCCACTGGCCTTTATACCAGATCGACGTATCGATGCCATCGGCCTGGATCAGGTCGTCCAGCGGGCGCAGCGCGCCACGTCTCGCCGAGGGGGCAAAGGTGTCGCCGATATAGGCCATGGTCAGGTCGGGAGCATCGCCCGCCAACCCCGTGATGATCTTGTCGACATAACCAGGGTTCGGCAGGAGCAACGGCTCCACTTTGATCTCTGGGATCTCTGCCATAAAGTCATCGAGAACCTGCTGCAGTTGGTCCGTCCGGACGCCTCCCCAGATATGCCAGTAGGAGATGGTCGCCGGCTCTCTGGGTGCTTGAGTCGGCTCTTTGGCGACCTCTGTGGCTGCGGCAGGCGCAGAGGTCGGTGTGGGGGACGAGGGGGTGCAAGCGGCCGCCATCACACCGGCGGTCCCGATCACCATCGCCCGTAAGAAATCCCGTCTCTTGATCTGTTTCGCGTACATCGTGGTCTCTACCTCCTTGAGTGAAAACCCGTTCACGTGCCACCTGCCAATTCCGCCTGTGCGACCGAGCTGGACCCTCCTCGAGCTGCCCCGTCAGGCCCGGTTGCTCCACCTCTTGCCAAAAGCCCCCTCCCTTCTACCTGCTTGTCTTGGCAGGCACTCTCACCGAGTAGACGCGAGTGCCCTCAAGCCCGCCATGGACGGCGAGCACACGTAGACAGAGCCGGTCGGTCGTGACCGCTGAGCTGTGCTGGCGGAACCGGTGGTGGTTGTGCTCTTCCTGCACCAGGCGCTTCCAGGCGTCGCCGTCGCCGCGCCATGCCTGGCGCCAGAGTAGCTCGTACGCCTTGATGAGGTGTGGCGCCACGCGGGTGGCATTCTCCCACGGGTTCTCGTGGCGCAGGCGACAGAGGTTGTCCAAGACCAGATGCACCTCGTCGATGGTCTGAGGGGTCTCCCATGTCAGCACCAGCTCTTGCGGTAACCCATCGGCGGGGTTGGACATCCACATGTTGGTGGGGCCGGTGGAGAACCGACGGTAGAACCCGTTGATGGCGTTGCTGGCCTCGCCCAGCTTGGGCGCCGGGCTGAGCCGCATGGTGAACATGGCGCCGATCTGATGCCACTCGGGCTGCATGTGCGAATGCTCGACCGCTTCCGCGATCGGCATTCGGTCGCGCGCCAACGCCCAGGATAGCGCCGCGCCTCCATCGATACAGATGAGCAGTCGATCATCGTCCGAGGTAGAGTCCTTGGCCCCGATCGTCACCGCCTCGGGCAGCGCGATGCGGAACCACCCGTCGTGCTTGGGCGGCACGGTGGCCTCAAAGGACGCTAGCTGCGCGAACGCTTGGTCTCGCAGGTCGTTGCGTCCAAAGGCCTCGTACTCTTCCATGCTCTTCCATGTGCGATCCCGCTTGGCCCGCAGCAAGCGCACCGTGAGCGGCTCCGGCTGTGCGGACTGGCTGGATAGGTACAGCTCCAGCCCATCGAGCGTTGGAGCCCAATCCCAGAGCAGGATTCCGACGGGAGCGATCAGGGGGACCATCTCTCCGGGCTCTTGATCGTTGAAACGCAGCTCGCTTGAGGCGCTGGCGGTCGCCTGCCGCGCGAGATCGCCTTCTGCGCTCTTGGGGCGGGCCAGGATGGTCCCATCGGCCTCCAGCAGCGCTCGCTGCAGGGCCTCGAGGTGCCGCTCATAGACCGCGCGGGGCGCGCATCCATGCCGCACGCAAAGAGATGCCGCGATCCCCATCGCCTGGCCGATCGCTCCTCCCGTGCGCATCAGCCGGGTGGAAGAGTGCGCCAGGTGGGTGGCGCTGATCAGCCTGCCAGCCAGCAAGAGATTGGGCACGTTTCGCGAATAGCAGGCCCGATAGGGAATCCCGTACAGGGGGGGCACGCTGTGCGCGACGATATTGCCCCCCGCTCGCAAGGGGCGGTGGTCATCCAGGTCATGGCCGCCATAGGCGATGTCATCCTCGAACCGTCGCCCCGCCTCGAGGTCCGTCTGGGTCAGCACCACGTCTCCCAGGAACCGACGACTCTCGCGCTTTCCCGCTTTGGGGCTCACCCAGAGCAGATCCCAGCAGGACGCTTGCTCGCGATGCGGACCGTTCTTGATATGATCCCACTCGGACCAGAGCTGCCCCAGCAGCTCCTCATAGATCTCGCCGTCGTCCCGGATGGTGTCCTGGGCGCCGCCGGCCTCGGTGACCTCGCTGGCCAGGCCCTCGGTGGGCAGCGTGCAAACGATCGTCGGCAGGTCGAAC
>CAZUZB010000131.1:0-5610 GCA_964624695.1 uncultured Anaerolineales bacterium | reverse complement strand
CGTAGAGTCTTTCTTGCCTTTGCCCCCAACCATTGAAGCCAATCGGCCGCACTACCCCCCTTGGGAGCACGGCTCGAAACACGGATTGCTCTTCTCGGCTGTGGTGTGTCTTGGGTCATCGGTAAACTCCTACTATTCCCACTGGGGTACGTGAAGACTTGGTCCGCCCTTGATCCCCGGCAGAGCTAAGAGATCGGAGGATGCCGTCTGTCATGGACCGTCAAGCCCTTGTAAGGGGCGGCCACAAGCCCCCGGCGCTGTTGGGCGTGCGATTGCCCAGGCTTCTCCCGAAGCTTCCTCGACCAGGCCATCATACAGAACCGGCGCGGCACTCACCGTCTCCGATCCCCGAGACTGGCAGCGCTGGAACACGTCCCTCTCTCTTGCTTACGGCAGGTTTGTCAACGGGATACGAGAGCCGGAGATCCGTGCGCGGAGACGCAGGACCTCCGGCAGAGTACGTAACCACTCTAATCGAGCAGGCGCTAGCCCTCAATGTCCTCCAGCCATTGCTTGCGCTGGGCTTCCAGGCGCGATTGCGCCTCCGTGCATGCCTCGGCCGCGGTTAGGTCCCCTAGGCGGACCAAGGAGCAGACCTCACCAAAGATCGAGTCCACCTCTCCATAGTACCCGAGCGCCTCACCATAGTAGCGGGAAAGGGGACACAGCTCTCCCTGGTACATCGGGGCAGCCTTGCGCTGCGCGCTATCCTCAGGGATTGTCCAGTGATCGTTCACCCCAACCAGGCCACGCCAGGCGACCCCCAACACGCCGCCGTAAGCGGTGGCGTAGGCGGTCTGACCCTCCAGGGAACACACAAACCGGAGCCATTCGTAGGCGATGTCGCGGTTCTTGGAGCCAACGGGGGCCACAAAGCCCCAGCCGGCCTCAGAGCAGGACAGGGGCGGCTTGTCGCCCACCACCTTGGGAGCCCCGGCCAGCTCGAAATGGTAGCCGAGTTCCTCGCTGATTGACAGAGCAGGCGTACCGTTGCCACGCGCCAGCGCGACCTTGCCGGCCAGGGCGGCATCCACATGCGACTGATCGAGCTCGGTCTCGATTCCCATCTTGACGGGCGTCTCCGCAAACAGCTGCATCGCCTTCACGCCCTCTTCGGTGTCCACGTTGAACTTTTCGTTGCCAAGATCCCACCAGTCGGTGCCCTGCTCGTCCAGCAGCGAGCGCAGGATGCCGATGTAGCTGGAGGCGTCCCAGCCTTTGCTGCTAAGCCCCCAGCGCTCCACCCTGCCGGCCTCATCCTCGATCTTGAGAGCCTCAGCCAGCTCCCACATCTCTTCGTAGCTGTCCCACCAAATTCTGCCGTCCATCGGCGGATACTTGTCGGCCAAGCCCAAAGCCTCGACCTCTTCGACGGGGACGCTGACCACATTGCCCAAGCCGCCTGCCTCCACGGGGACGCCGTAGAGCTCGCCTTCCCAAGTGTAGGCCTGGATGCCATCCTCGAAAAAGTACTCCTCAGGCGGGTCTGCACCATTAAAAGCATAGACCTGATCATTGCAAGGCAAAAGAGCCCCTTGGATGTAGAGCGGCACGCACATCTTGCCCATGATGCAAGCGACATCCGGCTGGGTTCCGGCGGCCAGAGCGGCGATCACCTTGGTCTCCAGAGGCCACTCCTGCGGTTCGACCGACATTGTGGCGCCCGTCTTTTCGCGGAACAGGTCGGCCATGTGCTTGTAGGCTATCACATGGGGGTCGTACTGCAAGCCCCATAGCGTGCCCGTCTTGCCTTCGAGAGTGATCCCTTCCAAGTCCACTTCCTCCGGTTCGGGCTCGGTGGACACCTCGGCCGGCGTCGCGGTGGGCTGAACAGCCGGCTTGCATGCGGCCAGGAAGCTGACACCTAGAGCGGCAATCGATACCTTCAGAAAGTCTCTTCTACTGACGGTCCCCTTCATGTCTCCTCCGTCTCTTCCAGTCATCTGAGAAATGCCTTCTCCGCCGAGATGCGCACGAGATCCTGACGCTCTCATGCACGATGCCCCCGGTAAGCGGCCCATCACCACCTCCTTTGCTACCAGGGCACACCAACAACGCCGGGTGCGGCCTCTTGCTCGCGGCATATTCATCTTGACAGCCGCTCAGCGCAAGGCTACCATCAGGCCGTCACTATTCCATTATAGCGGCTCTCGTGTTCCAGAAAGGCCAACCGGGCGCCATTGGTGCGCCAACCTGCCTCTCTCGAACACGAGTCTGGGCTCTGGGAGACTAGGCCTCCAATGACTGACCAAGAGCAGTTCCGCGATTGCGTGAAAGACGCTCTGACGCATCTTCACGATCTGGCGCATCTAGAGTCGCATCCCCTCACACGGCAGCTACCCGCCAACGTTGGACCCAGCAGCGTCTCGCGCGGACAGAGGCTGCGCAACCTGCTGAAACAGGCCATCGAGAGCCTCCGGCCGCCCGAGGACATACCCGCACACCTACCTGAATGGCGAAGCTATCGGGTCCTCTATTATCGATACATCAAGGGCCTAGGGTTCCCTGATATGGAGTACGAGCTGGGCCTCAGCCGTCGCCAGCTTCAGCGCGAAGAGCGTAAGGGGGTTGACGGCCTATCGGCGATGCTCTGGAGCCGCCGCATCATCGAGGACGCAGTGGAGGATCGCCGCAGAGCAGACGGCGATGAGATGCAAACCATGCTCTCCTTGCTGCAGACATGGCAGGTCGAGCGACGAGCCTGCTCCGTGCGGTCACTGCTGGACGATGTGCGCTCGGTTCTGGGCCCCCTGCTTGCCGAATTCGGTGTAACCATCCAAGGAACCATTGATCACGACCTTCCGCCGGTCCTTGTGGATCCGGTGCTGACACGTCAGGCCATGCTAAAGGTTCTGCGATTGGTGGCCGAGAGCCTCGGATCAGGACCGATCACCCTCGAAGCCAAGGCCGGAGACAGGATGGCGACCATCGTTGTTGGCATTCCCAAAGGCGAGCTTGATCCGAACGCGGAGGACTGGCAGCTAGCGTCGTTGCTGGTTGGGAGGCAGGGAGGCGAACTGGGGCTTGAATCTGAGCCACGTGGGGGCCAGCGCGTGTTGGTGCAGCTACCCCAGCTCACGCGAGCACGTGTGCTCGTCGTGGACGATGTCCGCGCAGCCCACAGGCTGCTGGAGCGCTACCTGGCGCCCCACAACTATGAGATCATCGGCACGAGCGATCCGAGTGCGGCCGTGCGCCTAGCGCAAGAGATCGAACCCGACGGCATCATCCTGGACGTCATGATGCCATCCACAGACGGCTGGCAGGTTCTGCGCGATTTGCAGAGGCATCCGGCCACAGCGGCTATTCCAGTGGTCGTCTGCTCGGTCCTGGACGAGCCACAACTAGCCATCTCGCTTGGTGCCAGGGCTTTTCTGAAAAAGCCGGTGCAGCAGCTAGATCTCCTCGCTACGCTCGACAGCCTTTTCTATCGCGCTTCTCCCTGCTAGGTTCCCGACCAGCAGCGAAATATGGCCAAGAAGCTCTCTGCTCGAGAAGGTGCTTCCTCGTTCGATGCTCACCACGTTGCCTCCCTCGATCATCTCCAGTGGATCCCATGCGCTCACGATGATGACGGGGATATCTCTCTTGCGGCTATCTGAGGCCATCTGTCTCAAGGCATCCACCCCGTCGATGTCGGGTAGCGTCAAGTCAAGCAGGATAAGATCAGGGCGCCCCCGACGTAAGCGGTCAAGCAGCTCCTGGCCACTGAAGCTTTTCATCGTCCGCCATCCGCGGCCCGCCGATTCGAGCATACGGCTTACCAGCTCGACGAACTGCATGTCATCGTCGACGACAAGGATATCCCTGATATCTCCTGGCAACGCATCGATGGCCTGAAGCAGCCTCTCTCTACGGACCGGTTTGAGCACAAAGGCCTGGACATTCGCAATGCCCAGGCTGGCGAAACGGTCCTGCAAGGGCAGGGCGATGATCGGCAGGTGCGGCGGGGCAGAGGACAGCCACTCCCCGGCCACGATCGGGAGATCATCCCGATCGTAATTCACCACCAACGCGACTGGCCGGTGCTCGTCGACCAGGCGAGGGATATCGTGCGAGTTTCGCACGTCCACAACCTGGAAATCGTCCAGTCGACAAAGGGCAGACAGCAACAAAGGACCAGCTCCTGCCACGAGAAGCGGCAGACGGTGCGCACCCAGGGCCGTAGCCCGATCGGGCGTCCTCAATAGACTGCTCTTGCGAACACCAGCGGACCGCGGCGATGCAGGGAGGGTAAAGTAAAAGGTGCTGCCCTGACCAAGAACACTGTCCAGCCCCATGCTCCCCCCGTGAAGCTCGACGAATCGCTTGCTGAGCGCGAGGCCCAGCCCCGTCCCCTCGTGAGGCCTCGAAGGGGAGCCATCGATCTGACGAAACTCCTCAAAGATGGCATCCTGCTTGTCCGGCGGGACACCCGCGCCGGTATCTCCAACGCTTACCCTGATATAGTCGCCATCCAGCTGTGCGGCGACCGTCACCCCTCCCCTCTCGGTGTGGCGACTGGCATTGCTCAGCAGATTCATCAACACCTGGCGAATCCGCAGAGGGTCCACGCGCACAAGAGGAAGGTCTGGTTCCACCTCGACTTCTAGATACAGCCCCTTGCGCTCAAACAAGTTGTGCACCACCGCCAGGGCATCATCGATCAGTTCCTTGACATCTACCTGCTCCATCGACAGCCGCATCCGCCGGGCCTCCATAGCCGCTAGATCGAGGATATCATCGATCAGAGAAGAGAGATGGCGACCGCTGAGGTGAATCTGCTCCACATCGCTTCGCAGGTTGGCTGACCATGTGGCTCCGGTGTAGGTCTCAGGGCTGTTGGCCATGATGTCGCTGAAACCAATGATCAGGTTCAGGGGGGTGCGCAGCTCATGGCTAACCGTCTGCACGAACTCTTGCTTGACCTCGCGAGCTCTCTCGGCCTCATCGCGAGCCAAAGCCAGCAAATAGTTGTTTCGCTCCAGCCTGAACTGAGCCTCGTCGAGAGCACGCAAGGTCTGGTTGAGCTCGCCTTGCCGCCTTCTGGCCAGCGTCTCATTGGTCAGGGCTTGCCCATAGGCCTGCCAGACCCACGTGAGCGCGGTGGCCAGCGCCTGAGAGCTGATCCAGGTGACCAGGGTGGCAGCGGCGAGGACAAGGGCAGCAACAGCTTGGTGCATAGAAGGTATGGATAGCTGCGGCCCCACGGGGTCGACCAGCAAGGCCGTCAAGGCCCCCGCGATGGCACACATGATCAAACTGGCGTGATCGAGCGCCGCGCCTGACAACACGATGGGAATCACAAAGAGATAGACAAAACTTGGCGCAGACGATCCTAGAAACACACAAGCAATGGTACCGATGATGCCTATGACGAGTATACGCAGAGCCAGAAGCGAACGCCGTTTCGCCAGAGCCCAGCTAGCAACTGCTCCCACCGCGAGCACGGCGTTACCGAACCAGACAAGGGAGGGCGCAGACTGAAACGCCGGCGGCCCAAGATCAAGGAAATAGAGATTCCAGCAGAACCAGATGTGGGCAATCGCGGCCGCACAAGCCGCGACGGTCCTCGCTAGATCTTGCTGTAGGTCGATGAGATAGGTTCTGTATCCTATCTCCATCCTGCCC
>CAZUZB010000130.1:0-5647 GCA_964624695.1 uncultured Anaerolineales bacterium | reverse complement strand
CTGAATAGAATGTTTGTTCTATTATAGCAGAGGGGAGGGGGGAGGTCAAGGGGAGCGTGTCCAGATGTGGAACGCCTACTCGCCGTTCGGGCAAATGGCCGAGCGGCACGCCGACGCCCTTGAGGAGCTGAAGGACCTAGACTGCTCGTAGGGGGACGGTGAGTTCATCTGGAGTTTCTTTGCAGCCGTGATGATTCCTCAGGAGAAGGCTCCTGGGAGTTGGCGAGCCAGGTGATCGAGGATATAGTGGTAGAGGAACCACCCCCAGAATCAACTGAGGAGTTGAGCATGAAACCAACTGCTGTGGAGCTTTCCGAGACGCTGACGAGAGGTATCGAGCGGTTGGACGTACTCGAAGAGCGTCTAGGCGTAAGCATCGAGAATCTTTATGTCAAAATACCGCCAGACTACAGCTACTTGAGAATCATGGGTGAACTACACAGCGCCACTGGTACTACTCTCAGCGAGTGGACAAAGGTCGTTGCTGTGGTATATGACAGTGAAGGGCGAGTCATCGCCACGAATGAGAATTTCTTTTTTGAGGACAAATTCTTTGGATTTGACGTGATAGACATAGGCATGCGCGGCGATGACATCGCATTGAGAGCTCACAAAATCAGAGTCTTTCCAAAGACTGGCTAGATCGGCTGCTAGGATGAGGTGAGGTTGTTCTTCATGTTTTTTGATGAAGTGCGTGAAGAGTTGCTAGGGGAAGCACAGAAATCGCCGAGTCTTCTCGCGGATTTGGCGGGCCTTGAGCAGTACGTAGCAGAGAGCTACCACGCCAGATCGTTCACCGAGCTCCTTCAGAACGCCGACGATGCAGGCGCAGTACGCTTCAAAGTCCGGCAGACGGGTGATCACATACTGGTAGCAAATGACGGGCGGGTATTCACTCGCGACGACTTCGAGGGCCTGTGCCGTAGCGCTCACTCCTCGAAAGTGCGAGGATCAAGTATCGGGTTTCGAGGCATTGGCTTCAAGTCAGTGGTCGGCTTTACGCAGCGAATCCACCTTTTCAGCGACAAACTGGCGGTCACATTTTCTCAGGAACGGACTGCACAGCAGGTTCCGCAGGCTGAGCGCGTCCCACTGATTCGAGTTCCGCATGTACCAACGTCTGCGGAGTTGGCCCCATTCAGAGAAGAGCTCGAAACAATTCAGAGTGAGGGCTATTCCACTGTATTCGTGTTTGGTGACTTGTACGCCAGGGAGATCGAGGCAGAGTTTGAATCGTTCGACTTCACATCACTGCTTTTCCTGCGCCGAATACGCCAGGTGGAGTTTCAGGGCTACATTGAGGAACTCGCAACAGCACGAAGGCAGGCTACTGGCCAAAGAGTACACACCGTCCAACTCGCTACCTCTCGAGGTGTCAGTTCCTGGACAGTGTTCAGGGACGGAGACATTGCAGTCGCTTTCGGCCACGATGACTCAGGGATACACCGATTGGAGGAGAAAGATGCCGTTGTCCATGCGTTTCTCCCTACTGAAGAGCCAACTGGTCTGGGCGTCAAGGTCAACGGTGACGTTAGCACTGATCCTTCCCGAAGACAGGTCATTCTGGACGAGTATACAGCCATGGCAATCGAGAGAATGGCCTGCCTGATTGTCGAGTTGATTGACGGATGTCTGAAAGGCTCTGGTGAGCTTGGGGATCCCGCCGGAGCTCTTGGCGCGCTTGTGCCCTCAACAGATCCACGTATGTTGGTCCTAAGACGGCGCTCATTCAGTAAGGAGTTACTGAATGCCATCCAAAGGAAGGCGGGGCGATCGTTTGGTGATCTGCGCTCTCGACCGAACTGGCTGAATCCAAACGACTTCCAAAGACTGGCCGACGAATCTGGTCTATGGGCGCTTGGCCGAGAGTTGGATGCCGTCCAAGGATTGGCCCCTTTGCTACGCTTTCTGGGTGCGAGTGAGGCAACGTTTGGCGACTTGACATCAGCACTGGTCACCACCGCTCCTTCTGTATCCGGATGTGCGGAAGTCGTAGCCCATTTGATCAGTCGTTACTCGACCAAGCAGATTGATCACTCCTATATCTCCCCGGAATGGATTATCTGGCCGATTGGCGATTCGATTTTCTCACTCAGAAGCGCTCAGGAGTTGGGCAAACCACTCAACCGAGCATTCGTTGATATGATCGCTGAGAAAACCACGAGCCTGAGCGATCTCCGTCAGTTTCTTCAGCGTTTGCCGGGTGTGACGAATGCCCAAGTGCTTGTGCCAGGCGCTGAGGAAGACGAGGCCGAAGACTCTAGGGAAATAAGCGCTTCAGAGAAAGGTACCAAGACTGTAGACTACGAACGCACGTACCTTAGCCTGAGCAAATGGCGAAGCGCGGAGCAGCAGGTGCTGGCCTTGCTTACAGCTCAAGGTTTTGGCCTTTCAGACGTAAGTCGCCAGAATGTTGGCTATGACCTGGAAGGAATCACGCCAGAGGGAAGTGCAGTCTTCATTGAAGTGAAATCAATCGACTATCCAGGGCAGCCATTCACTCTGACTAACAACGAGATAGCCGTCGCCGGAGAGAAGCTGGAGGAGTACTGGTTGGCGCTTGTGCGACAGGGTGATCAAAGCCTGGAAGTGGCGCTGATACAGGATCCAGCTAATCGACTCGAGGTGACTCGCAAGTGTCGGCAATGGGTATGGGAGTGCTCATCCTACGATTTTCGGCCGGAGAGCTATCCTCTTCAGGATAGGTAGCGCACAGTCTAGGCAGCTTCCGTCTCCAGAAGATCTCAACCGGATCCCCAACAAAGTCGAGCCCTTGGTTGCTCAAGGGTTCGACTAATTGGTGTCGCCGGAGACTGGCCTGAACCAGCCTGCTATGAGGACCTGCATCTGGTCAGCCTCGACTATGTGTTGTCGTAGTGAGGGGGCAACTGCCGGCCGACACCCGGGCGTGCAAGGAGTAAGGGCGAACGGATGGAAATCGTAGCGACTGCACATAGCTTGATGACAACCACTGACCAGCTACTCGTTGTGAAGGCGGGTACCGACTGGGGACCGTCCCTCGCGGAAGCAGCGGAACGCCGGTACGACATCCTTCCATATCGTGAGGCCGACCGAATCGCTGGCATCGTTCGGGTCTCGTCGGGTGAACAGGAGCCCCTTACCCCCCGCCGGCTTCTGTCAGCGGGCACAAGCATGCCGGATCTACTGGAAACCCTCGCAATATCCGACCCCGCTGTACGGCTGGTGCTGCATTGCGAGGAGGTGGTAGGGCTGGTTAGCGCTGCCAGGTACACTTTGTGCGCAACGTTCTGGCCCATGCACCCGTGCGGACCGGCCGAAGGTTGCCGCGGCGCTACGCACCATTTTCGCGCAGCCTGATCGCACCTCGGCCAGCAAGCAACTGTCGGTGGTCGCCGAGGCCATGGCCCCGTGTTGGCCGAAGGCAGCGGAGCTTCTCCGGACAGCGGAGGAGGGTATATTGGCCCATATGGCCTTCCCAACCGAGCATTGGACGCGGATCTACTCCACCAACCCCCTGGAGCGGCTGAACAACGAGGCCAAGCGCCGCCATCTGGTCGAAGGCATCCAAATACGTCGACCTGGGCGAGGTGTGGGACAGCGGCCTCTTTCGCGACATGGGCGGCTATGAAGACAGCGTCGTCCCCCTCACCAAGTCCATCTATGACGGCGCCGCCTGCGACTCGGACATCGAGCGCTCCTTTGCCCGCGACCTGGAGCGAATGGACGAGGTCAAGCTCCTGCTCAAACTGCCGGACTGGTTCGAGGTGCCCACGCCCATCGGCGCCTACCGGCCCGACTGGGCCATCGTCTTTCAGCATCAAGACGCCTTTGGCCAGTCCCACGAGCGCGTCTACCTCGTCTGCGAGACCAAGGGCAGCACCGATGAGGCCGCCCTGCGCCTGCTAGAGAGCCTCCGGATCGACTGCGCCCGGGCCCATTTTGGCGAGATCGAGGTGCCCTACGAGGTCGCCACCAACGCCGAGGGCCTGCGGCAGGCCCTCCTCACGCGCCGCGCCCCCTAGGGTGTGCTTTCCTTTGGCGCGAGGGCACGGCAGTGCCGGCGCCATGCATGGCGGCCCTTACGTACGATGTGCACTCCGACGTAAGCCCCGGCTGTCGAGCCGAGCTGCGGTGGGGGCGAATACTCACCGGATGGTGGTAGGCGCGGCTCGCATGCGCGGTATGGAAACCGCGCCTACGGGGTTTGGACCTCACGCCAGGCAGGACGCGCCTACGTAGAGACGCCCCGCCGGGGCGTCTCTACAAGGGACACAACACGTTATGCCCCGCCCATCCCCGTCAACCCGTAGGGCAGGCGCGGATTGGAATCCGCGCCTACATCGCCCCACCCCCATCCCCTCCCCCGCAGGGAGAGGGGGGCGTCGCGGGCGAGGGCACGGCAGTGCCGGCGCCATGCATGGCGGCCCCTACCGGACAGGCGGGCGATAGCGAGCGATCCCCTACGAGGCGCGGTATGGAAACCGCGCCTACGAAGGGTGGGTCCTCACTCCAGCTCCCGCGCCACGGCCAGGTAGGCGCGGATGTTGGCGTCGGGGGTGCGGCGGCAGAGCTCGGCGGTCATCTTGGGGGCGCCGTCGGCCACGGCCGCGCGGTAGAGGGCGTCGATGCTCGCGGGCGTGCCCAGCATCATGTCACGCGAGGTGAACAGGTTCCAGGTAAAGGGCACCGGGGTCTCGGCCAGGATGGCCTGGACGGAGAGGTACTGGTCCATGCCGGGGTCGTACTGGGCGATGCCCAGCGGCTCCAGGTAGCGCAGGTGGCCGGGGCGCAGCAGCTCGGAATGCAGGTAGCGCCGCCCGGTGCCCAGGGCCGTGTAGATGCGCTCCCAGTAGGGCAGCACCATGGCGGGCCAGTGGCGCGGCGCGATGCAGCCGGCAAAGTCGTCGGCCAGGCCCACGTCTTGGGCGGTGACGCCCGAGACCTCCAGGGCATAGCGCCGGTAGCGGATGGCCATCTCGGTGGTGAGATCGAGCAGGCGGCGGGCGGCGGCGGGGCGCTGCACCACCCACTCGAAGAAGCGGCTGCCGGCCAGGAGCACGGCGGCCGTGACGGGGCCCTGCTGACCGCTGCCCAGCCCCAAGGCCTCGCCGGCGGGCAGCCGCGCGCGCATGGCCGCGTACATGCGCACCCAGCGCTGCATGACGGGGCAGGTGGCCGGATCGGGCACGGCGATCTGGTCGAGCTGGGCGGGGTCGGTGATGATCTGGCCCTGGTTGGCCAGCATGGGCTGGTCGTCCTCGGGAAAGAGCAGCTCGCCGCCCAGGGCCGCCGCCCCCAGGTAGCTGGGCGCGGCGCAGCCCAGGTGCACGGCCTCCAGCCCATAGCGCTGGCGGATGATCTCGCGCGCGGCGAGCTGGGTATCCAGCATCACCAGGGGGTCCAGGTAGTAGTCGCGTTGGCGCACGCCGACGTACTCGGTCTGGACCTCGGGCGGAAAGTGGAGCGACCAGGGCACGGGCTGGGCGACGGGCATGGGGCCTCCTCAGGATGGGGCGATGATGGCGTCCCTTTTACCCGATGGCGAGAGGGAGCGCAAGTGGCGCGTGCGGTTGCGCCCCTGCGCCAAAGCGCCTACAATCGGCGCGACGAAAGACCTGCTATGAAGAGTCAAGCGACGCCGGTCAGCATGGAGGCTTGACAACGT
>CAZUZB010000129.1:0-5707 GCA_964624695.1 uncultured Anaerolineales bacterium | reverse complement strand
GTTGCTCCCACCGCCACACCCACCCCTACCCCTCGGTAGGCACGGTCTGGCCTCACTCCCAAGATCGGGGGATTCTCATGTCAAGGAACGAGCCCTTGGTGGCTATTGTCGGACGGCCCAACGTGGGCAAGTCCACCCTCTTTAATCGGTTGGTTGGGTCGCGCAAGGCGATCGTCGAGGACGAGCCCGGCACCACCCGCGACCGGCTCTACGACAAGGTCGAGTGGAACGGCCGGGTCTTTATGCTGGTAGACACGGGCGGGCTGGACCTGAACCCCGGCGACGAGATCACCGCCAAGGTGCGAGCCCAGGCCGAGCTGGCCATCGAAGAAGCCGACGTGGTGTTGCTGGTGGTGGACGTCACCACCGGCATCGCTGGGCCGGACTATGAGATCGCCGAGTTGTTGCGTCGCGCCCAAAAGCCAGTGGTGTTGGCGGTCAACAAGGCCGACAATGCGGCTCGCGAGTTGGCGTTGGCCGAGTTCTATGCTTTGGGCCTGGGCGAGCCCTACCCCATCGCCGCGAACAGCGGGCGTGGCTCTGGCAACCTGCTGGATGCCGTGGTGGCGGCGCTGCCCCCAGCAAGCGACGAGGAAGACGCCGACGATGAGGCGGTACATATCGCCATCGTGGGACGCACCAACGTGGGCAAATCCAGCCTACTGAACCAGATGCTGGGCGAGGAACGTGTGATCGTCAGCTCCATCGCTGGCACCACCCGCGATGCCATCGACACCCGCGTGCAGTACGAGGGCCGCGAGCTGGTGCTCATCGATACCGCCGGCATCCGTCGCCGGGGCCGCGTGGAGCCAGGAGTGGAGCGCTATAGCGTCCTACGGGCGATGCGCGCCATCAACCGCGCCGATCTGGTCCTGCTGTTGATCGATGCCAGCCAGGGGGTGCGCGCCCAAGACACCCACATCGCCGGGCACGTGCTCGAATCGGCCAAGAGCGTCATCGTCCTGATCAACAAGTGGGATCTGGTCATCAAAGATACCCACACCATGGCCCAGTACGAGACCTATGTCCGCGACGAGCTCAAGTTCATGGCATACGTGCCGGTCCTGTTTGTCTCGGCCCTGACGGGGCAGCGGGTGCAGCGCATCCTGCCGCTGGCGCTGGAGGTGTGGGAGGAGGCGGGCCAGCGCCTGACGACCGCCGAGATCAACCACATCCTGCGAGACGCCACCGCGCGCCACTCGCCCCCCACCAAGTGGGGGCGAAAGCTGCGCCTCTACTATGGCACGCAGGTGGCGGTGCGGCCGCCCACCATCGTCCTCTTTGTCAACGACGTGCGGCTGGTCCACTTTGCCTATCGGCGTTACCTGGAGAACCGCATCCGAGACCACTGCCCGTATCGCGGCTCGCCGCTGCGGCTGGTGTTTCGGGGGCATGATGAGGGGCGCGGCAGCTAGGGAGCGGGGTCCTCGGCTGGCCCAACCAGGGTGGCCTGCATGCTCCAGGGCCCAGCCCAGGTTATCTTGGCCTGGACAAGACGGCCCAGCCAGTCACCATCGCTCTCGAAAAAGACCAGCTTGTTCGTGCGGGTGCGGCCGCGCCAGCGGCCGCGCTGCCGGCCGTCGACCAACACTTCTAGGCGAGTGCCCAGCAACGCGGCGTTGATCTCGCCAGCGATCTCGGCCTGCAGATCCTCCACCGCGCCGCGCCGCCGCTCTTTATCCTCAGGCGGCACGTCGTCGGGCCACGCCGCTGCCGCCGTGCCGGGGCGCGGCGAATAGGCCGCCACATGCACCACATCAAAGCGGATCTCTCGCAAGAGCGCCATGGTATCGGCGAACTGCTCCTCGGTCTCGCCCGGGAATCCCACGATGATGTCGGTATTGATGGCGCAGGCGGGCGTCGCCGCGCGGATCCGGCCGACCAGATCGCGAAACCGATCGACCGTGTAGCCACGAGCCATCCGCCGCAACACCTCGTCGTTGCCGGATTGCACCGGCAACTCCCAGGCATGGCACAGGCGCGGCAGCGAGGCCGCCGTATCTATGATCCGTTGGGTCATATCGCGGGGATGCGACGTCAGAAACCGCAGCCGAGCCAGCCCCGGCGTGTCATGCACCGCCACCAGCAGATCGGCCAGGTCTGGCCCATGAGGCCAGTCGCTGCCATAGGCGTCCACGTTTTGGCCCAGCAACGTGATCTCGCGCGCGCCCCGCGCCACGAGGCTGCGCACATCGCGCACAACCTCGTCCACAGGGCGGCTCTGCTGCGGGCCGCGGCGAAGAGTCACGATGCAGTAGGTACAGCGACGGTCACAGCCATAGCTGATGGGGACCATCTCGGTGACGCCGACGTTGCCCGCAGCGCCCTCGGCGCCGACCTGGACGCCGCGATCGACCCACGCGTGAGCGAACCGCAGCACGCCTTGGATATCCGAGGGACGCAGGAAAGCATCCACGTATGGATGCCGGGCCGCTTGCTCCTCGATGTCATCGACAAAGCAGCCCATCACCACGATGGCCCGCCTGCCCGGCCGGCGCTTGAGCGACGAGAGCGAGGTCAAACGCCCGAGAACCTTGTCCTCGGCGCTCTGGCGGACCACGCAGGTGTTCAGGATGGCGAGATCGGCATCACGGGGGCGATCACAGCGCTCGAATCCCAGCGCGTCCAGCCCCTCGGCCAGGCGGGTGGAATCGGCTTGGTTCATCTGGCAGCCGATGCTCCAGAGATAGTAGCGAGGCGACGCGCAAACCATCTAGGCCATCTCGGCAGAGCGGACGGGAGAGACCGACACCTGCCGCCCGTCAGGCAATACCTGGGCCAACCACTGCCCCGTGAACGAAGAGGGAACCGCAGCCACCTGCTCGGGAGTACCCTCGGCGATGACCCTGCCGCCAGCATCGCCCCCCTCTGGCCCCAGATCGATGATCCAGTCGGCGGTCTTGATCACGTCGAGGTTGTGCTCGATGATCACCACGGTGTTGCCGGCGTCGACCAGCCGCCCCAACACCTGAAGCAGCCGTTTGACATCGGCCATGTGCAGACCAACGGTCGGCTCGTCCAGGATATAGAGCGTCTGGCCCGTGGCCTTGCGGGCCAGCTCGCGGGCCAGCTTGATGCGCTGTGCCTCACCACCAGAGAGGGTGGTGGCGGGCTGCCCCAGCCGCACATAGTCCAGGCCCACGTCATGGAGGGTCTTTAACCGGCTGCGAATGGCGGGAATGTTGGCAAAGAACGTGAGCGCCTCGCCGATGGTGAGATCGAGCACCTCGGCGATGGACTTTTTCTTGTAGCGGATCTCGAGCGTCTCGCGGTTGTAGCGCTTCCCATGGCAGACATCGCACCGCACATAGACGTCGGGCAGAAACTGCATCTCGATCTTGATGATGCCGGCCCCACGGCAGGCCTCGCAGCGCCCCCCCTTGACGTTGAAGGAAAAGCGCCCACCCTTGTAGCCCCGCACCTTGGCCTCGGTCACCTGCGCAAAGAGATCCCGGATCCGATCGAACACGCCCGTGTAGGTAGCCGGGTTGGAGCGCGGCGTGCGGCCGATGGGCGATTGGTCGATATCGATCACCTTGTCGAGATGCTCCATCCCGCGCAGATCGTCATGGCGCCCTGGGCGGGTGTTGGCCCGATTCAGCTTTTGCGCCAGCCGTTGGTAGACAATGTCCATCAGCAGCGTGCTCTTGCCCGAGCCCGACACGCCGGTGATCACCACCAGCTTGCCCAAGGGGATGCGTACATCGATCCCCTTGAGATTATGCTCACTCGCGCCAACGACCTCGATGGCGGCCCCGTTGCCGTTTCGGCGCTCGGCCGGTAGCGGCACGCTCTCCACGCCCGAGAGATACCGTCCCGTCACGGAGTCGGGACAGGCCAGGATCTCTTCCAGGGTGCCAGCACAGACCACCTGGCCGCCACCCTCGCCAGCCCCAGGCCCCAGATCCACCACATAGTCGGCCGCGCGAATGGTGGTCTCGTCGTGCTCCACCACCAGCACGGTATTCCCCAGGTCTCGCAGCCCACACAGGGTGTTCAAGAGCCGCTCGTTATCACGTTGATGCAGCCCGATGCTGGGCTCGTCCAGGATATAGAGGACGCCCATGAGCTGCGAGCCCACTTGGGTCGCCAGGCGGATGCGCTGAGCCTCGCCGCCCGAGAGCGTCGCCGCGGCCCGAGACAGGGTCAGGTAACCCAGGCCCACATTCTCGAGGAACCGCAGCCGCGCCAGTATCTCTTTGATGATCGGCCGAGCGATGGCGGTGTCGCGCTCGCCCAGGCCCTCGGCCAACCGCTCGACGAACGTGTAGGTCGCCTTGATGGGCATGTCGGTCAGCTCATCGATGGGCAGTCCCAGCACCGTCACCGCCAACACCTCGGGCTTGAGGCGACGCCCGTGGCAGGCAGGGCAGGGGTGTGAGGTCATGTACTGCTCGATGCCCTGCCGAATGTAATCCGACGACGTCTCCTGATAGCGCCGGTCAAGATTCGGAATCACGCCTTCGAACGCAGTCTGATACCGCCGCGTATGCCCCTGATGGTTGCGATAGTTGACCATGAGCGTCTCGCTGCCGCTGCCGCGTAGCACCAGACGCTGCTGTTCCTCGGTCAGCTCACGCCAGGGCGTCTCCATGGAAAAACCATAGTGGGCCGCCAAGGCCTGCAAGATCTGGCGAAAGTAGCTATCCGACGTAGAGGCCTTGGCCCACGGCTCCACGGCTCCCTGGGCCAACGACAGCGAGCCATCGGGAACCAGCAGTCCAGGGTCCAGCTCCTGCTGGGTTCCCAGGCCGGTGCAGGTGGGGCAGGCGCCATGGGGGCTATTGAACGAGAACGAGCGCGGCTCGAGCTCGGGCAAGCTGATGCCGCAGATCGGGCAAGCATAGTGCTCCGAGAACAGGTGATTCTCGCCATCCACCACGTGCACGATGGCGATGCCATCGCCCAGCTTGAGGGCCGTCTCCAGCGACCCCGCCAGACGGGCGCGATCAGCATCGGCCTGCTCGGTATCGTTCTCGCCATGGTGACGCACCACCAAGCGATCCACCACCGCCTCGATGGTGTGCATCACATAGCGGTCCAGGGCGATCTCCTGGTCAAGCTCGATCACCTCGCCATCCACGCGAGCGCGCACGAACCCCTGCTTGGCCAGGTCCGCCAACAAGCGCTTGTGCTCGCCCTTGCGATCTCGCACCAGCGGCCCCATGACCATGAGCCGTGTCCCGTCGGGATAGGCCTGAATGGCATCCACCATCTGCTGCACGGTCTGCTGATGAATGGGCCGGCCACACTGGGGGCAATGCGGCTCACCGATGCGCGCATAGAGCAGCCGCAAGTAGTCATAGATCTCGGTGACCGTGCCAACGGTGGATCGGGGGCTGCGGTTGGTGCCCTTCTGGTCGATCGAGATGGCAGGGGAGAGGCCATCGATGCGATCCACATCAGGCTTGTCCATCTGCCCCAGGAACTGGCGAGCGTATGCCGAAAGCGACTCGACATAGCGGCGTTGGCCCTCGGCGTAGATGGTGTCGAACGCCAGGGAGGACTTGCCCGAGCCCGAGATGCCCGTGATGACCACCAGCTTGTCACGGGGGATGTCCACATCGACGTTCTTGAGGTTGTGCTCGCGGGCGCCGCGGATCGAAAGCGTGTTCTGGATCATGCTCGCTCGTTCACTCGCGTAACGCAGCCAAGGACTCGACCTCTCATTATAACGCCAGCTCTCTCAGACGCAAGTCTCACGGGT
>CAZUZB010000128.1:0-5805 GCA_964624695.1 uncultured Anaerolineales bacterium | reverse complement strand
CCCTGGGGCACCTATGAGGTCAAGATGCCCTTGCTGGCCACTATCGGGGCGCGGGTGGCGAGGCTGTTGCCCCAACGGCCCGCGACGACGATGAACCCCAACTGGGCGGGCGGTATCGTGGCAGCGTTGCTGCCCTGGTTCGTACCGTTGGCGCTGCTGGGGCGCCGGGCACAGGGCGCCAATCCGCGGCGGGTGCGGGGGCTGTTTGTGGTCATCTGGTTGTTGGGCGCCACCATCGCCATCTTGGGCCTGGTGCTCAGCGCGTCCAGGGGCGCCTGGGCGGCCGCCCTGGCGGCCGGTGTAGGCTGGGCTGCCTGGCGCGCCCTTGGTAAGCATCGCTGGCGACGCCGACTCTGGGCATGGCGCGCGGTGGTTCTGGCCATCGTGGTGGTCATGGTGGGGCTGGTGGCGGCCGCCTGCGCCCGGCAGTGGCCCGGTGTAGATACCCTGGTCTCACGCTGGGAGATCTATGGCTTTCTGCCGACCTTGATGCGCGATTACCTGTACACCGGCGCCGGCCTGGCCGGCTTTGAGATGCAGCTCTCGACCTATGCGCTGCTGATTCCGGTCGGCTATGTGACCTATGGCCACGCCATGCTGCTGGATATGCTCATCGCCCAGGGGATTCTTGGCCTGGCGGGCTATCTGTGGGCGGTGATCGGGAGCCTAGTCCTGGCGGGCAGGCTCTTGCGGGCGCCCCAGGGGCCGTTGGCGCCGATGGTGGAGGCGGCGGTGGCCAGCCTGGCCATCACGCTGGTACACGGCCTGGTGGACAATATCCTCTATCAGGGGCGGGGCTTGCTCCTGCTCTGGGTGCCCATGGCGCTCCTGGCCGCGCGCCAGCGCATGGCCGAGCCCCTGATGCAACCAAACGGCGCCATCGCAGCGCGCCGCAGCGGTCGCTGGGCGCTGCTGGCAACCGGCGTGGCGCTGGCTGCCATCCTGGGCTCAAGCTGGCGGGCGGTGCTGGGAGGCGTGTACGCCAACCTGGGGGCGCTGGCCCAGTCGCGGGTCGAGCTGGCCGCCTATGACCCCAATGCCGATCCGTGGCGCAGCCTGGACGAGATCCGTACCGAGGAGGACCTGAGCCGCGCCTCCGAGCAGTATCGGCGAGCGCTGGCCTACGCCCCAGGCCAGATCACCGCCCATCAGCGGCTGGCGGCCCTCGCCCTGGCCCGCGGCGAAGGCGACCTTGCCCGCCAGCACATGGAGCTGGTGTGGGCGGCCGGCCACCGTGATCCGACCACCCGCCTGCTCTTGGGCGACGCCCTGGTGGCCACCGGCGACGTGGCCGCCGCCGCGGCGGTGATCGCCGGTCAGCCCCGCGCCGTCTATCGCCTGCTGGACCAGGCCTGGTCGCGCTACTGGGAAGCCGGACGCTGGGCCCAGGCCCGCGACGCCTGGGAAACGGTCGTTCTGCTCGAGCCGCAGAACCAGCATGCCGCCTACTGGGCCGCAGAAGCGCGACGACAGATGACACGGGAGTGATGGTGGGTCCATGGCAAGCCATAACGCTCTGAAGAGGGAACGGCTCTCGCCCCGCGCCAGGCGTGGCGCGGCGTTGGTCTTGTTAGTCATCTCGGTATTGGCAGGGCACCCGCGGCCATCTCTGGGGCAGGAGCCCGCCAGTCCGTGGTCCCCGCCCAGCAACCTTTCGCAGTCAGGGTCAGCTTCACAGCCCGCCATCGTGCTGGGCCAGCCAGGAACGGCCCAGGCCTTCTGGTGGGATCGCTTTGATGGCCTGATGACCGCCTACATGGACGGCACCTCCTGGCAGCCGGCCGCCAACGCGGGGCTGATGGTCCCCGACCCCAGGCCCACGACGGCCGCCGATGCGGAGGCCGAGCCCACCCCGCTACCCATTGCGGTGATGCCGCAACTGATTGGAGACAGCCAGGGGACCGTGCACGCCTTCTGGCTGGTGGAACGAGGCGGTTTCGCCGCCGCCGAGCCCGACCCGGTGCCGGCTGATCCCTCCGTGGCGCACGCCACCATGCGCGTGGGAGACGCGAGCTGGTCAGAGCCACGACTGGTAGCTGAAGGGGTGCTCCTCTGGCAGGCATTCGCCGATCCTTCCGGCGGGATGCACCTGGCGTACATTCGCTCGCAGCACACTTCCGAAGAGCCGGCCGGTCTCTACTATGCCCGGCTGGGCGAGGACGGCCTTCAGTGGGAGGCGCCGCGCTTGGTGCAGCCCAGCATCTATGCCCGCCTGCTGGATACTGATCAGGCCCACCTGGCCGGCGTCGCCAATGGCGAGGGGGCCATCGTCCTAGCCTGGCGGGACCCGCGCCTGGGCCAGGCCACGTACCTCTGCTCGGACGATGGCGGCGAGACGTGGAACGCCACAACCGCGCCTCTGGAGCACGCCACCGAGCCGCGGTTGGCCTACCTCGGGACGGGGCGCACCCTGGCAATCTGGCAGGTGGGGCTGAGCGATACCCAGGTGTCCTACTATCAGCAGGTCTCGGAGGACGCCGGGCGGACGTGGACAGAACCAACTTGGGTGCCTCGGGAGGCCGCGCGGTACGGCACGCCCGCCACGCGCCAAGCCGGCTGGGAGGGCGACGTCTGGCTGGTCTCGGGCGAGGGCGGGCCCTACCTGTCGCTGGCGCGCTGGCGCGAGATCCCCGACGCCGCCACTGGCGAATGGTCCCTGGCCAACACGGTGGCCGTCAACGTGCAGGATGCCGAGATCGAACGCACCATCTCCCTGGAGGAGCTGCAGATAGCGGCCAGCGATCACTGGCTGACCCTCATCGGCCTGGGCCAAGACGGCGAAGTGTGGGCCATGCACCGCGAGACGGGGGCCATCGCCTGGGCCTTTTCCTCCGACACGCCCTGGACCGACCCCACCGCCATGTGGGAAGGGGACACGGGGGCGACGCTCCCCGCGATGGTCGCCGATCTCAGCGGCAAGGTCCATACCTGGTGGATCGCGCCATCGGACACGAGCCGTTCGGGGGTCGCCCTCTGGTATGCCCAGCGCGAAGGCGATAGCTGGGCCACGGCCACGGCCGTCCTCGCGTTGGAGGAGCAGGCCGAGCATCCGGTGGCCGCGGTGACCGAAGGCCGCATCCATCTCCTATGGACCGTCGGCAGGATCGGGGCGCTTTCGCACAGCAGCGTCTTTCAAGACCGGGCCGTGACCGCGTCCGAGTGGTCCACGGTGCGTCGCCTGCCCTTGCCGGCAGGGGCTGGCGGGGCGTCCGCGCCGTCGCTGCTGGCCGACGGCCAGGGCGGTCTGCATGCGATCTATGCGGTGCCGCTCAACGAAAGCCGGGGCATCTACTATGTTCGCTCCGCCGACGGCGGCGCCAGTTGGTCGGCGCCGTCGCCCGTGGTCAACGCCGCCGACGCCGGGTGGCCTAGCGTGGATGCACCCCATCTCGCCATCGGGGGCGATGGCACCCTCTATGCCACCTGGGTGCGGGTGCCCCTGGTCAGCGGAATCGGCGAGGGCGTGTACCTGGCCCAGTCAAACGATGGCGGAGCCACCTGGTCTGCGCCGCTGACGGTCACGGAAGGGCCCTGCTCCAACCCGCAGCTGGCCCTGTCCGGCGCGGGCAGCGTGCACGTCTTCTGGGTGGACGAAGCCGTCCCGCGCGTATGGTCTTACCGCCACTCTATCGATGGGGGGGCAACCTGGAGCTTGGTCGAGTCGGTGCCCGGTATGAGCGACCTGCGTGGCTCGCCCGATCTGGCCGCTGATGGCAGTGGCCCCGTGCATCTCATGGCCATCAGCGTGGAACAGGCGGGCGAATGGCTGGTGCGCCACGCGACTTGGGATCCGTCCACTGCCGCCTGGGCGGAGGTGGGCGGCTTTCGGGTGGGCGCGCTCTATCAGCTCCGAGGCGGGGTATCCCTGGCATTGCTGCCAGAGCAGGGCTGGCTGCACGCGCTGCTGCCGGCCGAAAGCACCGAGGCCGACGACGAACCGGTGCTGCTACACGCTTACCGCGCCCTGGCGCCCACCGAGGGCCAGCCCGGCCTCGTCAGCCCGCTGCCTGGCGCGGCCGACATCGTCGAGCAGCCAGAGACGGCCGTTGCGCCGCCCACCGTTTGGCTGGATACGGAACCAGCGCCCACCGCCGGAGCAGGGATCTCGTTGGGGCCCTTTTACCTGCCGATGACGGGGATCGTGGGCATCGGGATCGCTGCACTGGCCGTCCTGGCGGTGGCGTTCCTGCATAGCGCGCGATCCGGCAGCGTGTGGCGGTCGCGCCCGTGGACGCGTTCGCGGTGAGAGGTAGATGCGGGGAGCGGCGATGAAAGCCCGTCGTGCGCCTGGATCTGGTCCGTACAGAAGCCCTCGGGGCGTGCTGCCCCTGCCAGCGGCCTGTCGCTGGGTTGCGCTCTGGGTAGCAACCCTCGGGCTGCTGCTCTCGCCCGGCCCGGCGGCCGCGCAGGGCGAGGTGGCGGCGCTGGAGGCCCCAGCCATCACCTGGTCAGAGCCGACCAACCTGTCGCGATCGGCCCCCAGCTCGGCCTATCCCACCATCGTGGCCGATCAGCATGGCTGGGTCCATGTATTCTGGAGCGAGGACGTGAACGGGATGCCCCTGCGATCGGGCGATCTGCCCAGCGTGGGCAACGCCATCGCCTACAGCCGCTGGGACGGCGCTCGCTGGACCCAGCCCGTCGACGTGGTGTCCGTCCCTGGCGAGGCGTTGGCCGGCTTTCCCGAGGTGGCGATCGACGCCGAGAACAACCTCCACCTGGTGTGGATCGGTCAGCGCACCGTCTACCACAGCAAGGCCCCAGCCACCGAGGCGGCCTCCACCCACGCCTGGAGCACCCCGGTGCCCGTAGCCCAGGGCAACCTCCCGCGCACCCATCCCGTGGATATCGCCATCGATGCAGCCTCGGTCATTCACGTGCTGCTGGCCGACAATACCTACGAAGGCGCCGCCCGCGTCACCCGGTCACTCGATGGCGGCGCCTCCTGGCAGCCGCTGCAAGACGTCTCGCCGCCATCGGGCCCCCTCGAGAGCAGCATCTCACGCGTACGCCTGATGGTGGATGCCATGGATCGGCTCCATGCCACCTGGCAATCGAACCAGGCCGAGGGCTATGGGCAAGCCGTCTACTATGCCCGCAGCGTCGATAGCGGCCAGACGTGGGACCCGCCGCAGCGCTTTGGCTACCGCGACCCGGGGGAGATCTTTGTCGAATACCTGAGCTTGGCCAGCCGGGGAGAGAACGAGCTCCATGCGTTCTACGTCGATGGTGGGACGGTAGGCCGTTGGCATCGCATCTCCCTCGATGGGGGCGAGACGTGGAGCGCCGCGCAACACATCATCACCGACATGGAGGGGATCAACGGCTACATGGCGCCGGTGGTTGACGGCGCCGGCCGGCTCCATCTGGTCATCAACATGCGCACCATGGAGCAGGTGGTCGGCATCTATCACGCTGTCTGGCTGGAGGGCAACTGGTCCGCCGTGCGGCCGGTGGACGTCACCAGCCCGGCCGCCCCTTCTGCCCATGCGACCGCGGCGGTCTTGCGGCTCGGGAACGAGATCCATGTGGTCTATGTGCAGCTCGACGGCGGCGAGATCTGGCACGTGTGCGGCACCATCTCGGATGTTGCTCCATACCCAGCCATAGCTGCCGCCACGGGAGCGCTGGCAGCGCTCCCGACCGCTGCCCTACGCGCCACCTCGGCTCCCACGGCAGAACCCGCCGCGCCGATCCGTCTCGACCTGCCTGCGGCGGAAGAGACGGTCGGAGGGCGTTGGGCGTGGGCGGCAGGAGTCCTGGCCGTGTTAGCCTTGGTCAGCGGCGTGGTCTGGTGGCGGTTGG
>CAZUZB010000127.1:0-5838 GCA_964624695.1 uncultured Anaerolineales bacterium | reverse complement strand
ATCGACGATGCAGCCGTTGCGTTGGCAGGCGGTGAGGTCGTCGCGCAGGATGGTTCGGACGCGATCCTCGTCCCAGCCGTAGGAGACCATGTCGGCGGGGCTGGGGCGGTAGCTGAGGACGTAGGCGTCGCCGATCTGCTCGGCGCAGCGGGGCACGTCGGCGGCGGGCGCCACGCCGATGCGGCGCAGGTTGGGGATCTGCCGCAGCAGGCCGATCTTGCGGGTGAGGTCCTCGCAGCAGCCGTAAGCGCTGAGGCCAAAGGGCGTCATCAGCGGGATCTGGTACTGGAGCATGAACTCGCTCCAGAGCCGTGGGCCTACGCCTGTCAGCTCTTGCGAGGCGCAGTAGGTCCAAAGCTCGCGACGGGTTACTGGCCGGCCGTTAGCGCTGGGATCGGGCAGCTCGAGGGCGTAAGGCATGGCCTGATTCTGATGGTTGACCAGGGTCCAGTGGCCGGCGTCCTCGGCCTGCTGGTGGGTACGCAGGATGCCGTCGCGCATGTGGGCCAGGAGGCGATGCAGCCAGGCGGGGCGGTCGTGCATATCCCACATGATCTGCTCCAGGCCGCGCAAGTAGGCGAGCTGGGTGGAGATGTCGCCGTCCCACATGCGGTAGGCGGGGGCGCGATCGACGGCCAGCGGCACCAGGTCGCCGATGGCGTCTTGCACGCGGGCGAGGCGCTGGGCGGTGGCGTGCTCGTCGACCATGTGGGTGGGGTGGTGCAGGCGCGCCAGGTCGGACTCGTCTTCGATGGGCGGATCCCACACGCCGGCCCCGCCGTCCTCGCGGCCGTGCCAGCGCACCGGCAGGCCCCAGACGCCTTCAGGGGGCACGATGACCGCCGCGCGGACCTCCAGCCAGGGCTCGATGATATAGTCATCGGCGAACTGGGCGCGGAACAAGGCCTGGCGCATGGCGCTCTCGTAGGGGTGCCAGAAGGGATCCGCGCAATGGAGGCGGGATTCGGGCAGCTCGCCCCAGGCATAGGCGCGGACATAGATGGGCACGCCCACGCGCTGCAGGCTGTTGTGGCGGCGCCAGAGGTCGCGGCGCTGGTCCTGGATGGGGTCGGCAGCGAGCGCGGCGTAGCGACTGGCCAGGTGGCGGAGGAGGGCGATGTCGTTGGCGGGAGACATGGGCAGGGCTCCTGTGTGGCTAGGCGTCCAGCGGTTGGGCGCGGACGCGATCCAGGGCGTAGCGGTAGTTCTCCAGCGACACGGTATGCGGCACCGAGTGATCGGAGTGAAAGAGATAGCCGCGCAGATGGCGAGCGGCCTCTAGCTTGGCATCGAGCTCGGCGTCGAGCTCGGCGCGGGTGCCCGAGAGGGCACGGACGTCGATGTTGCCGAAAAAGATCAGGCGGTCGCCATAGAGGGGCGCCAGGTCTCGCAGGTCCAGCCCCGCCTTGCATTCCAGCGGGTGGAGCCCGGCGAACCCGGCCTCGATGAACGAGGGGATGAGGGGCGCCACGTTGCCATCGCTGTGGAGGATGGCGGGCACGCCGTCGGCGGCCAGGTGGGCGACGAAGTCGCGGTGGTGTGGCAGGACGATCTCGCGATAGAGGCGCGGCGAGATGAGCGGCGCTCGCACGTATCCCAGGTCGTCGGCGATGAGGGCGCCGTCAAAGGTCATGCCCAGGGCCACGAGCCCGTCATAGATGGCGCACATGAGCTGCACGTGGGTCGTCATCAGGTCGTGGATAAAGGCGGGATCGTCGAGCATGAGGGCCAGCTCTGGCTCCATGCCGATCTTTTCCCAGGTGGGGTGAAAGCAGGCATGCCCGCTATAGAAGACAGCCCTTCCCTGGGCGCGCGCCTGCTGGTAAGCCTCCAGCGTACCGGGCGCGATACGATCGGGATGGTAGACGGCGTGGTGACGCAGGCGGTCCCAGTCAGCGCGGGTCTTGATGGTGTAATCGAGCCATTGGGAGGTCCACCCCAAGGGGCCGTGCAGATCGCGGCGGAGAGCGCCGTTGTGATCCCAGTAGAGGCGATATTGGGCGTCCTCTTCCAGGACGCGCTCGGGCAGGCGGAGGGTATCGTCGCCGCCCAGCATGACGATGTCACAATCCAGGGCCTCGTGGGGCGAGACGTCGGCGGGCAGGCCCTCCTGGCGCCAGCGCTCCAGGGTGGTCTCCCAGTAAGAGTCGTAGACGGGGATGCGGTCGGGCCTCTGCCCGGCGAGCACTCGACGCACGCGCTCTCTGCTATCCACGAGCCACCTCCTCCTTGACAGGCGCCGACAGTCTAGCTGCGGGCGCCCCGCCAGGCAAGCGGGCGGCGGTTGCCTGGCGGGGCGCGGGTTGGCGGAGGGCCCTGGGATCTCGGCTCGGGGTGCGGCCAGGAGGCAGCCTAGGGCTCATCCCCAGCGGGTCGACGTCCATTGACATCTTGCCTTCTGCCTGGATGGGGTCCGTGCGAGGAGGACGCCACCCCCATGCTGCCCTGGCTCGACAGTTGCTAGTCCTCGAAGAGGCCGGTGCTGAGGTAGCGCTCGCCGGTATCGGGCAAGATCGCGACGATCAGCTTATCAGCGTTCTCTGGCCGGGCGGCCACGGCGAGGGCGGCCGCGGCCGCGGCTCCCGATGAGACGCCGGCCAGGATGCCCTCCTCCCGCGCCAGGCGGCGGGTGGTGGCGATGGCCTCCTCGTTGGTCACCTGGACGATCTCGTCGATCAGGTCGGTGCGGAGCACATCGGGGATAAAGCCTGCCCCGATGCCCTGGATCTTGTGGGGCCCGGCCTGGCCACCGGAAAGCACCGGCGACCCCGCCGGCTCGACGGCGATGGTCTGGAAGCCAGCCTTGCGCGCCTTGATGACTTGGCTGATACCGGTGATGGTGCCGCCTGTGCCGACGCCGGCCACCAGGATGTCGACCTGCCCGTCAGTGTCGCGCCAGATCTCTTCCGCCGTGGTCTCGCGATGGATCTGGGGGTTGGCCGGGTTCTGGAACTGTTGCGGAATCAGGCTATCCGGGATCTCTTGGGCGAGCTCGGTGGCCTTGCGAATGGCGCCGCCCATCCCCTCAGAGCCCGGCGTGAGCACCAGCTCGGCGCCCAACGCCCGTAGCAGGCTGCGACGCTCGACGCTCATGGTATCGGGCATGGTGAGGATGAGACGATACCCCCTGGCCGCGCACACAAAGGCGAGCCCGATGCCCGTATTGCCGCTGGTGGGCTCGATGATGGTGGTGCTGGAAGAGATGCGGCCATCGCGCTCGGCAACGCGGATCATGTTGACGGCGATACGGTCCTTGACGCTAGAGAGCGGGTTGAACGATTCGAGCTTGACGACCACCTGGGCTTGTGCTCCCTCGGTGAGGCGGCGTAGCCGCACCAACGGCGTGTTTCCGATCGTCTCGGTGATGTCCCCATAGATTCTGCTCACCGTAGCCTCCTTCTGGATGATACGCGACGACTAGATATAGTACATACCAGCGTTAGTCTGTTGCCTGGCCTTGGCTCGCTCCACCAGGTCCTGCAGGGTGATACTCTCCAGCACTTGGTGACAAGCCGCCTGCACCTCGGACCACACCTCACGGGTGACGCAAGCGTTGACCCGCGGACAGGCGTCGGGCTCGGCCGTACACGGCACGAGCGGCTCGGTGCCCTCCAGCGCCTCAAAGATCTCCCAAAGGGTGATCTGGCGGGGCTCTCTGGCGAGCAGATGCCCTCCCGCGGCCCCGCGGACGCTCCGTAGCAGGCCGGCCTGGCGCAGAGTTGCCAGGAGCGACTCCAGGTACTTGACGGATAGCTCCTGCTGATCGGCGATCTCTTTGGTGCTCCGTGGTACCTCGGGTGGATGGAGCGCCACATCGAGCATCGCTCGGGTTCCGTAGCGGGTGCGGGTGCTGAGCTTCATGGCGGGTTATATCCCTATAATCCTATAGATATACTAGGAATAATCCTATCACAGAACGAGGGCCCTGTCAAGCCCCGGTCACGGGTTGGTGAGGGAGCACGAACCCTTGACCCCGTGGGGCCCGTGCCCGATAATGGGCCTGTGCTCTGATGATGGTGGAGGTGGCGCATGGCTGGCAAGCTGATCGGCATTCTGACATCGGGAGGCGATTGCCCTGGCCTGAACGCCGCCATTCGAGCGGTGGGCAAGGCGGCCCACTCGCGCGGCATCGAGGTGGTGGGGTTCCTGGATGGGTTTCGCGGATTGGTGGAGAACCGCTACATCCGGCTGGACAATGCCCGGCTCTCGGGGATCCTGACCCTGGGCGGCACCATTCTGGGCACCAGCCGGGACAAGCCCCACAAGATGGTGATGGGCTCGGGCGAGGTGATGAACATGCTGCCCGTGGCGGTGGACAACTATGAGCGGCTCCATCTCGACGCTTTGGTCTGCCTGGGGGGCAACGGCACGCAAAAGAACGCGTACCGTTTGGCCAAGGAGGGGCTGAATATCCTGACGCTGCCCAAGACCATCGACAACGACGTGGCCGGCACCGACGTGACCTTTGGCTTTGACACGGCCATGAGCATCGCCACCGACGCCATCGACCGGCTGCACACCACGGCCGATAGCCACCAACGCACCATGGTGGTGGAGATCATGGGGCACGAGGTGGGCTGGCTGGCGCTGGGGGCGGGGCTGGCGGGCGGCGCCGATGTGATCCTGATCCCCGAGATCCCTTATGACGTGGAGCGGGTGGTGGAGCCGATCCGGGCGCGCAGCCGCCGGGGAAAGCGGTTCAGCATCGTGGCGGTGGCGGAGGGCGCGCGCCCGCAGGGAGAGAGGGTCGACCACGACGGCGATGACGACGCCGAGGAGGAGGCCTGGCACAGCCACAGCCTGGCGCTGGTGCAGCGGCTGGAGGAGCTGGCCGAGATCGAGGTGCGGTTCACCGCGCTGGGGCATTTGCAGCGGGGCGGCACGCCCACGGCCTATGACCGGCTGCTGGCCACGCGGCTGGGGACCCGTTGCGCGGAGCTGATCGCCGACGATGTGGGCGGGGTGATGGTGGCGGTGCGCGGCGATGATTGCGTGCCGGTGCCCTTGAAAGAGGTGGCGGGCGAGCTGCGCACCGTGCCCAAGGACCATCCCTGGATCGCCTCGGGGCGGGCGGTGGGGACCAGCTTTGGGGATTGATCGACGACTTGAGCGGTGAGACTGGAACGCGCGCTGGGCAGGCCGGCGCGCGTTGTGCTAGAGAGGAGCGAGCATGGTTGGCCTGGGCGGGTCGCGCTCGGATGCTGACGCGCTGGAGGCGCTGTTCTATGCCACCGACGGGCCCAACTGGGCGCGACGCGACGGCTGGCTGGATAGCGCCGATCCGGCGGACTGGTTCGGCGTGACCTGCCAGCACGGACGGGTGACCAAGCTGGTCTTGGCCGGGAACGGACTCGCGGGCGAGATACCGCCCGAGCTAGCCAGGCTGACCGAGCTGGCGGGCTTGTGGCTGCACGGGAATCGGCTGGTGGGGGCCATCCCGCCCGAGCTGGGGCAACTGGGCAAGCTGGAGGGGCTTTCGCTGGCGGGCAACGAGCTGAGCGGCGGCATCCCGCCCGAGCTGGGGCGGCTGGTATGGCTGAGGTCGATGAGCGTCCGGCACAACCGGCTCACGGGCGGCATTCCGGGCGAGCTGGGCGGGCTGACCTGCCTGGTGGAGCTTTCGTTGGCCGATAACGCGCTGACGGGCAGCATCCCACCTGAGCTGGGGCGGCTGGCGGACCTGGAGGGGCTGGTGCTCGACCGCAACCAACTGGGCGGCGAGATCCCGCCGGAGCTGGGGATGCTGGCAGGCCTGGAGGGGCTTTCGCTGCGTGGCAACCGGTTGACGGGGCCGATCCCGCGGGAGCTGGGGCAGTTGGCGGAGCTGCGGGAGCTGTA
>CAZUZB010000126.1:3381-5895 GCA_964624695.1 uncultured Anaerolineales bacterium | reverse complement strand
CGGCGCCGTGGCACCCGGGCGCCCGCAAGCTGTTCGAGCGGCACTTTCGTCGGCGGCTGGAGCGGCTCTCCGCCTGCACCTCCTGTCGCCAGTGCGAAGCGCGCTGCGCCTATGGGATCCCCGTCGTCGACATGCTAGAGGATATGAAAGCCGACCACCCGCCTCTGATCGAGGCGTTGGCGGCCCTGGGATGGGAAAGCGAAGAGACGCAGCCTTGGGGCTTTTAGGAAAGAAGGAGCATGATGCGCATCGGATACAGCTTGTGGGGCATGCCCCGCGTGCCCGTGGAAGAGTCGTTGCCCGCTCTGGCGGCCATGGGCTACCAGGGCGTGGAGCTCTCCGTCCGCCAAGAGTGGAACACCGAGCTGGCCGCGCTGGACGGCCCCTACCGCGCCAAGATCGCGCGCCTGCTGGATGACACCGGCCTGGTGCTCTCGGCCGTAGCCGCGCACCAGAACCTCTGCGATCTCGACGAGCAAGCGACAGAGGCCAGCATGGCCTACCTGCGCGCCTCCATGGACCTGGCCGCCGAGCTAGCCCAGGCTGGCGAGCCGCCCATCGTCGCCAGCCTGGTGGGCGGCGCCCCTGACGACTGGGACGGCCGCAAAGAGCTGCTGGCCCAGCGTATCCACGCCCTGGGCGAGTATGCCCAGGCCCAGGGCGTCATCCTGGCGGTGGAGCCACACTCGGGCACCGCGCTGGACCTGCCCGACAAGACCATCTGGCTGCTGGACCAGGTGGCACACCCCGCCGTCAAACTCAATTTCGACATCAGCCACATGGACGTCATGGGCATCGGTATCGACGAGTGCGTGCCTACCATGGCGCCCTATGCCATTCACACCCACGTCAAGGATCAGCGCGGGATCTGGCCCCAGCACGAGTTCTTGACGCCCGGCGAGGGGCCCTTTGATTTCGAGCACTATCTCAAAGCCATGCACGCAGCGGGCTATGGCGGCTTTGTGGTGGCCGAGGTCAGCGTCATGGTCCAGCGACGGGGCGACTATGAGCCCATGGCCCACGCCCAGTTGGCCTATGACACCCTCGAGCGCGCCTTCCTGGCCACGGGTGTGCCCTGGGAGCGCTAGACGCGAGCCTTGGATACGGACGAGCAATAGAGGGGAGAGAGCCATGACCGAGCAGAGTTATCTCCAGTGGCTGGTGCGCGAGACGCCCACCACCTGGTGGCACGATTCGGGCGAGCCCGCCGAGCTGGCCGTGGGGCTGGAGCACCTGGCCACGGGCGTCACCACCAACCCGGTCCTCAGCGCGCGCGCCATCGCCGCGCGGCCGGCCGGTTGGGAGCCCGAGATCGACGCGGTGGATAGCGACCTGCCGCCCGAGCGGCGAGCCGAGGCCCGCACCCGCATCGTGGTGACCCACTGCGCCCGCGAGCTGGAGCCGGTCTACCGCCGCACCGAGGGGGCCCAGGGCTATGTGTGCGCCCAGGTCAACCCCAACAAGGCCGGCGACCGTGACGTAATGCTGGCCATGGCGCGGCGTTTTGCCGCCTTTGCGCCCAATATCGCCGTCAAGCTGCCGGTCACCGCGGCCGGCCTCGACGTGCTGGAAGAGTGCATCGCCGAGGGCATCACCATCACCGCTACCGTGAGCTTTACCGTGCCCCAGGTGCTGGCCGTCGCCGAGCGCCATCAAGCCGGCATCGCCCGCGCCCAGAAGGCAGGCATCCAGCCGGGGCATTGCTTTGCCGTCATCATGATCGGGCGGCTGGACGATTACCTCCGAGACGTCGCCCATGATCAGCGGGCCGACGTCAGCGAGGCGGACATCCGCTGGGCCGGCCTGGCCGTCACCAAGCGCGCCTATGCCCTCTACCAAGAGCGCGGCTACCAGGCCGTCCTGCTCATCGCGGCCCAGCGTGGCGTCCACCATATCACCGAGCTGGCCGGCTCGGTGATGATCATGTCGATCCACCCCAAGACGCAGGCCATGGTGTTCGCGCCCGGCATCCCGCGCGAGTGCCGCATCGACCGGCTCGTTCCGGCCGACGCCATCGCGTGCCTGGAGACGATTCCCGATTTCCGTCGCGCCTACGAGCCGGACGGCATGGCCCCGGAAGAGTTCATCACCTATGGCGCCACCCAGCGGACGCTCTCCCAATTCGGCGAGATCGGCTGGAACGCGCTCGAATCCTGATCCACTCACCAAACGTCTCACCCAGAAGGGGGAACCGATGAAGTACCAGAGGTTGTTCAGCCTGGAGGGCAAGGTCGCCTTTGTGGCGGGCGGCGGCGGAGCCATCGGCGCCGAGATGGCCCGCGCCTGCGCCGACTATGGCGCCAAGGTTGCCATCGCAGATCTCTCGATCGACGCCGCGACCACGGTGGCCCACGAGATCGCCGAGACGGGCGCCAAAACCACCGGCGTCGCCGTCAACATCACCGACGTGGACTCGACCGCTGAAGCCGTGGCCCAAGCGGAGGCCGCCTTGGGCCCGCTCGATATCATGATCAACGCCGCGGGCATCCACATCGAACAGCCGGCCGAAGAGTA
>CAZUZB010000126.1:1410-3281 GCA_964624695.1 uncultured Anaerolineales bacterium | reverse complement strand
CAGATCAACTGAATGAGATGCTGGCCAGAGCGCGCGAGGCGCAAGCCGCCATCGAGTTCTGGCCCCAAGACCGGGTGGACGAGATGGTGGCGGCGGTGGGCTGGCAACTTTACAAAGAAGAGAATGCCGTCGCCTGCGCCCGCCTGGCGCACGAAGAGAGCGGCATGGGCGTCTATGAGGACAAGCTACTCAAGCACCGCAAAAAGACTCTGGGCACGCTGCGCGACCTAGACGGCGTCAAGACGGTGGGCATCATCGAGGAGGACCCCGCCAGGGGACTGCTCAAGATCGCCAAACCCGTGGGCGTCATCGGCGCGCTGACCCCCGTGACCAACCCCACCTCCACGCCCGCCGGCAACGTGCTGCCCATCTTGAAGACTCGCAACGCCGTGATCTTTGCGCCGCACCCCCGCGCCAAGCGCAGCGCCGCCCTGACGGTGCGCTACATCCGCGAGGGGCTCCGTCAGGTGGGAGCGCCGGAGGACCTGGTCCAGAGCATCGAAGAGCCGACCGTTCAGCTCTCGCAAGACCTGATGGCAGCGGTGGACTTGGTACTGGCCACAGGCGGCGCCGGCATGGTCAAGGCGGCCTATGCCAGCGGCACGCCAGCCTATGGCGTTGGGACCGGAAACGCCGTTACCGTCGTCGACGAGACGGCCGATATCGACGATGCCGCCCACAAGATCTTTTTGAGCAAGACCTTTGACAACGCCACCTCGTGCTCCTCGGAGAACTCGGCGGTCATCCACGAAAGCATCTGGGATGACATGATCGCCGCCCTGGCCACGCACGGTGGTTTCCTGTGCCGCGGCAAAGACCGCGAGCAGCTCAAGCGCACCCTCTGGCCCGATGGGGTTCATCTCAACAAGGATATCGTGGCGCAGCCGGTCGCCAAGATCGTCCAGCTCGCCGAGTTGGACGTGCCCGATGGCACCACGTTCCTCATGGTGGTTGGTGAAGCCGTCGGCCCCGAGGACCCCTTCTGCGCCGAAAAGCTCTCACCGGTGCTGACCCTGTGGCGCTACTCGGGCTTTGACGAGGCTGTCGACTTGGTCCAGCGCATTACCGGCTATAACGGACGGGGACACTCGTGCGGCATCCACACCACCCGCCGCGACCGCATCGAGCAACTGGCCACCAAGGTGCGCGTCAGCCGCGTGATGGTCCGCCAGCCCCAATGCTATGCCAACAGCGGCAACTATGACAATGGCATGCCGTTCAGCATGACCCTGGGTTGCGGCACGTGGGGCGGCAACATCACCACCGAGAACGTCCACTGGCGGCACTTCTTGAACGTCACCTGGGTGGCCATGCCCATCGAGCCCGTGGTGCCCGATGAGGAGGCCCTATTCGGCGCCCATTGGGAGCGCCACGGCCGCTAGGCCTTGCGTGAAAGAAGGAGAGACGATGCATAGCGGGTATGTCGCCCATCGGGATCTGGTCTATGGTCACGCCGACGGCCTGGATCTCACCCTGGATCTGTACCTGCCGCGCGATCCCATCCGCAGCGTACCGATCATCCTCTATATCCATGGCGGGGGGTGGCGCGCTCTGGACAAGGGATGGTGCCCCTACCCGATGCGCTTTCTCGACCTGGAATACGCCGTCGCCAGCATCAACTACCGGTTGGTGCCCCAGGCGGCCTTTCCCGCCCAACTGCATGACTGCAAGGCGGCAGTCCGCTGGCTGCGTGCCCACGCCGACGAATACGGCCTCTGGGGCGACCGCATCGGCGCCTGGGGCGACTCGGCCGGCGGTCACCTGGCCGCTATGCTGGGCGTCACCGGAGATCGGCCCGAGCTCGAGGGCGATAGCGGCACGCCTGGCGTCTCCAGCGCGGTGCAAGCCGTGTGCGACTGGTTTGGCCCAGC
>CAZUZB010000126.1:0-1310 GCA_964624695.1 uncultured Anaerolineales bacterium | reverse complement strand
ATGACGGCCCGCACCTCCTCCCGCCAGGCCGCCAGCATGGCGTGTAGCTCTCGAGCCAGCTTGGGTTGATCCGCTGCCAGGTTGTGATCCTCGCTCAGATCGGTCTCCAGGTCATACAGCTCCAGCCGGCTATCCTCGTAGAACTCGATTAGCTTGAACCGCTCCGCGCGCACCGAGGAGCCCGGGGTGCCACCCTGGTTGCCATAGTGGGGATAGTGCCAGTAGATGGCCTCGCGCGACAGGCCGTCGCCTCCAGCGAGCAGGCCCATCAGGCTGGCGCCGTCGGCGTGCTGGTGCGGCAGGGGCTCTAGCCCCGCCGCCTCTAGGAAGGTGGGATACACGTCGGGGCTGCTGACGGGCGCGTGGCAGACGCTGCCGGCCTCGACCACACCCGGCCACCGCACGATCCAAGGCTCGCGGGTGCCGCCCTCGTACATCCAGCCCTTGCCCTCGGCCAGCGGCGCATTGCAGGTAGGCGAGCCCTCCGACGTCGCCAGCCCGCCGTTATCCGAGGTGAACAGCACCAGCGTGTCCTCGCCGATGCCGAGGTCGTCCAGGGTGCCCAGCAGCCGCCCGATGTTCTCGTCCAGACTTTCGATCATGGCGGCGTAGACGGGATCCGATTGGATCAGCCGCCGCATGACCCGCAGATGCCGCTTGTGCTCCGAGGGAAAATGCTCGCCCTCCTCAAAGGCTTGAATCTGATCCAGCCCCATGGCCCGCGCCTTGGCTCGATACTTGGCCACGATTTCGGGTTTGGCCTGGATGGGCGTGTGCACCGAATAGTACCAGAGGTTCAGAAAGAACGGCTGGCCCTCGCTCTGGCGGATCAGCGCGATGGCCTCGTCGGTCAGCCGATCGGTCAGATAGGTGCCCTCGGGGCTCTCGCTCAGCGTGGGCAGCCCCCACGGGCTAAAGTAGCCATGTGCTGGCGCGCCCCAGTCGCAGCCGCCGACGTTGACGTCAAAACCGTGGCGCTCTGGATAGTAAGCCTCGATGCCCAGATGCCATTTGCCCACGTGCCAGGTGCGATACCCCCCATCCTTGAGCGCGCGGGCCAGGCTGAACTCGTCCAGAGGCAAGTGATCCACATACGGCACCTCGAGCAGTCGCCCGCAGGTGTGCGCGCCGATCCAGTCGGTGACGCCGACGCGCGCAGGGTAACGGCCCGTCAGCAGGCTCGCCCTGGTCGGCGAGCATACGGGGCAGGCAGCATAGGCGTTGGTGAACTGCATGCCCTGGCTGCAAAGACGATCGAGGTTGGGCGTCTCGTAGAACGTGCTGCCATAGCAGCCCAGGTCGCGCCATCC
>CAZUZB010000125.1:0-6170 GCA_964624695.1 uncultured Anaerolineales bacterium | reverse complement strand
GGTGGGATTCGAACCCACGGTGGCGCAAGCGCCACAACGGTTTTCGAGACCGCCCCGATCGGCCGCTCCGGCACCCCTCCGTGTTCGATTCTGCCTATGGTGCCCGCCGCAGCTCGGCAAAGAACCGCGACAGCATCTCACTACATTGGTCGCCCAGCACCTCGCTCACGACCGTCAGCCGGTGGTTCAGCCAAGGTGAGCGCACCAGATCGTGCACCGACCCCGCCGCGCCGGCCTTGGCATCGCGGGCGCCATAGACCAGCATGTCCAGCCGCGCCAACACCATGGCCCCCGCACACATGGAGCAGGGCTCCAGCGTGCAGTAGAGGGCACAGCCCACCAGTCGCTCGGCCCCCAGCGTCGCCATGGCCTGGCGCATGGCCAGCATCTCGGCGTGGGCGGTGGGATCGCCCCACAGGCGCGTCAGGTTGTGCCCACGCCCGACGACGCCGTCATTGGCCACCACCACGGCACCCACCGGCACCTCGCCGATGGCCGCCGCTGCTCGGGCCTCTGCCAGCGCCTCGCGCATCCACCGCTCATGCTCCATAGGCGCGGCGATTATAGCACATCCCCCACCTTGCACCAAAGGCACCTCTCGCCTTGATCCGATCTCGCTAGCGGCCTCTGGCGAGCGTGGATTGACAATCCCCCACGGCGCTGCTATACTCCTCGCGCTGGTGGAGAGCCGCCATCCGATACGCACGGAGGGATGGCAGAGTGGTCTATCGCGGCGGTCTTGAAAACCGTTGATCGCAAGATCCGGGGGTTCGAATCCCTCTCCCTCCGCCTCAGCATGACGACTTGGGCCCCGGGGAGGTGCCGGAGTGGACGATCGGGGCCGCCTGCTAAGCGGTTGTAGGGTCATAAAGCCCTACCCAGGGTTCGAATCCCTGCCTCCCCGCCTCTCCAACGTACACGGCCTGGCGAACGAGCCACGACGATGTTTGCCAGCCCGGCGTGATCGTGGTAACATGCGAACCGTCACGTACTTGCGCCCGTACCTCAATTGGATAGAGGACCGGTCTACGGAACCGATTGTTGGGCGTTCGAATCGCCCCGGGCGCATCTTGGGCACCACCACGCCGGTGGTGCCTTTATATTCCAGGTCATCGCCAAAGCCGAGGTGCACCCATGCTGCGTGACATCATGAATACCGATGACATCAACTGGTTCATGGTCCTCGGCTCGCTCGGCCTCAACTATGTTCTGTTCAAGACCACCGAGATCCTCGGCCTGCTGCTGCTCTCCAGCGAAGGGCTCTTTTCTCTCTATGATCTTCTGATCACGCTGGCCGCTTTCCTGGCCGGCCTCTTGGCCGGGTTCATCACGGCCAAGTTCGCCCCCGATCGCCCCTTCAAGTACGCCATCTGGGGCATCCCTGGCATCCTGGCCCCGTTTCTTTACCGGGCGGTAGAGACCAGGAGCATCCTTCCTGTTATCCTCGGGCTGGTGGGCGCCATGGGCACGTTCAACGGCGGGATTCTCGGCACCGGCAAGCCCAAGCATATCGGCTAGGTTGCGCGAGCACCGCTCGATTTGCGGCTGCCGCTGGCGCGTGGTATAGTTCGTGGCTGTGCCCCCTTAGCTCAGATGGATAGAGCACTGGCCTCCGGAGCCAGGTGGAGGCGTTCGAGTCGCCTAGGGGGTACCAGAGAGGGACGGGGCTTGGCCCCGTCTCTTGGCGTTAGCGGCCCAGCCTAGCGACCTGTGATGGCGGCCACGCAGGCGTCGATCTCCTCAGCACCGTCCAGGACGCCCACCTCGACGTGGTAGCTGCGCTCCTCGCCCGGCTCCAGGAACTGGAGCAACCCCGCGGCCCGGTCCTTATCGCGCCCCTCCACACCGCAGTTGGCCGGCTCGAGCCCAGTGACATACTCGCCCGCGCCGACCATCTTCCACTGGGTAAAGCGCGGTAGCTCTGCCTGGCGGTAGCGCACGTACACGCCCAGACCTCGCCCGCCGTCATAGCCCCGATTCACCAGGGCCACCGTGACGTACCCCTCGGCGTCGGCCGTCATCTCATGGTAGAACACCTGCTCCTCATACCCAGTCACCGGCGCCTCGTAGATGTTGTGCCGATCCAGGCCCGGCGCCGCTACCTCGTCGCGCGGCTGCACCTCTGCCGAAGGGGCCACCAGCTCGGTCCCCTCTGCCAAGAGCGGGAACCCGAAATTCAGGTGGTAGAGCAACTGGTGCGGCGTGGTGCGGTACCCTTCGTTAGCAACCACGTCTCGAATCTCAAAGCGAGACTCGCCCAAGCGGGCGTCGATGCGGCGGGTCAGCGTCAGGTTCTCGCCGAACACCACCGCCTCGCGCATCCGCCCGCGGACCCACATCTCATAGCTGTCGCCGCGCCACATGCTATCGGACCAGACGTTGCTGGCCGGCGTGTGCGAGATGCGGCCATGCAGCCCTAGCGCCTCGCCCTCGTCCACCGTCGGCGCCCCCACATAGGTCAACCCACAGGTGGCCAGCAGGCCGCCATGGAAGGTTCGCAACCAGCCCAACCCTACCGGATCGTAATAGGCCGGATTGGCCGGCCCCGGGGCCGCCTCCCACACCAGTGAGGCGCCACGATACCGCGCAATGCCGATATCCATGCCGCGATCCAGCAACACCGTGAACTGCAGCCCCGAGCCGGTGTCGAACTCGGCCACACGCACGCCGGCCGTGCGCCCCTCGGATAGCGTCTTTTGCGTCACGCCCCCCAGTTGCGAATCCAACCCCGTGTAGCGCTGCAGCTCATCCCGCGACCACTCCCGCCCATAGAGCTTGACCATACCCACCTCCCCATGTATCTCCCAACGAGCAGGCGGGCGGCCGAGTCCCATCAGCCGCCCGCCGCGTCTCCCATTTCATCCCGCTCTGCCTACGCCAGCAACAGATAGGGGTTCTCGATATAGCGCACAATCGCTTGCAGGAATCGAGCGGCCGGGGCGCCATCCACCAGGCGATGGTCGGCTGTCAGCCCCAGGCCCATCCGCGAGCGGATGGCGATCTGCCCATCCACCACCGCCGGCACCTCACGGATCCGGCCCACGCTCAGGATGGCGGCCTCGGGCAGGTTGATGATGGCCGTGAAAAAGTCCACGCCGTACATCCCCAGGTTGGTGATGGTGAACGTGCCTCCCGACAGATCATCGGGCTGCGACCGCCCCTCCCTGGCCCGGGCCACCAGCTCGCGGAACGCCACGGCCAGCTCTTTGACGGTCATCTCATCGGCGCGATGCAATACCGGCACCATCAGCCCACGGTCGCTATCCACGGCCATGCCGATGTTCACCTCGGGCAGGTGACGGATGCCGCCCTCTTCGAGCCGCACGTTCATGTACGGGTACTCGCGCAGGCAGCGCGCCACGATATAGGCCAAGATGTCATTGTACCCGATGCTGAACCCGAGCTCCTTGGTAAAGGCATCCTTGAGCTGGGTGCGCAGCTCCACGAACGCGGTGGCGTCCGCCTCGGAGAACAAGGTGATGGGGGCTGTTTCGTCGTGAGAGCGGGCCATGCGCTCAGCGATGATGGCGCGGATGCCCTTGAGCGGCACCAGCTCTCCCGCCGCCGGTGCGGGGGCTGCCGCAGCCGGGGGCGGCGTGGCGGCCGCAGCGCGAACGTCCTCGGCCCGAACGCGCGGGCCGACGGCCTGCACCGCATCCAGCGACACGCCCAACTGCTCGGCGGTGCGCCGGGCCAACGGCGTAGCGGCCGGCTGGCTGGCCATGAACGCCAACACATCCTTTTCGACCACGCGCCCCCCGGGGCCGCTCCCCGTCACGTACGCCAGATCGACTCCCTCCTCGCGGGCAACGCGCCGCGCCCGCGGCGAGGCGACCGTCCGCTCGCCCGGTGCACGGACCGGCTCGGCGGCTGCAGGGGCCTCCTGTACGGCGAGCTCGCTGGCGACCTTCTCGGCAGGAGCCTCCGGCTCGGCCGCAGCGGCAGGCGCCTGGCCCGCCAGCTCCGCCTCGGCCTCTGCCACGATAGCCGTGATGTCCTCATCCGGCTCGCCGATGATGCCCACCGGCGCCATCACGGGCGTGGTCACGCCAGGCTGGAGCAGGATCTTGCGGAGGACGCCCTTGTTGCGCGCCTCGACCTCCAAGACCGCCTTGTCCGATTCCAGCGTGAATAGCACGTCCCCGCGGTTGATTACGTCACCCTCTTGCTTGAGCCACTCGACGATCGAGCCTTCCTCCATCGTCTGCCCAAGCTTGGGCAGGATTACCTTTTTCGCCATGGCTTCTCCTCAACCTGTGTGAAGGCAGCTCGCAACGTCACCGCAACACCTCGCGCACGCCCTCGATGATGCGCGCCGCGTTGGGAATGGCAGCATCCTCCAACGTCTCGGCCATCGGCACCGGCACATCCAGCGCCGCCACCCGCACCATGGGAGCGTCCAGCCAGTCAAAGGCCGTCTCGTTGATCAGCGTGAACAGCTCGCTGATGACGGATTGCGTCTTGTAGGCCTCGGTCACGCCAACCACGCGGCCCGTCTTGCGCACTGACTGCACGACGGTCTCCAGATCCAGCGGCTTGATGGTCCGCAGATCCACCACCTCGGCGCTGATGCCCTCCTGGGCGAGCTCCTCCGCCGCCTCCAGGGCCCGCAGCACCATCCGCGAGTAGCTGATGATGGTCACGTCGCTGCCCTCACGCTTGACGTCCGCCAAGCCGAGAGGGATCACATAGTCTTCCTCGGGGACGGGTCCCTTGGTGCCATAGAGCATCTTGTGCTCGATGAACATGACCGGGTTGTCGTTGCGAATGGCCGCCTTGAGCAACCCCTTGGCGTCATAGGGCGTCGCCGGCATGACCACATAGATGCCCGGGAAGTGATTCCACAGCGCCTCGAGGCTCTGCGAGTGGTGCGCTGCAATGCTGCGGCCGGCGCCGCCCTCAGAACGAACCACCATAGGCACCTGGGTCTTGCCGCCGAACATGTAACGGTTCTTGGCTCCCTGGTTGGCGAGCTGGTCCATGGCCAGCGGGGTAAAGTCCACGTACATGATCTCGGCCACCGGCCGCAGCCCGGTCATGGCCGCGCCCACGGCCGCGCCGCCGATCAGCGCCTCAGAGATGGGCGTATCCTTGACCCGTTCGGGGCCGAACTCTTCAAAGAGCCCGCGGGTGGCGCCATAGGCGCCGCCGTACAGGCCCACATCCTCACCCATGATGAACACGCTGGGATCGCGCAGCATCTCTTCCCGCATGGCGTCCCGCAGCGCCTCCCAGTAGGTCTTGGTGGGCATGCTCTTGTCGGTGCGGACGCGCTCGGCCAGGCGCCGCTCGGCCTCGATGGCGCTGGGCGTCACCGAATCGAGGACATACACGTCCTCCTCTACCTCGGAGGGATCCGGCATGGGCGATTCGAGCGCGAACTCGGTCGCCTTTTCCAGAGCATCCTCGGCGGCCTTTTCCTGAGCGTCAACCTCTTCCTGCGTGGCGATGCCAGCCTCGACCAGGCGCTTGGCAAAGGTCACCAGCGGGTCGCGGTCACGCCAAGCCTGCTCCTCTTCCTTGGTACGATACGCTCGAGGATCGGAACGCGAGTGCCCGTACCAGCGGTAGGTCTTGCACTCGACCAGCGTGGGTCCCTCGCCGTTCCTGGCTCGGTCCAGCGCCGCCGAGACAGCCTCGCGCACGGCGATCGGATCCATCCCATCCACCACCACGCCAGGCATGTCATAGGCGGAGGCGCGCGCCGCGATGTCGGGGGTGGCGCTGACGCTATCGAACGGCACAGACATGCCGTACATGTTGTTCTCGACCACATAGACCACCGGCAGCCGCCAAGCGGCGGCCATGTTCAGCGACTCGTGAAAGTTGCCGGTATTGCTGGCGCCGTCCCCGAAAAAGCAGACCGTGACGGTGTCTTTGCCCTGCATCTTGAACGAGAGGGCCGCACCCGTCGCCACGGGGATGTTGCCGCCGACGATCCCCGTCGCGCCCAGGTTGCCGCGCTCGACATCGGCGATGTGCATCGAGCCACCGCGCCCCCGGCAATAGCCGGTGGAGCGTCCGCACAGCTCGGCCATCATCTTGTTGAGATGCTCCTGGCGCTCCTCCTCACTGGTGGTGAGGGTGACGCCCCGCGCGTGGCAATGCCCATGGCCACGGTGGGTGCTGGTGATCACATCGTCGTCGCGCATGGCCGAGACGGTGCCCAC
>CAZUZB010000124.1:1454-6260 GCA_964624695.1 uncultured Anaerolineales bacterium | reverse complement strand
CCCCATCGCAACAAGATCATCCCCTATCGGCCGGGGGCATCGTACAACTATGGCGGCATCCTGTTGCCGGTGGAGCTGCGGCAGGTTCCCGAGGTGCGGGTGACGGATTGCTTTGCCCGGCCCAATGTGCACGATGGCACGGTGCCCCTGACGATCACCCTGCGCAATGATACCTCCACCACATTGACGGCGCAGTTGGCCGCCCGAATCGGTCCGGCTCTAGGACAGGGCTCGTCTATCGAAGCTACGACTAGGGAGACTGTCTCGTTGCGACCCGGTGAGCAGAGCGTGGATCTGTGCTTGGCGGTTGGCAGACCGCACCTTTGGGATCTTGATGATCCCTATCTCTACCGCGTTTCCCTTCAGCTCCAGGCTTTGCTGGATGGGCAGACCATCGAGGACGAGTACAGCTTGCGCTGTGGGTTTCGCGAGTTTCGGGTGGAAGGCGGATTCTTCCGGCTCAATGGCCGTCGCGTGTTTGTGCGCTCAACGCACACCGGGAACCATTTCCCCTTTGGCCAGGGTGCTCCCATGGATCCTGACCTGGTCCGCCGCGACCTGATCAATGCCAAGGCGACCGGGTTCAACATGGTGCGTTTCATCTCGGGCGCAGCCATGCCCGAGCAACTGGACTTTTGCGATGAACTGGGACTCATGGTGTATGAAGAGTGCCTGGCATCCTGGTGCCTAGAGGACTCGCCGCAGATGGCTGAGCGCTTCCGCCACAGCTACGATGCGATGGTGCTGCGCGACCGCAATCACCCCTGTGTCACCGTCTGGGGACTGCTCAATGAGACGCGCGATGGGCCTGTCTTTCGGCACGCCGTTGACTATCTGCCGCGCTTGCGTCAGCTAGACGACACCCGCCTGGTACTCCTGAGCAGCGGCCGCTGGGACTGTCAGTGGGATATCGGCTCGGTGAGCAACCCAGGCAGCTCGGTATGGGAGCACGTCTGGGGGATCGAGGATCCTGAGGCCGAACCAGCCTCTGGTGAGTGGGATCCAGGGTTGCCTGGTGGCTACTTCCAGGGGGCGGGAGATGCCCACCTGTATCCGCGCACGCCCCAGACGCCTGAGACAAACCATCTCCTGAGGAACTTGGGCAGAGACACCAAGCCGGTCTTTGTCTCCGAGTATGGCATTGGCTCGCTGCTGAATGTCATTCGAGAGTCTCGTCGTTTCGAGGAGGCGCGAGCGCGAGCGGATCTTTCCGACGTGCGTCTGATTCGGTCCTGGGCGGATCGGCTAACCGCTGACTGGGAGCGCTGGGGGTTTGACGGCGTCTATCCTTTTCCCGAAGACATGCTGCGCGACAGCCAACGGCTGCATTGCCGTCAGCGCCTCCTCGGCTTTGACCTACTCCGCTCCAATCCGCAGATCTGTGGCTATAACCTGACCGGCATGCTCGACCATGGCATGACGGGTGAGGGCCTCTGGACATATACGCGCGAGTGGAAGCCCGGCATCGTGGATGCGCTCTCCGATGGGTGGGCGCCGCTGCGATGGTGTCTGTTCGTCGAGCCAATGAACGGCTACACTGGACGTCCTCTGCACGTCAACGTGGTGCTGGCCAACGAGGACGTCCTGCCTCCTGGCTGCTACCCGGTGCGCTTGCGGATCGTGGGGCCTGCGGGCGTTGCCTGGGAGCGGCGCGTGGACCTGTGCTTGCCGGCCCCTGCTGCTGGAGAGGATCCGCCCCTTGCGGTGCCTGTGCATTCGGAAGAGATCGAGATCATGGGGCCGGCCGGTGCCTACGTACTGGCTGCTTACATGGACCAGGGTGGGGCTCCTGCCGGGGGGCGATTGGGCTTCCATCTCGCGGACCCCTCGGCGCTTCCCAGTCTCGACGTTCCCGTAACGCTCTGGGGGATCGACCCACAGACGAGCCGGTGGCTGAGCGCTCACGGAGCCACTGTGCGACCGTTCACCCTGTCCGCTCCGGATCAGCGCCAAGTGATCCTGGTTGGTCGGCCGGCCGAGCATGAGCAAGACGCGTTGCATTGGAAGGAGCTCGTGAACCGCGTGGCCCGTGGGAGCACTGCGGTCTTTCTCTCACCCCATGCCTTTGCACAAGGGAAGGATGCCCTCGCGTGGCTACCGTTGGCTACCAAAGGGCGAGTCTACGCGTTTCACGACTGGCTGTATCACAAAGAGTGTGTGGCCAAGCGCCATCGTGTGTTTTCGGGCTTGCAGTCAGCGGGCATCATGGATTGGGACTACTGGGGACCCGTCATTCCGCATTGGCTCTACGAGGGTCAGGAGGCCCCTGACGAGGTGCTGGCCGCTGCTTTTGCCGTCAGCACTACGACGCTTGAGGGTTATGCCTCGGGCTTGTTGCTGGGCTCCTACGACCTTGGTGCCGGCAGGTTTGTGCTGAACACCATCCCGCTCCTCGATCACATCGATGTTCACCCGGCCGCCGATCGGTTGCTGCTGAACTTGATAAGCGAAGCATCTTGCACCATGTCAGAACCACTTGTGGAGGAGTCACCCGACTTGGCTGAGATGGTGTCTCGATTTGGCTACGATCGAGAGGGGGGCTCGTGACGTAAGTGAATGCTCTAGGGCTGAGCTCCTCCGTACGGCAGCCGGCGCTTTCCCCGCCGAGGGCGGCCCAGGAGCGTAGAGTCCGTGGCGTGTGTGCATGACAAAGGAGATGTCACCGTGAAGCTCGTAACCTTTCTGCGTCAGAATCAGCTTCGTTTGGGTGTCCTGCAATCGGATCAGACCGTCGTCGATCTCAACCAAGCCGATCCTAGGCTTCCAGCCGACATGACCACTTTTCTGGCTGGCGGCAAGACCGTCCTGGCAAGGGCGAACGCGGTAGTTGCTACTGCTCCGGCAAAGGCTACCTATCCTCTGGGTGAGGTAACCCTGAAGGCGCCAATTCTCCGCCCTGGCAAGATCATCTGCATCGGGATGAACTATCGGGACCATGCAGCCGAGGGTGGGCACCCAGTCCCAGAGTACCCGGCCGTATTCGCCAAGTACGCCAACTGCGTCATTGGGCCAGGCGAGGCTATCGTGCATCCTGGGATTAGCGACAAGGTCGACTATGAGGCCGAGATGGCTGTGGTGATTGGCCGAACCGCCAAGGACGTGCCAGAGGACGAGGCCTTGGACTATGTGGGGGGGTATACGTGCTTGAACGATGTCAGCGCGCGAGACTATCAGAACTTGACCAGCCAATGGGTCATTGGCAAGACCTTTGACACGTTTGCCCCTATGGGGCCGTGTCTGGTCACGGCGGACGAGATTCCGGATCCCCAGACGCTCGATATCCGCCTCAGCATTGGGGGCGAACTCTTGCAGAGCTCCAACACCTCGAACCTGGTGTTTACGGTGCAGGACCTGGTGGCCAAGCTTAGTGCGGTGATGACTCTGGAGCCAGGCGATGTGATTGCTACCGGCACCCCCGGTGGCGTGGGCTTTGCGCGCAAGCCGCCCCGTTGGCTGCTTCCCGGTGATGTGGTGCGGCTGGAGATTGAACGGATCGGCGTACTTGAGAACCCGATAGTATCCAAGGCGTAGACGCGTGCCTCGTTGACGGAATCGATAGAGGAAGGGAATCATGCATCCACTATTTGACCTAAGCGGCCGTGTGGCTCTGGTAACGGGAGCGAGCCACAACATGGGACGTTCGACCGCCATCGCCCTGGCCGAGGTCGGTGCAGACGTGATGATCTGCAGTCGGCGCAGGGAGAATCTTGATGATACTGCTCAAGTCATCGCTGGATTGGGGCGACGGGTGATTCCGATGGCCTGCGATGTCTCGGACGTTGAGCAGATCCGTTCCATGTTCCAGCAGCTTGACAGGGAGTTCGGGCGGATTGACATTCTGGCCACCATCCCGGGCAAGAATGAGCTGGGCCATCCTGAGGATATTGCCATCGAGAGATTTGTTGATGTCCTGCAGTCGGTCTTGATCGGCAAGTTCTGCTGCTGCCAGGAAGCGGGCAGACGCATGTTGGCGGCAGGCAAGGGCAGCATCATCAACATGTGTTCCATTGGCGGCATCAACGCTCTGGGCCGCGGGAACTTTGCGTATAGCGTGGGCATGGCTGGGGTAGCGCAGATGACACGAGAGCTGAGCACCGAGTGGAGCGGTCGAGGTGTGCGAGTAAACGCCATCGCGCCGGCACAGATCACCAATCCCTCGTTCGAGGAACGCATGGACAGCACGCCTGGGCTCAGGGAGAGGTTTCTTCGCGGCATCCCCATGGGGCGGCTGGGCGTGGCTGATGACATCAAGGGACTGGCGATCTTTTTGGCATCTGATGCTTCGTGCTTTGTCACTGGCCACATCCTGCCTCTAGACGGAGGCAACCTTGCCATGAATGCCGGCGGCACCGTTGGCAGATCGGAAGCCCGTTGACCGCGCCTGCCTGCTTGTTAGGCATCGATGTGGGGGGTACGGCCGTCAAGGTAGGCCTCTTTGGCACTGATGGCACCTTGCTGGGGCGATACGAGGCCCCGATCCAAGTGGCGACCCCTCGGCCGGGCTGGGCGGAGATCGATCCCCGTCGGTGGTACGAGGCCATCGCTGCTGGCGTGCGGCAGGTGCTGCGTCAGGGCGACATCGACGCTGACCGTGTGGCCGGCATCGGCCTGAGCAACATGATCGGCACGGTGGCCCCGATCGACGATGAGGGGAAGCCACTCTGCCCAGCCATCGCCTACTATGATACGCGGAGTGTTTCCGAAGCAGCCTGGATGCTACAGCAGGCGCCGAGCCTTCCCCAGATCACGGGCAATCGCGTGATCCCGGGGAATACCAGCCTCGCCTCGATCCTCTGGCTGCAGCGG
>CAZUZB010000124.1:0-1354 GCA_964624695.1 uncultured Anaerolineales bacterium | reverse complement strand
GCCGTCATGGAGGGAGCTGCTTACGCCATGCGCCAACTGATCGAGCTGATAGAGGGGTACAGCGGCATTACCCTTGGTCGCATCGTCACCGTCGGCGGCGCGGCTCGCAACCCGCTCTGGCGGCAGATCAAGGCCGACGTTTGGGGGGTCGAACTGGTGTATCCCTCGGTGCGCGACGCCGCAGCCCTTGGGGCGGCCCTCACGGCCGGCGTTGGGGCTGGCATCTACCAGGACTATCGTGAGGCAGTGCAACGGGGTGGCGCACTGGGTGGGAACGTCACCTACCCAGATCCGGCGCGGCATGAGGCCTACGAGCGGAGTTACGCCGTGTATCGGCAGCTCTATCCGGCGCTGGCGGATGTCATGCGTTTCGCCGCTGAGGGCGAAAAGGAGGAGAGGAGCTAGCTATGCCTGGACGCGTGCTCGTCACTTCCCGCAGTTTCGTCCACGAGGTGCCGGAGGCAATGCAGGTGCTATGCGATGCAGGGCTGGAGCCCGTGGTCCAGATTCGCGATGTGCCGTGGGCGGAAAAAGATCTGACCCGTATGGTCGTCGGGGTGGAGGGCGTGGTGGCTGGCCTCGATCCTTTCACGGCTCGCGTGTTGGCTGCGGGCTCCCGGCTGCGCATCATCTCTCGCAACGGCGTAGGCGTGGACGCGATCGATGTGGAGGCAGCCAGTGCGCGCGGCATCTATGTCACCAATGCGGGCCCGGCCGTCGCGAATTCCGTGGCCGATCTGACCTTGGCGATGGTGCTGAACCTGGCTCGGCAGATCCCCCAGGCATGGGCGGAAACCCGGGCTGGCCAATGGAGGCGACGCGTCGGGTTCGATCTGGCTGAGAAGATTCTTGGGATTATCGGCACCGGGCATATCGGACGAGAGGTGGCGGCGCGAGCTCGCGCTTTTGGAATGCACATTTTGGCGCACGACGCCAAGCCAGATAGGGCGTGGGCTGCGGCAGCGTCCGTCGACTACCTTTCGCTGACAGACCTGCTGCAACGCGCTGACATTGTGTCGCTGCACGTGCCTTTGACGCCTACGACGCGCGATCTAGTCGGGTGGGACCAGTTCTGTCTCATGAAGCCGAGCGCCTATCTTGTGAACACTTCCCGTGGTGGGGTGGTGAACGAGCAGGCGCTGTACAGGGCTCTCAGCGCGGGCCTGTTGGCTGGGGCCGCGCTGGACGTGCTAGAGGAGGAGCCTCCCCAAGGCTCCCCGCTGCTGACCGATCCCAGGGTGCTGATCACGCCACATATCGGCTCGGCGACTCGTGAAGCCACCGTGGCCGCCTGCATGATCGCAGCGAGAAACGTCTCCGCTGTGCTCACGGGCGGCGAGCCGTTTTCGGCGGT
>CAZUZB010000123.1:2276-6260 GCA_964624695.1 uncultured Anaerolineales bacterium | reverse complement strand
ACCCGCTTCTCAACGGTCGAGTTGGCGATGAGGCCGTTCAGCAGCTCCTCATAGGCCTGGGCGTCCAAGGGCAGCTCTACCGTCACATCGCAGAGGGACGAGTACAGCATGGCGTTGGCCAGCTCCACCGAGCGCACCCCTTCGGACGCCGGGGCGATGAGCGGCGCGCCATCCAGGATGGCATCCACAAAGTTCTGGGTGACCTCCTGATGCGTTCCCCCACCCTCTTGCACCGGCAGCTCGCACTCCTCGACGGCGGGCTTGCCGAACGGCTCGGGGGAGCTCTGGCAGAACTCGGCGGTCCCGGTTTCGTTGCGGGAGAACGTCAGCTTGCCCCCCTCGAACACCAGCTTGCCCCTATCGCCGGCCAGCTCGAGGCGGTTGGTCCCGGGCACCTCGCCCGTGGAGGCGATGAACACGCCGGTGGCGCCGTCCGCGTACTCCAGGTAGGCCGTCACCTCGTCTTCCACCTCGATCTGGTGGCGACGACCGAGCCCGCAAAAGGCGCGCACCCGCGACGGCATCCCGCAAAGCCACTGCAAGAGATCCAGTTGGTGGGGGCACTGGTTGATGAGCAGCCCCCCGCCCTCGCCTTTCCAGGTGGCGCGCCAGCCGCTGGAGGCATAATACGCCTCGGTGCGGAACCAATCGGTAATCGTCCATTGCACGCGCTGGAGCTGGCCGAGCTCGCCGTCCTCGATCAGCTCTTTGATGCGCCGAAAGTGTGCATCGGTCCGCTGGTTGAACATCGCGGCGAACACCTGGGCATCGTTGGTATGGGCTGCCAGGAGCTTTACCGCGTCACCCTTGTGGACCGACACCGGCTTTTCCACCAGAACGTGCAAGCCCTGTTCCAGCGCCTCGATGCCGATGGTGGTATGGAAATAGTGCGGGGTCGCAATGAGCACCGCGTCCACCACGCCAGAGCGGATCAGGTCCGTGGGCGCTGTGAAGGTTCGCACCTCTTTGAATCGCTCCAGCCTGGCTGGGCTGACATCGGCGACTGCCGTCAGGGTCGCCCGCTGAATGTCACCATTCTGCAGGTATTCGCTGTGATAGATGCCCATGTTTCCCAACCCGATGACGCCCACGCGCACGTTTTCCATTCTCTCGACTCCCTTTTTGTGCTGTGCCGAACGGCAACCTTACCAGAATTGCCGTCCCAAGCCAAGTCACCTGGCCCCAAGCCCCGCTCAGCCTACCCGATCTCTCCAGCGCATAGCACCGGCTCGGGTAGCGCTCGCGCCGAGCCGCCAGCCTGTGAACCGGCGGTGGGGACACGCGCCACAATCGATCAGGATGACACATATTTCGATGTGTTTTCTACGTTTGACATTTTCTCCGATCTAGTGCATACTCTGTGTGTTGTCCCTTTTGGGCCATTGCGCAGTGAGAAAGCCTGTCGAGAACCGGTTCCTGGCCGGCGATCCTCTTCCAAGAGTGTTCGTTCCGAGGACCTGGCGCCACGTAGGACCCTCATGAAGCGAAAGCCTGGACGCGCCGCTGGTACCCTCAGCGACTGCGTTGCCCCGGTGGATCTGGGTGCTCTGGCCACGAAACTCTCGAAAAGAGGAAAAAGAACCAATGGGTAAGAAACTATACGTGGGGAACCTGTCCTACGACACGACCGAGGACAGCCTACGCCGTCACTTTGAGGCCATCGGCCCCGTATCCGAGGCCGCCGTGATTACCGACCGCGAGACCGGCCGGGCGCGCGGATTCGGGTTTGTGACCATGGAGAACGAGGCCGACGCCGCCACCGCCATCGCGCAGTTGGACGGCAAGGACTTTGACGGGCGCAACCTCAAGGTCAACGAGGCGAACCCGCCTCGCGAGCGCTCCGATCGCGGCGGTAGCGACCGCGGCCGCCGCTGGTAACTCTTTGATGCACCGCTGAAACGTGCGCTGAGGGAGGGCATCGGCCGAGGCCGAGGTCCCGCACAGTTCCAGCGGTCGATCAAGAGAACATAGCCTGTCAAGCGAGGTCTCCGATGCACGCGCATCGGAGACCTCGTTGCGTTTCTCAGCGTCTCTGTCGCCGCGCTCGCCGATGACGCGTCCAGCGCCTGGGGCCTAGGCCAGGTACGCCAGGGTTGGCGCCCAAGACACGCCGTCCACCAGCCAGCCCGCCGGGCCGCTGACCTCGAAGCGGATCACGTCCCCCGCCTGCACCGGCAGCTCGTCGAGGTTGATCTCGTAACCCTCGCGCTCCTCGCCCAGGCACTCTTGCGGCCCCCAAAGCACATCCCCATTCCTGGTGATCTGCACCATCACCCGGGCGCCGCCGGCATAGGTCTTGAGGGCGCGGCTGCGGATAGCCAGCGTCCCATCGACCGGCGCCTGCCAGGCCCGCGCCGCCCAGGTCCCCACCTCGGCCGCGAACTGCTCGTGGCGGCTGATCCACACGCGGGCGTCGTCGGCGGCATAGCACCACGCCTGGCGGGCCTCGTCATAGGCCGGCAGATCCTGCCAGTCGCCCTCGATCGGGCGCACCTGGTAGCGCCAGCCCCGCTCACCCTGGCAGGCGGCAAAGTCGTTGAGGCTGTTGGCCAGCGGGCGCGTGGCCTGCAGGTTGTTCTCCAGCTCGAAATGGACAAACCCGCCATGGTAGAGCGGCTTGTCCGGCTCGTAGACCAGGTTGTCGCGGATCACGCCGGTGGCCAGGTCCAGCCCGTGGTGGTGGATGCCGCCCGAGCCAGCCTGGCCACTGCGCGCCGCCCAGCCGTTGCCCTCAAAGGCGTTGCCGGTGACGGTGTGGTCCTGGCTGAACGACTGCTCGCCGTGGATATCCAGAAACTCGATCCCCGGCCCGGCGTGGTACCCAAAAAAGTTGTTCTGCAAGCGCACGCGCCGGTTGTAGCCCTCAAAGTCGATGCCGCACTGGTCTGGCGAGCCGGTATCGGGCGTCCGGGTAAAGAGGCTGTTCACAAAGCGGATGTCTTCTTGGCCCACCAGGATCACCGCCGCCGTGCCGGTGGTGGTGTATTGCCCGCAGGCCCGGTCCACCCACGAGTTCAGCAGCGTCAGGTTGCGGCAGCGGAACAGCCGCAGCGAGTCGGGGATCCCGCCGGGGTTGGCGCCGTCGTCATCGTGCAGGTAGAGGTGGTTGAGGATGACGTCCTCAAAGGCGAACTCGCCATGCTCGCCGGCCGCGCCCGCGCCGATGGCCCCATAGCCGCCGTTGATGTCGCCATCGTAGGGGTCCAGCGCGATGCTATCGGCGTTGTGGGCGCCCTCGATGTTGTCAAAGCGGATATCCTTGCAGATACACTCGTCGGGGGCCAGCGTCAGCGGCGCGGCGGTGATCAGAATGCCGGCCGAGAGAAAGATGCGATCGGCGATGGCCTGGGTTCGCGCCGGCCCCGGGGGCATGTCTCGGGTAAAGATGCCATAGCAGTGATGCACCAGCAGGTTATCAAAGCGGAGCCCCTGATGGCCGGGCGTGTCGTACTGGATCAGGATGCCCACGCCGGCGTGGCCCAGCTCCAGGTTGGCGATGCGCCAATGGGATGGGTTGGTCAAGACGATGCAGCGCTCCATCGGGTCGCCGTTGCGGATGATCTTGGGCCGGGGGCCAGAGCCGTAGGCGTCCAGCGACAGTCCCCAATGGCGCGGCTCGCCCGAATCCACCAGGGTGAGCTGCTGGTTCCAGCAGGATCCGCGCTCCAGCAGGATCTTGTCGCCGGGCGCCAGCTTGGTCTGGTGGAGCGGGGTGAAATCGAACCAGGGGCACTCTTCCGAGGTGCCGGCGTTCAGGTTACTGCCCCGACCACCGGGCACGTTGCTGATGTAGCGATTCATGGATGGTGTCTCCTCTATTTCGTTCTGATTCGGCCAGGGACGGGTTAGCGCGTTTCTCGCGCCCCGACGCTAGCTGGGATCGACATAGGCGATGGTGGGGGCCCAACTGACGGCGTCGGCCGGATCGTTGGCCGCGCCGCGCACCTCGAACCGGATCAGGTCGCCCGCCTGCACCGCCACGCC
>CAZUZB010000123.1:0-2176 GCA_964624695.1 uncultured Anaerolineales bacterium | reverse complement strand
GCCTCGGCAAAGCCGTGGATGGCGTTGCATAGCGGCTGGCTGGCCACCAGGTTGTTGATCAGCTCGAAATTGACGAACTCGCCATGGTAGAGCGGCCGGCCCGGCTCATAGACCAGGTTGTCACGGATGGTGGCCGAGGCAAAGTTGCCGCCATAGTGGTGGATGCCGCCCGAGCCGGCCTGGCCGCCGTGGGTGGCCCAGCCGTTGCCCTCGAAGGCGTTCCCCGAGACCTCGTGATCCAGGCTAAAGCACTTTTCTCCCCAGATGTCCAGGAACTCGACGCCCGGCCCGGCGTTCTGCCCAAAGTAGCAGCCGCGCACCTGGACGCTGCGGTTGGTGCTCTCGAAATCGATGGCGCACTGGTCATGGGAGCCGGTGTCGGGCGTTCGGGTAAAGCTGCAGTTCACATAGGTCAGGTCCTTCATACCCACCATCAACACGATGGCGGTGCCGCTATTGGTGTGGCGCCCGCACTCGTTGTCAAAGGTCGAGTTCAAGACCAGCACATCCTCGCAGTGGAGCAGCCGCAGGGTATCGGGGATGCCGCCGGGGTTGGGGGCGACGTCATCGTGGAAATCGAGATGGTTCAGGACAAAGCCGCGCATGGGGTAGCTGGCCGTTCCCTCGCGGTGCCCGGTAACCGCGGGACTATGCGGGCTGAGCGCCACGCTGTCAGCGTTATGGGAGCCCTCGATGCGATCCAGCACCACATCCTGCAGCACATAGGCGCCGGGTTCGAGCTCCATGGGCTCGCAGGTGATCCAGATGCCGGACGAGAGGCCGCAGCGATCCTTCAGACCGTGCTGGCGGGCGGCGCCATCGGCCGGGAACCAGCCCACATGGATGCCGTAGCAATCGTGGACATAGATATCCTCAAAGCGCAATCCCTCATGGCCGGGCGTGGTGTAATAGGCCAGGATGCCGATGCCAGCGCAGCCGACCTCTAGATCGTGGATGTGCCAGTAGGAGAGATTGTGCAGGCGGATACCGCGCTCGACGGCATCGCCGTTGCGGATGATGCGGGGGCGCGGGCCCGTGCCATAGGCCCCCAGCTCGCACCAGGCCTCGCGGGTGCCCGAATCCTCGATGGTGAGCTGCTGATTCCAGGTGCAGCCCCGCGCCAGCAGCACCCGATCGCCGGGCGCCAGCGTGCGCTGGTGCAGCGGGGCAAAGTCGGCCCAAGGGGCGCCCTCGCTGGTGCCCGGGTTCGCATTGCTGCCGACCCCAGGCTGGTTGTTGATATGGTAGGTCGTCATCGTCTCTCCTATAGGTGCTGGGGGATTCGCCCGCTCGGCCCATCCGGGCCTGAGACCGCCCCTGCTGGTGAACTCTTGCGCATCCTGCCCCACTCGCAAGCCGGTGTCAACCGTCTGGCGTGGATTGCCCCAGGAGCGAGGGTTGCTCGCTCAGGCCACAGGCGCCGCGTTGCCATCGTGGCCCTCCGCGTGTATCATCGTCTCACAAACACGGAGGAGGGGCCATGGAAGAGGAACCGACAGGCTCGGCCGACGTATGGTGCGATCTCTTGCGCTCGTTGCCGCAGCATCACTATCCCCTCTGGGGCCAGTGGCTGCCGGAGGACGGCCTGCTCACCTTTTGGGAGGAGGAGCGCCGCGGCGAGCGGCTCGTGTTCGCCGACCCTTGCGACAGCCTGCCCGTCACCTCACGGCTGGAGGATCACTATGGGCCGCCCGATCGCCTGGTGGGCTCGCGGCTGCGCAGCGACCTGCGGCGCCACGTCGGAGCCGCGCTGATCCGAGCGCGCCACCTGGACAAAGCCTCGCTCGATCAGTGGCTGGGCGATGAGGAGATGGCCCTGCCCGAGGTGGAGGTCCTCACCAGCAAGTGGCTGCGCAGCCACGTTGGGTTCCGCATCGTCGAGTGCGACGACGCTGCCCAACGGCGCCGCTGGTCCCAAGGGCTGCTGGCTGGCAACGTCTGCCGCCAGGGAGAGTTGCCCTCGCGCTGGCTGGGGCACAAGGCGCACGATCCCCGCGTGGCGGCCACGGGCCTCTGGGCGCCGCCCGCCGAGGGCCAGACGGGCCTGGCCCCACACGAGTTCGCCGCGCTGGCCCAGGCGGTGGAGCGCAGCCTGGGATTGAACGCATAGACATGGAGACGGGAGCGGCATGAGATCAAGGCTGGCAACGCGTTTCTGCATCGTCGGGCTGCTCGC
>CAZUZB010000122.1:0-6271 GCA_964624695.1 uncultured Anaerolineales bacterium | reverse complement strand
CGCAGTTGAGCAGATTGTAGCATGGGGGATGCCTGCCGTCAACCCGGTTTTCACGACGTGACTAGAGGAGAACTGGGCCAAGAGCCTCAAGATGTGATCACGGTGGGTTGACGCTCTCAAACCTGCATGGTATAATCGCCGCAAGAGTTGATTCCCCCAGCATGGTATGCCGTCTACAGGCGGTTTCTTCCTCACCCCTACGGGCGTTGTTTTCCAAACGTGCAGTCTGGAGCTCGTGCAGGCTCCTCAGCCTTGCGTGGTGTATCGGCACGACCCAAGCGCTACCGCATTTTCCCAACGGAGTGTCCACTGTGAACATTGTTGAACTCGAGACGATGACCCTGAGCGAGTTGCGCGATATGGCGCGCACCCGTGATATCGGTGGGTACAGTCGCCTCAAGAAGCAAGACCTGATCTTTCGCCTGCTCAAGTCGCACGCAGAGGATCAGGGCTTTATTTTTGGCGGCGGGGTGCTGGATATTGTTCAGGATGGGATCGGGTTCCTGCGGTCGGAGCGGATGATGCCGGGGTATGAGGACGTGTACGTCTCTCAGTCTCAGATCCGCCGCTTTGAGCTGCGCACGGGCGATATGGTCTTTGGCCAAGTGCGACCGGCCAAGGAATCAGAGAAATACTATAGCTTGCTTCGCGTCGAAGCCATCAATGGGCTGGATCCCGAGCAGGCACGTCGTCGGCCGAATTTCGAGCGGTTGACCCCGATCTTTCCGTACCAGCAGTTCAAGCTCGAGACCGAGCCCAACATTTTTTCCACCCGTTTGATCGATCTCCTGGCGCCGATCGGCCGTGGGCAGCGCGGCCTGATTGTCTCCCCGCCCAAGGCTGGCAAGACCACCATCCTCAAGGAGATTGCCAATGGGATCACGTCCAACCATAGTGACGTGCATCTCATGGTGGTGCTGATCGGTGAGCGCCCAGAAGAGGTCACCGACATGGATCGCTCTGTCGAGGCCGAGGTGGCGCATTCCACCTTTGACGAGCCGGTGCAGAACCACGCCAAAGTGGCCGAGATGGCTCTGGAGCGGGCCAAGCGTTTGACAGAGATCGGCCGCGATGTGGTGATCTTGCTCGATAGCATTACGCGCCTATCTCGCGCCTATAATTTGGTGGTTCCGCCCAGTGGGCGTACTCTATCGGGAGGCCTTGATCCAGCCGCGGTCCATCCGCCCAAGCGGTTCTTTGGCGCGGCCCGCAAGCTGGAGGACTCGGGCAGCCTGACCATCATTGCTACGTGCCTGGTGGATACGGGCAGCCGTATGGATGACATCATCTATGAAGAGTTCAAGGGCACAGGCAATATGGAGCTGCATCTGAATCGCAAGCTCTCCGAGCGGCGCATTTTCCCTGCTATCGATATCGAGCGCTCGGGCACGCGACGCGAGGAGCTTTTGCTTGAGCCCGAAGTTTTGAGCAAGGTCTGGACATTGCGTCGAATGATTGATACAATCGGGGGGCTAGAGTCGGTTGAGCCAGTCCTGGATAGGCTTCGTAAAACAAAAAGCAATGCCGAGTTCCTTGCAACCCTACATCGAGAGCCTTAGCTCCTCTAGAGCTCGGACTCTGCAAAGCAAGGGAGATTGGGCGCCCGCCATTCTCCTTTCCCAACTGATCCGAAGAGGCGTGCGAGCCCTGCCGCACAGGGCGACGCATCTGCTCTTGCTCGCCCTCTTGGTGGCAGCGGGCTGGCAGTTGATACCTCTTCAGGCCAGCCGGCCCAGTTTGGGCGGCCTTACCACGCCGTTGGCCACGAATCCGTCCAATCTGGTCCCCGCCGCCAGTGCTTCTACCGCCTCCACTCGCTATCTTCAGCCCAACGCCGTGCCTTACACCGTGCGCGTCATGGGCGATGTGTTGCCGTTGGTGACTGCGCCCCAGCAGGTGCGCACCTGGGTGATCACCTATAACGTCCAGCCGGGCGACAATGTCTCCTCGATCGCCCAGCGCTTTGGCTTGCAGACCACCAGCATCCTCTGGGCAAACGATCGCCTCGCCAACAACCCCGACTATTTGCAGATCGGGCAAGAGGTGCTGATTCTCCCTATTGATGGAGCCCTCCATGTGGTGGTCAAGGGCGATACGCTCGAATCGATCGCGCGTACGTATAACGTGGAACCGGCGACGCTCGCGGCGTTCCCAGCCAACAACCTCGGCGCTGACCAGACGCTGACCGTTGGTGAGCGGTTGGTCGTTCCCGGTGGGCAAAAGCCGTACCAGGCATACCGGGTATCGGCGTACTCGGGGGCTGTTCCCGCCGACGCTGGGCGCGGTAGCGGTCGGTTCGCCTGGCCTATCAGCGGCTATGTGTCGCAGCAGTATTGGAGCCAGCATCGCGCTATCGATATCGCGGCCGCCAAGGGAACGTCCATCTATGCCGCTGACTCGGGCTTTGTCTCGGTGGTTCAGTATAGCAACAGTGGCTATGGTAATATGGTGATGATCGATCATCGTAACGGCTTTGTGACGCTGTATGCGCATTTGTCCGTCATCACGGTGGACACCGGCCAGTCGGTCAACAAGGGTCAGCTCATCGGTTACTGCGGTAGCACTGGCAACTCGACTGGCCCGCACCTGCACTTTGAGGTCATCGAGAACGGCGTCAAACGAAACCCGTTCATCTACCTCCCATAGGCTCCGCATCCTGACCTGCGGCGGCTCTCGATCAACAGAGGCCGCCGCAGGTTTGTCATTCTTGGCCTTTTAGGGCTCTGGTGAGCTGGCGGCCTCTTCCTCCACGGGGGGTGTTGGGGTCGTGGTCGGCGTCGGCTCAATGGTCATTGTTGGCTCGGGCGTTGGCGTTGGGGTGGGCGTCAACGTGGGCGTCGCCGATGGTTGCGGCGTGGGAGTCGCGTTGGCGATCTGCACGGTGATGACAGCCTGGGCCTCGATCCCTTCGCTGCCACGAGCCACCAGCTTGAGACTGTAGATCCCATTGGGCAGCGTGTAGGTATCCCAGCGGGCCAACACTCCATCATGTACGGTGGCCGAGATTTCGGGCGTGAGAAGGGTCCACGATCGTGGCTCGGCTCCCGCCCCATACTCTAGCCGGTAGGAGACAAACCCCGGCACGTCGGCGGTCCCCACGATCGACACCACGCCCGATATGGGACCGCTCCATCCCTCTAGATGCACTTGGGTGGGGCGGTCGTGGATGCTACACGTTTCGCGCGGAGGCGGCTCCTGGCCTTGCTCGCGGAGCCAATCATCCCAGGCTGGCCCCAGGTCCGTGTAGGCGCGCTCTTCTGTTGACTCCGCAGGGCAGTGTTCCCCTGCCAGTTGGCCTGAGATGGTGCATACGATCCGGCGGGTGTGCACGCTGCAGGTGTGCTGAGGGGCGTTCTCTTGCAGGAACAGCTCGCGCACGGCGGTGGGGCAATCTGGCCCGGGAAGCATGCCCGAGACGGGGCAGACCTCGACCGAGACCAGGCCCTCGGGCTGGCGGAACGTAGGGTGAGAAGAGTTGGCCAGGGCGCGCTCCATGAACGGCCGCCAGATGCTGCCAGCTCCTTGCGCGCCACTGAGCCCATCCATCGGACGGCCGTCGTGGTTCCCTACCCACACGCCTGTGACGAGCTCGGGTGTGTAGCCGATGATCCAGCCATCGCGATAGCTGTTGGTGGTGCCCGTCTTGGCCGCCGAGGGGAAAGGCAGGTTCAGGTTGCTGTTCCACCCAAACGTCCTGGCGCGCTCCTCCTCATCTGCCAGGATGTCGGTGATCAGATAGGCGAGCCGCGGATCGACCACTTGTTCCGACGTCGGATCGGTGGCGGGAAGGAGGGTGTCCCCCTCTTGCGTCTCGATGCGCAGGATGACGCGTGGCTCCACCCGTCGTCCCTCATTGGCAAAGACGCCATAGGCGCTGGTGAGTTCGAGGAGGGTGGTCTCGTAGGCGCCCAACGCCATGGAGAGCCCATAGTCTTGTTCGGTGTACGAAGCGATCCCCACCCGCGAGGTCACATCGAGGAATGCGGGGACGCCGATCTGCTGCAAGGTGGAGACAGCGGGCACATTGCGGGAGCATGCCAGGGCCGTGCGCAGCGAGATCGGCCCCCACTCTTTGTCGTCGTGGTTGACGGGTTGATACGAGGGCGGGAACTCTTGATAGACGTCCATCAGCATGGTGGCGGGCGTCCAGCCGTTCTCCATGGCCGCCAGATAGAGGAACGGCTTGATAGTCGAACCGGGTTGGCGAGGGCTGATGGCGACGTTGACGTTGCCCGCGATGGCATCGTCGTCATAGCCGGCCGATCCAACCATGGCCAGTACATCGCCGGTTCGCGGATCGATGGCGATCACGGCGGCATTGGTGGCGCCCCTTTGCTGGAGGGAGGGCATCTGCTCGGCGACGGTGGCTTCGGCCTGTTGCTGAAGCTCCAGGTCGAGCGTGGTATAGACCAGCAGGCCCCGGTTGTAGAGCTCTTCCGTGCTGAACGTGCGCTCGAGCTCGCCGAGCACGTACATGACCATATGGGGGGCCCGGAGCTCGAATCCGCGGGGACGCAGCTCCAGGGGCGCCGCTTTGGCCTCGGCCGCCTCGGCTGGGGTGATGTACCCATCCGCGACCATGAGGTCCAGCACAACGCCCCGCCGCCCCAGGGCCGCCGCGGGGTTCGCGTAAGGGTCATAGGCGGCGGGCGCCTGGATCAGGCCCACCAAGGTGGCCGATTCGGCCAGCGTGAGCGTGGACACGTGCTTGCCAAAGTAGACCTCGGCCGCGCTGCCGATGCCATAGGCATGGTTGCCCAGGTAGACTTCGTTCAGGTACAGGGCCAGAATCTCGGGCTTATTGTAGCGCCGGGTGATCTCGATGGAGAGGATGGCCTCTTGAATCTTGCGCGAAAAGGTCTGCTCTGTGGAGAGGTAGAGCATCTTGACGAGCTGCTGGGTGATGGTGCTCGCCCCAGAGACGATTGCGCCGGCTTGGACGTCCTGCAACGCGGCACGAGCGATGGCAAAGATGCTGACGCCTTGGTTGGAGAAAAAGGTTCCGTCCTCGGTCGCCACCGTGGCGTTCACCAGGTGCTGCGGCAGATCGTCGTAGCGCACCACAGTACGTCGTCCCGTTTCGGGAGCAAAGGTCTCCCAGAGGAGTGCGCCATCGCGATCATAGATCTTGAGGCTGCGGAAGGTGGACGCGCGCTCGTAGAGATCGCCGGGAACGGGCAATCGCGGGGCATAGTAGGCATAGACGCCGATGGCGCCCAGCAGGGCCAGCAAGGCCAGGATGAGGCACGTCACCAGACCGAGAACGACCCCCTGGAGCAGGTCTCTCCGCCAAGACTGCCGCTGCGTCTCTTGCATGCTGGGAGGAAGCGGGCGTGTTGCTGGCATGGAACCTCGCATCTGGCGATAGCCCTAGCGATAGGAGCCAGGCTCTCTATGGACGCCACGCGCTGGCGCTAGGTTCCGCAGGGGGGCTACTGCTCGTGCCCGTTGGAGCCGGGCTCTCCCCCCGCCGCCTCGTCCATAGGCTGATGGTGGAGATAGTGCTGCATCTGGCGTGCGAGCAGATCGCCGCTCACGAACCAGATCACGTGCATGCCGAGGTTGGCGGCAGCGGCCACATTGTCGGGGCGATCGTCCACGAATACGACCTGGTCGGGGGCGACATCAAGGCGTTCCAGCGCGATCTCATAGATGCGGCGGTCGGGCTTGGCCACGCCCACATCGGCCGAGGAAATGATCGTGTGAAACCGATCCGCGATGCCGTAGCGATCGCGCAGGGCCGTCACCAGCACGTCCGTTGCGTTAGAGAGGATGGCCACGCGGTGCCGCTGGCGCACACAATCGACCAGCGCGAGGGTGTGGGGGTCGATTGTCCAACTATCCCACATGTCTTTTTTAAGGGTGGTGACTTGCTGGGGATCGTCCAGCCCAAGCTCTTTGCCCGCGGCCACCCAGTAGTCGTCCTCACTCAGCTCGCCGAGCTCGGCTTTGCGCCACGCCTCCCCGCCATAGAGCCGCGCGGCCAGTTCGCCCCGCTGAAGGCCCAATCGGTCCTCCCAGCTATGGTAGCGCGACATATCGCGATTGCTTAGTAGGACACCACCACAATCGAAAACAAACGCTTTGATCGGCATATCTCTCTCGTCGTCAAGCCCAGGCATGGGCGAGCTGATACACAGTGGCTTCTTGGGAATACCCAGGGGTTGCGTCTGCGGACGCCCGCGATTATAGGGTTGGCTGGGGGGTGTGTCAAAGGGCGATGGCGGCGTAACACTTGTCAGTAGCATTCCCAGGCACTATAATGGATCTG
>CAZUZB010000121.1:0-6297 GCA_964624695.1 uncultured Anaerolineales bacterium | reverse complement strand
AGCACTATGTTACCATGGCGTCGCTGGAAGGGAGCGCGTTGAGCATCGTCACGCTGGTAGATTGCGCCAACCATCGCCTCCGAAAAGGCCTCACCCATCGCACATGGTGGGTCCGCGGCCTGTCTATTCTGACACTTTGCCTTCTGGTGGGGGCTCCTGTGGGCGCCATCTTGGGCTTGCTGGGCTGGATGTACGGCAGTGCAGCTCTGGCCGCCATGGCCGTAGGCTATCTGATCTTGCGAAGCCCCCTCGTGGGGCTCCTCAGCGCCATCGCCATTATCACGCTGCTGCCCTTTGCCGCGGTGCCGGTGGATATCGGCTTTTCTCCCACGTTTCTTGACCTGGCCCTAGCGGGGCTTTACCTGGTCTGGCTAAGCCGACTGCTGGCGCGCAAGGACACACGTCTTGTCACGACACCGACCACGATGCCCCTGCTGCTGTTCATCATGTTGGCTATCGTCTCGTATGTGAGGGGGCTGGAGCATGCCTCTCTCACAGCCAACAACATCAGGCATTTTGCCGAGATTCTCTTGAGCCTGGGGCTGTTTCTGGTGGTCACCAACATCATTCGAAGCCGGGAACGACTACGGATCGCGGTGGTCGTGCTGATGGCGGGAGGGGCCATCGCTGCTTTTGTGGGAATCGTGCTCTACTTGATTCCTCGCGATCTCGCCACACGCATCCTCTCTGCGCTACGCGTGGTGCGCTATCCCTCGGGCATCGACGTGCTGCGCTATGTGGAGGATAACCCTGATCTGCCGCTACGAGCCATCTCTACCTCGGTGGACCCGAACGTGTTGGGGGGACTGCTCATCTTTACCACGACGATAGCAGCCGCCATGGCCCTAGCCCCGAAACCCGTTCTGCCGCGCGCCATCCTGTTTGGCATGGTAGGTGTGATGGTGATTTGCATGGTGCTGACCTACTCACGCGGCTCATTTGCCGGCTTGGCAGTCGCCATCGGCCTGCTCGCCGTACTCCGCTATCGCAAACTGGCCTGGTTTGGCCTGCTGGGCCTGGCGCTGCTGTTTCTCCTCCCATGGACGCAGAACTATGTGGCGCATTTCATCGAGGGCGTGCAGGGCCAGGATCTCGCCACCCAGATGCGTTTTGGCGAGTACAAGGACGCACTGATTCTCATAGGACGATATCCCTGGTTCGGCGTCGGATTCTCGGGCACACCTGATATCGATACGTACCTGGGCGTCTCGAACGTGTACCTGCAGATCGCTGAGCAGATGGGCGTCGTGGGTCTGCTCGCTTTTTTGGCGGCCATCGGGAGCTACGGATGGCATTTTCTGCAGAGCTACCAGGCGCTCAAGCGAGATAAAGACCTGCAGCCCATCGCGCTAGGCATCACTCTGGCAGTCTGTGGGGGCCTGTTCGGAGGGCTTTTCGACCATTACTTGTTCAACCTGGTGTTTCCACATGCCTCTTCGCTGCTCTGGCTGACGATCGGCCTCGGCGCCGTCGCCGCCAACCTGGCTGCCAACCCCGAACGCCTGCCCCCGCAGGAGAGCATCTGGCTTGGTTGAGCCCCTCTGCCATGTTATAATGTGTTGGATTCTGCGAACACGCTGGAGGAGGCCCGAGCATGCAGATCAGCACCAACCATCTCAAGCGCTGCGACTTGATCGCTCTTTCTGGTCGCTTTGACAGCAGCAACGCCCATGAACTGCAGGCAGCTCTGCGAACCTCCATGGATGCCGGCGTCTTTCGCATCGTGCTCGACCTGAAAGACGTCACCTTTTTCGGGAGCGCCGCCATCCGAGCCCTGGTTCAGGCTTACAAGGAATGCCGCCGCTGGAATCGCGGAGATGTACGGTTGGCAGCCATCCCAGAGCGGATCAAAGAGGTGCTTGACCTCGCAGGTATCCTCCCGCTCGTCCAGATCTATGACGATGCCGTGCTTGCAGTCGGCAGCTTTTAGAATGGGCTAGGGGCTGCTCGCAACCTGACCGGGCCACAACGATCGAGAGTCCGAGCGCGCCGTTCTGTCCCCATACCATCGAGGGTAGTCTCGCATGACGAGCACCCAGCACGAGATCTGCGTCACCAGCGAGCTAGCGAACTTGGCCAACATTGGCATCTTTGTGTCCGAGCGAGCTCGGCTTTCGGGCATGTCCGAGAAGCAGGTCTTCCAGGTTCAAATGGCGGTGGACGAAGCCTGCACCAACGCCATGGTCCACGCGTATCAGGGGGATCCCGAGGGCGAGGTTCGCGTCTGCTGCTATCTCGAGGGCAACGAGTTTGTGATCGAGGTGGTGGATCAAGGCCAAGTGTTTGACGCGACTGCTGTGCCCGAGCCCGACCTGGGCAAACCCATCGAGGATCGCGACATTGGCGGCTTGGGGCTGTTCTTTATGCGCAAGCTGATGGACTCGGTAGTGTTTGCCACCCCCAGCGAGGGGGGCAACCAGGTCATCATGCGCAAGCGCATTGGGGAGCGGTCATCGTGAGCGACGCCAGCCAAGAGCCGCAGGCCTCGGCACTGATTGCTCCTGCAGGGCGGCTTGACGCCTCCGCCGTACCTGCTCTCGAGCGCAAGCTTTCTGCCGCACTAGGGGCGGGTTTCCGGCACCTCACGGTCGACCTTTCGCAAGTGACCTATATCAGCAGCAGTGTGCTCCGCTGCCTGTTGCTGGCCCACCGTCAGGCCGATCAGCAAGAGAGTTATCTGGAACTCGTTCAAGTACATCCTCGTCTGATGGATACGTTCGAGCTGTGCGGTTTTGACCGCATCCTCCATTGCTCGCCGCCGTCGCTGCCGTCGGTCGTATAGCTGATTCGTTGGCACATTGGGGTCCGCATGAAGTCCCGCTCCGCAGCACACTCTGCAGTTCGCGCCTATTCTGTGCTCATCGGCTTGGCCGGTTTGGCCGCGCTGGCACTGACCTTGCCCCATACCACATTGCCCCCATGGACAGACGCGCTGGCGCTGTTGATCGTCAGCACGTGCGTCAAGCGAATGGGCTTTCACGTCATCACGGGCGTGACCCACAGCCTGGTGGGAATCCTAGATTTGGCCGTGCTGTTCCTGTTCGGAGGACCTTCCGCCGGGCTGCTCGCAGGGTTGGCGGCCGCGATCACGCAGTGGTCGGTGACGGGGCGCACGCCGGGTTACACTGCCCCAATACGCCTCCTGGAGACGTGGTACGTTGGCGGCCTGAGAGCCCTGATCCTCATCAGCGTCGGGGCCCTGTACCAGGGGCTGGGGGGCCAAGTCCCACTTGGCATCCTCACGTGGGACGGGTTCGCACGGGTTCTGGCAGCCTCATGCGCCTTGTTCTTGCTGGATCATACCGCGTGGTGGCTGGGCATTCTGCTAAAGCATGGCTGGTCAGGAGCTTTCGACTTCTTGCGCCGCATCAGCAACTATTCGCTGATTGTCGAGCTGGCGCCGTTGCCCGCTTCGGTGCTGCTGGCAGAGATCTATCAGACACAGAGCGGCCCTGCCATCCTGGTCATGCTCATGGCCCTGGTTGCGGCGGGGCTGATGCTCCGCCGCCTGATCGCAGCCCTGGACGAGGAACGGCACCGAGTTCGTGAGCTCTCTCTGATGAGCGATCTGGGACGCGACCTCTTGAGAGCGGGCCCAGAACCTGAAGCCATCTACGCCCTCTTGCACCGCTACCTTGTCGCCATCGCACCGGTCCGAGGATTCGCGGTCCAAGTGCCTGACAGCGCAGGGACTCCGATCTTGACCTTTTGCCTGCTCGATGGCGAGTCGGTCCAGCCGTCTGACATTGGCGATGGTCTGTACCGTACGGTGACCCGCCTGCGGGAACCTCTGTTTGTGAACGATCTGGCCTCCGTTCCCTATCGGCCGTTGCGCATGGGCTTTGCAGCCCAGAGCGGCGCCTATCTGCCCGTCGAGGTCGGAGGCGAGCTCTTTGCGGTGATATCGCTCCAGCATGACAAGCCCGACGCTTTTGGCCCCGCCGTGCACAAGCCACTGGTAGCTGCCACCTCACAGGCGGCCCAAGCCCTGAGAGCGGCCAACGCCTATGCCAATGAGCGCAAGAGAGCAGCGCACCTGATGGCAGTAGCAGAGGTCGGTCGACGGGTAGCGGCCATCCTGGATCTCGACACCCTCTTTGAGGATACGGTGCGCTTGGTTCACGATACCTTTGGATACCACTGCGTCAGCCTTTTCACTGTGGATCAAGAGTCAAAGCAGGTCGTCTTCCGCGCGAGCTCCAACGCCACCGTCCAGAAGCGGGGTGTGAACGTTGCGTGGGGCCAGGGCATCGTGGGCTGGGCCGCGGAAAAGGGCGAGCCCGCCATCGCGAATCGCGTCTCGCAGGATAGCCGATTCGTTGGCGATCCCTCGCTTGCCGCGACACGCTCGGAGGTGGCCGTCCCACTCAAGGTCGAAGAGCGCATCTTGGGAGTGATGGACGTCCAGAGCGACGAGGACAATGCGTTCGGCAGCGAGGAGCTCGTCGCTCTGGGAGCTCTCAGTGACCTGGTGGCCATCGCCATTGAGGATAGCCGCATCTACCAGGAGGGACAAGAGCAGGCCTGGGTATCCACGGCGCTCCTACAAGTGGCCGAGTCGGTGGCGCATAGCAACACCCGCGAGGAGATCCTGGACAGTGTCGTCCGCCTGGTCGAGATGCTCACGGGCGTCGACCGTTGCCTGGTGTACCTGTGGTCGGAGCAGGACGAGGTGTTTGAGCTGGTCGAAGGCAGCGGCATCGCGCCGGAGCAGATGGAGGAGCTGCGCGGCCGCGCGATCCCATCCTCTGAAGCATACGTCCTTGCGACCGCGGTCAAGACAGGAGAGAGGGCCCAAGGACGTGTTTCAGGGTTGGGCCATATCCCTGGTTGGGAGGATCAAGCCGCGCAGCACGACGGCGAAGTAATTGCCCTGCCGCTGCGCGCGGGCGGCGAAGTGGCGGGAGTGCTGGTAGCCGAGCAGCTCGAGGGCCGTGGCCTGCCATGGAAGCATCGCGAGACGATCCTGGCCGGCGCCGCCGACTATGCGGGCATGGCACTGGAGAATGCGCGGCTGAACGCATCACTGCGCGAAGAGGCCTGGGCGTCCACGGCGCTCTTGCAGGTAGCCACGATGTTGAGCGCCAGCCCGGACGTGGATGAAGTCCTGACGACGGTTGTCCGGCTGACACCGCTGCTGGTGAGTGTCGACTGGTGCGTCGTGCTCTTATGGGACGAGGACCAGCAACGATTTGCCATCGCGCGCGGCCACGCCGTACCAGCCGAGATCGAAGAGGCCATCGAGTCTGAGCCGTCGTCGTTCGCCCACGAGCTGCTGCAGCCGCTGGTCACTGCAACGGAACATCTGGATGCGTCCTTTAGCTTCCAGAACGCTGGCGGCCAAGCCGAGCTGCAGCGAGTGACCGCCCATCCGCTACGGACGTGGGATCGCCTGCTGGGCGCCTTTTTGGTGGGAGGAGAAGCCCCCCATCGCACCGCACCGGAGCATCGCATGGGCATCTTGGCTGGCGTCGCCAACCAACTCACTCTGGCGATCGAAAGCGCGCGTCTCCACCAACAATCCCTGGAGCAGGAACGGTTGCATCGGAGCATCGAGCTGGCGCGTGAGATTCAGGAGAGCTTTTTGCCCGAATGCTGCCCAGAACCCGAAGGATGGGATCTGGCGGCCGAGTGGCGCGCGGCCCGCGGTGTCGGGGGTGATTTCTACGATTTCATCCCGCTGCCCGATGACCGCTTGGGGCTGGTCATCGCGGACGTCTCGGACAAGGGCGTCGGAGCCGCCCTTTACATGGCGCTTTCGCGGGCGGTGCTACGAGCAGCCGCGCTTACCACCGCCGACCCCGCCGAGACGTTGCGGCGCGCCAATCGCGTCTTGATGGACGACGCGCGATCGGGCATGTTTGTGACCGTGTTCTACGCGGTGGTTTGTTTGGCCACGGGGGAGATTCGGTATGCGAGGGCGGGACACAATCCAGGCCTGCTCTACCGAGCCCGCACTGGCGAGGCCATCGACCTTCGGCCCGCGGGCGTGGTGCTGGGCATCTTGGATGACCCCCAGCTCGAGGAGAGCGCCGAGACCATGGAGCCCGGCGACTTGTTGCTGCTCTATACCGATGGAGTGATCGAGGCGGTGAACGAAAAGCAGCAAGAATATGGCAGAGAGCGGCTGGTGCAAGCGCTAAAGGGCTGTGGGAGCGCCCCGGCCGAGGAGGTTCTGGAGCGGATCGACGCCTCGCTGCACGCGTTCGTGGAGGAGCAGCCCCAGGCCGACGACATCACGCTGATCGTGATGCGGCGCTCGCATGATCTAGGGCCAGGAGAACCAGATTTGGCCTA
>CAZUZB010000120.1:5289-6369 GCA_964624695.1 uncultured Anaerolineales bacterium | reverse complement strand
CAACGCCGATTGGTGGTGAGGCGGTTGCCCGGGTTGGCGGCCATGGGCGGCCAAGCTAGAATCGGTGGCACACACAGAAAGGGAGGATCCATGTGCCACGATCATGTCGCTTACGCTCCTCTACGCTTTACGATGATGATCTCGCCCGATGCCAGCGAGGAGGAGCTGACCTATGCCAGGCAGCTCGGCGTGCCTTGCGTCTATACCTGGGTGCGGGACGACCAGCGGGATGTGGCGTCGCTGGCGGCGCTCAAGCAGCGGGTCGAGGACGCGGGCCTGCGCCTCTCGATGGTGGGGAACATGACGGTGGCCAAGAACGCCGCCATCCATCTGGCGTTGCCCGAGCGTGACGCGGTCATCGCCGAGTATCAGCGTTTTGTGGAGAACCTGGGGCGGGCTGGCATCGGCGTGACCACCTTTACCTGGGAGCCCGACCAGGTCTGGAGCTCGGCGCCGGGCGAATCGCGCGGCGCGGCGGCGCGCAGGGTGGATATGGAGGATCTCGCTGCGCGGCCGTTGACCCACGGCCGCGTCTATGGCGAGGACGAGCTCTGGGACAATTTCGCTTCCTTTTGCCGGCGGATGATGCCGGTGGCAGAGGGGGCGGGGGTGCGCCTGGCGCTGCATCCCAACGACCCGCCCAGCGACCAGCCCATCGCCGGCGTGCCGTGCCTGATTCGCAGCATCGATGCCTACCGACGGGCGTTCGCCATCGCTGGCAGCCCGGCGCTCGGGATGGAATTCTGCTGCGGCTGCTGGCTGGAAGGCGGGGCCGAGGGGTTTGGCGATCTCTTGGCGGGCCTGCGCGAGTTCGTGGCCGATGACCGGGTGCTGATCGTGCACTTTCGCAACGTGACGGGCACGCTGCCGCGCTTTACCGAGACGTTCCTGGACAATGGCTATATGGACATGTACGCGGTGATGCGGACGCTGGTGGAGACGGGGTACGCGGGCACGGTGACGCTGGATCACACGCCGCAGTTTGTCGGCAAGTACGCGGCCGGCAGTGGCACGGCCTATGCGATCGGCTATATGCGGGCCTTGCTGGAGCGGGCCCAGGCAGAGCTCGGCGGCTAGCTG
>CAZUZB010000120.1:0-5189 GCA_964624695.1 uncultured Anaerolineales bacterium | reverse complement strand
GGAGAAAACGGAGACAGAGATGCTACACTTGAGGAGAACCGGGGTTGCTTTGGTGCTGGCGTTAGGGGTGGCGCTGGTCGCTGGATGCGCGCCTGAGGCGACTCGACCGGCGCCGGAGGACGGAGGTGCTGAGCGCGTGGTTACGGTGGAAGCGGTCGCGGCTGCCGAGGAGGCGGCTCCCGCTGGGGAGCAGGCTCTTGTGAAAGCCGTGGATGCCAACGTGGAGGCCGATCTGCCGGCTCTGCCGGGGGAGGCGGCCACGCCGGAAGAGGCTGCGCGGTCGTTCTATGGCTGGTATATCGCCTATAACGATCTCGCAGCGGGCCGTACCGTGCGCGCTGACGAGGCTTATGTGGACCACCCGCTGCTGACCGAAGGGCTGGTGGCCCGGATCGAGGAGGCTTACGCCTCCATGCAGGGGGGCGGCTACGATCCGTTCCTCTGCGCTCAGGACGTGCCCACGGCGGTATCGGTGGGGCAGGCCCGGGTGTACGAGGATCAGGCTTGGCTGACGGTCTACACGACCTTCCCAGGGCATAGCCTGGACCTGACGCTGCGCCAGGCCGATGATAGCTGGCGGATCGACGAGATCACCTGCCGGCTGCCGGATGCGGCCAGCCGCACGCCGGAGCAGGTGGTGCAGGCCTTTTACAACTGGTACATTCACTATCCTGGGAACGTGATGGTGGACAAGTCCTACTATGGCTTTGGAATGTACCTGACCCAGGAGCTGATCGCGGAGATCGACGAGATCATCGCCGGTTTTGAGATGGGTGGCTATGACCCGTTCCTCTGCGCCCAGGACGTGCCGATGGCCGTGTCCGTTGGCCAGGCCGAGATCGGGGAGAACGAGGCGACGCTGACGGTCTACACGACCTTCCCAGGGCACAGCCTGGACGTCACCCTGACCCAGGATGGCGACCTGTGGCGGATCAGTGGTATCGGCTGCCACACGCCGACGGATGCGTCCGAGCGGACGCCGGAGCAGGTGGTGAGCCACTTTTACCAGTGGTACCTGCACTATCCGGGCAACCCGCTGGCGGACCAAGCCTTTTACGGGTTCGGCATGTATCTCACGCAGGATCTGATCGAGGAGATCGTCGCGATCGTGGCTGGGTTCGAGATGGGCGGGTACGATCCGATCCTGCTGGCGCAGGACCTGCCCACCGACATTACCGTCCACGAGGCGGAAGTAGCGGGGGACGAGGCGACGGTGCGAGTGGACACGAGCTGGGAGGGGCACTCTCTGACGCTCCGCCTGGTGCGTGAGGGCTCGCTCTGGAAGATCGCCGGCATCGAACGGTCCCAGTAACAGAGCCGCTGATCGAGCGCTGCAAGGCCGAGGGTGAACCCCTCGGCCTTGTGTGCTGTCTGGGGCGGGCGAGCAACGCCAGCCTGGAGGTGGCCGAGGGCTTTTCCGGAACTGGTGTTCGCGCGTATGATGTGGGTATCGCGGGGTTCCAGGGGAGGGCCGACATGGCCGAAAACGTCCAGACAGGGGAGATGCGTCAGAGCTTTCGCGAAGAGATGGACGATCTGCTCAAGACGCTCACCGGCATGGTGAGCGGTTGGTTGCTGATCGCCAGCTTTGCGGCCGCCTTTTTCTTCCCGATCTATGCCCGACATGCGCCCGAGGCGGCGTTCTGGGTGCTGGTAGTGGTGACCATGGTGGGCGCGGCGAGCCTTCTCGTGCATTTCCGGTCGGTGGCGGTGGCTTCCTATATCGCGGCCATCGGCCCGATGGCGTGTCTGGCCTGGTTTTTGCACCTGGAGATATGGGCATCGGCGGCCTTTGTGGCCCCCTTGCTGACGCTGGCGGCTTTTGTGCTGGGGCCTGTGCCGGGTGTTGTGTCGCTGGTGCTGGGCACGGCGACGCTGGTCATCTCGCCGCTGGCGGAGCCCGAGCGGGTGCTGGCCCTGGTGTCGCTCTGGCTGGCAGCCAGTGTGGCCTGGCTTTCGATGCGTGGGTTCCGGCTGGCGCTGGTCTGGTCGCACAATAGCCAGATTCGGGCGTTGCAGCTTTTGGGCGAGCTACGGGCGCAGCGCGGCACGCTGAATCGCACGCTCAAGGGCCTCACCGAGGCTACCGAGCACCTGGAGCGGCTGAACCGCGAGCTGGCCGTGGCGCGCCGCGAGGCCGAAGAGGCGCGCAGCCTGAAGGAGCAGTTCGTGGCCAACGTCAGCCACGAGCTGCGGACCCCTCTGAACCTGGTGGTGGGCTTTGCCGAAATGCTCTACCTGGACCCCGAAGGGTATGATGGGGTGCGGTGGACGCCGGATCTGGTGAGCGATATCGGCGAGCTCTTTCGGGCGGCGCAGCACTTGCAGTCGCTGGTGAACGATATCCTGGACCTCTCGCGGATCGATGCGGCGCGGCTGCCCATGTTCCGTGAGATGACCTCGCTCAAGGACGTGGTGGGGGAGGCCCTGGAGACGATGGCGCCCTTGCTGCGCCAGCATGGCTTGAGCTACGAGCTGGTGTGTCCGGACAGCTTGCCCGAGGTCTTTGTGGATCGCACGCGCATTCGCCAGGTGCTGCTGAACCTGCTCAACAATGCGGTGCGGTTCACGCGGCAGGGCAGCGTGCGGGTGATCATCGACGAATCGACCGAGAGCCTGGTGGTGCGGGTGCGGGATACGGGGGTGGGCATCCCGTCCGATCAGATCGAGAGCTTGTTCCAGCGGTTCCAGCAGGCGGAGGCGGGCGTGCGCAGCGGCGGCGGCGCGGGGCTGGGGCTGGCCATCAGCAAGCAGTTCGTGGAGCTGCATGGCGGGCGCATCTGGGCCGATAGCGTCGAGGGCGAGGGCAGCACGTTCAGCTTTGCTATCCCGCTGCCGGGGGTGAGCGTGGCGCCCGCTGGCTTGCGGCTGACGGGCGCACCCGAGCCGATCCGGGGCGCCAAAGCGCCGGTCATCGTGGTGGATCAGGATCCCAACGTGGCCGACATTCTGCGGCGCTATCTGGGAGACCGCCCCGTCATCCCGGTGAGCGATCTGGACGAGATAGACGCCCAGATCGAGGCGCACCATCCGGCCATGCTGGTGGTAAACTGCCCGCCGGATGCGGATCCGTCCGGGTGGGTGGAGATCCCGGCCGGGGCAGCGCGGGCGTATGCGGTGCCGGTGGTGCGGTGTTCGATTCCCAGCGGCTCCTGGATGCGGGAGGCCGATAGCATCGATGACTGCGTGAGCAAGCCGGTCTCGTTGGACATGCTGCGGCGCGTTCTGGGCAGCGAGCTGCCGGCATCGGTGCTGGTGGTGGACGACGACCGTGGCTTTGTGAGCCTGGTGCGGCGGATGTTGCGGGCGTTGGACTACAAGGGGCGCGTGATGATGGCGTACAGCGGCGAGGACGCCGTGGAGCTGGCGCGATCGTTCCACCCCGAGCTGATCCTGCTGGATCTGGTTCTGCCGGGCATGGACGGGTTCGATGTGGCCTCGGCCTGTCGCCAGGTGGTGGATGGCGCTTTGCTCCGGATCGTGGCGGTGACGGCGACGAGCTATGCCTCCGAGTTTCTGCAAAGGCGGGGAAGCCGCGTCACCCTGACGAGGGCTGGTGGCATCAGCACGGGGCGGGTGGTCGAGTTCTTGTCGCTGATACCCGAGCTGGTGGCGCCGGACTATGTCTCGGGGGAGAGCACGGTCTCCAAAGCCTGAAGCAGGCCGGCGCGGTCGACGGGCTTGAGCAAAAAGGCCGCGGCGCCCATGGCTGTGGCGAGCTGGGGATCGTTGATGATGGAGCAGACGATCACCGGCTTTTGGCAGGCGGTGCGGCTGCTTCGGATGCTCTCCAGCACCTCCCAACCATCCTGGTAGGGCAGCATGATGTCCAGGATGATGACGTCGGGTTGAACCTCGGCGACTAGGCGGGCGGCCTCCTCGGCGTCGCTGGCGCCATGCACCACGTAGGGCTGATTGCGCAGGTAGCGCCGCATCAGGGCGATGACGCCCTCGTGGTCGTCCACCACCAAGACTACCTTTTGCTGGGCGCGATCCAGATGGACGACCACGGTGGTTCGGCCGTCCTCGTTTGGCGTGCGCTCCCAGCCCAGGCCCAACGCCTCGATGATCTCGGTGGCCACGGCCAGCGGCCCTCCTTCGGGGCTGACGTTGGTGGCATCAGGTAGCTGCGTAGTGATTTCCACGTGGATGCGGTCGTCGCGTTCGGCCAGCGTGATATCGACCAGCCTGTCTTGCGAGGTTTCGATGGCATAGCTGAGGAGGTTCAGATAGGCCTGGCGGAGCAGCACGCGTTTGGCGGCCACGCGCAGGGGGCCGCACTCGGTGTGCAGAGCGACCTGGACGCCGCAGCTCTCGGCAAGGGGCACCAGGCCGCGGACGACTTCCTCGAGGAGACGGCGGAGCTCGACGTCTTGGGCTTGTGTGTTGGCTAGCCGCGAGAGCTCGCGGCGCACGCGCGCTACCGCGGTAGAGTCGGGTGCCGTTGCCGGGGCGGGCGCCACGCCGCGGACCGGGTCTTCCATGAGGTCGCTGAGGATGGTGGCGACGGCGTCGCTGGCGCGTTCGAGGGCATAGTAGGCTTTGCGCTCGCTGATGCCCAGTTCCTCGGCGATGGCAATGACCGTCTTGCGCGCGACGGCGTACTGGTAGAGCACCTGATAGGTGCTGGGGTCCACATCGCTGGGATGGTTGGTGCCGTTGGGCTCTAGCGAGGCGATGACCAAGCGGACGGTGCGTTGCAGGGCCTGGCCCCGGGTGAGGTCTGGGCTATCGATGACTGCGCCGACCTGCCGCGCCAGACCGAGGTTCTCAAGGTAGAGGGCATCGTCGAGATGGCGGAGCACCCGGCGGACCTCTTGGGCGATGCTCTTTTCCTCCACGTCACGCTCCTGGGAAAAGCGTGCAATTTATTGCGGGCAAGTGCACCTCTCCCATGGCATAATCATAGCAGCATGTTGCTCTGGAAGCAACCGATCGAGTCTGCCGGGGCATTGTGCTGATCTGGTTGTGGGAGTGCCAAGCTGGCATCCCGCAGGATCTGCGAGAGCGGTCGGAAGGAGGAGCTTTCGGGCACGAGAAAGCCGTTCGCACGAGGTGGGTGGTTGCGTTGGTGGGCTCACAATAGGGTGGGCCAACATCGAGGAGGACAGAGCAGTGGAGACGAAAAAGCTTGATCGTCGGTCATTTCTGCGCATGGCGGGCCTAGCGGGCGCCGCCACCGTTGCGGC
>CAZUZB010000119.1:0-6391 GCA_964624695.1 uncultured Anaerolineales bacterium | reverse complement strand
TGAGGCCTGTGTGCGGAGGCTGGGCGCCGTGAGCGACCCTGACCTGGCGGCGTTGTACGCGGGGGCTGACGTCTGTGTTGTGCCTTCGCTGTATGAGGGGTTCGGGTTGCCCGCGCTGGAGGCCATGGCATCGGGCGTGGCGGTGGCGGCCTCGGATCGTGCGGCGCTGCCCGAGGTGGTGGCCGATGCGGGGGTGCTGTTCGATCCCACAACGGAGGAGGCTATCGGCAGCGCCCTGGCGACTCTGATGGATAACGCCGCGCTGCGAGAGCGGCTGGGCGCAGCGGGGCGGCAGCGAGCGGCGGCCTATACCTGGGGCCGGACGGCAGCGCTGGTTCGAGGGGCCTTGGAGCGAGCGGCGAGAGGGGCTCGGTAGGTGCGCATCGTTCACGTCTACAAGGACTATTTCCCCGTGGTGGGGGGGATCGAGAACCATGTGCGGCTGCTGGCCGAGGGCCAGGCGCGGGCGGGGCACGAGGTGACGGTCCTGGTGACGAATCCCAGCCTGCGGAGCGAGCGCCTGGTTCTCAATGGGGTGGAGGTGGTCAAGGCGGGGCGCCTGGCCAAGGTGGCCTCCACGCCTTTGAGCTTGCGGCTGGGATGGGAGCTGATGCGCTGGCGCGCGGACGTGGCCCACGTGCACGCGCCCTATCCGCCGGGCGAGCTGCTGCAGCATCTTTTGGGGACGAGCCGGGCCACGGTGCTGACCTACCATAGCGATGTGGTGCGGCAGGTTCGCCTGGCCAGGCTGTACCGTCCGCTAGGGCAGCGGATGCTGCGGGGCGTCGATCGCATCCTGGTTTCGAGCCCGGCTGCGCTGGGGTGGGATTCGCTGCGCGAGCATCGCCAGCGTTGCGTGGTGGTGCCCCTGGGCATCCCGCTGGAGCGATTCGCTACGGCTGATGCCGACGCGGTCGCTCGCGTGCGGGCCATCGCGGGAGGGATGCCGCTCCTGCTCTTTGTGGGCGTGTTCCGCTATTACAAGGGGCTCCAGTATCTGCTGGAGGCGATGCGGCAGGTGCGGGCGGCGCTGCTCTTGGTGGGCGGCGGGCCGCTGGAGGGCGAGCTGCGGCGGCAGGCCGAGGCGCTGGGGGTCGGCGAGCGGGTCATCTTTGCGGGGCGGGTGTCCGACGATGACCTGCCAGCCTACTATCATGGGGCCGACCTGTTTGTGTTGCCGTCGTGCGAGCGGAGCGAGGCGTTTGGCCTGTCGCAGGTGGAGGCCATGGCGGCGGGGCTGCCGGTGGTGGGCACCGAGCTGGGCACCGGCACCACTTTTGTGAATCGCCATGGCGAGACGGGCCTGGTGGTTCCGCCAAAGGACGCCCAGGCGCTGGCGGATGCCATCAACCGGCTGCTGGGCGATGAGGAGCTCCGCCGTAGGTTGGCCGATGGCGCCCGCGAGCGTTCACGCGCCTTTGCCGTGGAGCGCATGCTGGCCGACGTGGAGCGCGTCTATGTGGATGCGCTGGCTCATAAAGAGATCACGGAGGCGTGATGGGCGGAGCTCTCGGCGAGGGGGCGCACGGGATGAGGGAGAGGGCATGCGGACGAGGCTGACGGCGGTGTGCGAGGCGGTCATCGAGGCCGGTTGGCTGCTGGCGGTGCTGCTGGTGCCGCTGTTTTTCAACGTCTATTCGCAGCGCGTTTTCGAGCCAGACAAGATCGGCCTCGTGCGGGGCATCGCCACCATCATGGCGGCCATGTGGGTGGTTTGGCTGGTGGAGCAGGCGGCCACCGGAGGCCTGCGGCGTGGCGGCGGGCTGGCGGGCAGGTGGCAACGCCTACGGGAGACGCGGTTGGTGCTGCCCGCGTTGCTCGTGGTGGCGACCTATACGCTTGCCACGGCGTTGTCGGTCACGCCGCGCATCAGCTTTTGGGGGTCGTACGAGCGCCTGCAGGGCACCTATTCGCTGCTGGCGTATGTGGTCATCGGGCTGAGCGTGCTGTTCTTGCTGCGACGGCGGCAGCAGGTTGAACGGCTGCTGTTCGCCATCGTGCTGGCCAGCGTCCCCGCGTCGCTGTACGGCATCGCGCAGCACTATGGGCTGGACCCGTTGCCGTGGGGCGGCGACGTGACCGAGCGGGTGGCTGGCAGCTTGGGGAACGCCATCTTTATCGCTGCCTATCTGATCATGGTGGTGCCGCTCACCCTGGTGCAGTGGGTGCGGATCTGGCGGCAGGAGACGGCGGGTTGGGCGGGCACGCGCAAGGCATCCACCATGCTGTTGCTAGCGGCTCTGTTCGTGGTGCAGGCGCTGCTCTGGGGCGCTGTGGGCATGGGCGCAGGGGTCTGGTTCGGCGTGGCGGTGTGGGGCATCACGGCGGGGGTGGGCAGGCTATCAGGCGGCTCGGTGCGTCGTTGGCTGACGCTGGGCTTGATGCAGACCGTCGTGGCCATGCAGGTGGTCTGCATCATCTTTACCCAGAGCCGGGGGCCATGGCTGGGGTTGGCGGCGGGGCTGTTCCTTTTCGTGGTGGTGGCGCTGATCGCCAGCGGGTGGCGGCGCCTGGCGCTGGCATTGGGCGTGGGGGCGGTGGTGTTGGCGGGGTTCCTGGCTGTGCTGAACCTGCCCAGCGGCCCGCTGGCGCCGCTGCGGGATCTGCCCTATGTGGGGAGGCTCGGCCGCATCTTTGAGGTCCAGTCGGGGACGGGCAGGGTGCGGGTGCTGATCTGGCAAGGCGCTCTGGAGATGGTCACCGACGACCCGTTACGCACGGTGGTGGGCTATGGGCCCGAATCGATGTATGTGGCCTATGCCCCTTACTATGCGCCCGAGCTGGCCCATCTCGAGCGGCGCACGGCCCTGCCGGATCGCTCGCACAATGAGACCTATGACGCGCTGATCACCACGGGCATCCTGGGCTTGGCGGCCTATCTGTACCTCTTTTGGGCGCTGTACCGGCTGGCCCTGCGCTCGCTGGGGCTGGTGCGGAGCAAGGGCGACGAGCATCTGTTCCTGGGGCTGACGGCCGGGGCGGGGTTGGTGGGCGCGGTGCTGCCGTATCTGGCCGAGGGGCAGTGGCGCTATGCTGGCATCACCATGCCGCTGGCGATGGTGGCCGGGGTGGGGGTCTATGCCCTGATCTGGGCGGTGACTCGACGCAACGTCGGCGCGGGAGCCCTGGCCGGAGCCGATAGCCCAGCCGCCAAGAGCCCCGAGGCGGCGTTGCTGGTAGCCGGACTGCTAGGCGCCATCGTGGCGCATTTCGGCGAGATTCACTTTGGGATCGCCATCGGGGCCACGCGAACCTACTTTTGGGTGCTGGCGGCCATGCTGGTGGCCGTGGGCGAGGGCTGGGTGGATTGGGAGGAGCCCGCGCTGGCGCTGGCTTCCGAGGAGCGTGTGCCGCGTCGCCGCCAGCGCAGGCGACGACAGGCCGAGGCGATGACCGCGGAGCGGTTCGGGCTGATCCATGCTGGTGTTTTGGGCTTGATGGGCGCGGTGGTGCTGGGCACGTTGGCGTGGGATCTCTCGGCCAACGCGTTGGGGCAGACCTCGGCGCTGACGGTGCTGTGGCAGTCGCTGACCACCATGCAGGCCCAAGGGCGACCGGACGTGGCCGCATCCGGCGTGGCCTATGTGGTCGGTTATGCCTGGGTAGCGGTGGGAGTGTTGGCGTTCGGCCTGGAGATGCCCGAGCTTCAGGGGGTGCCGTGGCGGCATCGGCTGCGAGGCGGCCTGGTCGCCATGGCCGTGGCGGCGGCAGGGGCGGGGCTGTACGCTCTGATCCACGCAGGCCGGCTACGCCCGCCGGTGGATGTCGTGGCGCTGCTGGGATTCTTTGTGGGGTTCTTGGCGGTGGTGTGGATGCTGGCTGCCGGCGGGCTGGCGGCGAGTGTAGGCTGGCCTCCCGCGAGCAAGGGAGCCAGCGCCGGAGCGTTCGCGCTGCTGATCCTGGTGTTGGCTCTGCCCTGGGCCAATCGGCATAACTTGCAGCCCATTCGCGCCGATATTCTGTTCAAGCAGGGGATGCGATTCGAGACGGAGGGGGACCTTGTCACCGCTCTCAGCCAGTACGGGCAGGCGGCGAGCCTGGCGCCCAAAGAGGATCGGTACCAGTTGTATGTGGGGCGGACGGCGCTGGAGCTAGCGCGCACAGAGAGCGAGACGACGGCGCGCCAGCGCTATCTGACCCTGGCACAGGAGGCGCTGCAGACGGCGCGGGGCCTGAACCCGCTAAACACGGACCACACGGCCAATCTGGCGCGGTTGCATCGCGCGTGGGGCGAGATGGAGAGCAGCGAGGCTGTTCGCCAGGCCCATTGGGAGCGCTCGGCCGCCTACTATGCCGAGGCGCATGCCTTGAGCCCCAACAGCGCCCAACTCTTGAACGAGTGGGGTCTCTCGCTCCTGTATCTCGACGATCGCGACGGGGCCATGGAAAAGTTCAGCCAATCCCTGGCGCTGGATGCCGCTTATGCGCAGACGTACATCTATCTGGGCGACCTGTACGCTCGCGAGAGCGACTGGGGCGCGGCCGGCGAGCAGTATCGTCGCGCTGTGGAGCTGGACGACGACCTGGTGCAGGTGTGGAGCAGCCTCGGCTATGCCGCCTCGCAGCAGGGCGACTGGAGCACGGCTTTGGAGGCCAACCTGGCTGTGTACCAGCGCGCTCCAACGGACTATAATACCATCAAGAATCTGGCCATCATCTATGGGCAGCTAGAGGACGCGGATGAGGCGGTGCGCTATGCGCGGATGGCCCTGGAGCTGGCCCCCGAGAGCGAGCGCGCGGCTCTGGAGGCCTTTATCGCCGAGCAGGAGGAGCGCTAGTGGAGCGCCTATCGCTGGTGTTGATCACGGCCTTTGTCTTGGCGGCGGGCGCCACGCCGCTGGCCCGCCGCGCGGCTGCCTCTCTGGGGTTGATGGACATGCCTGCGCCGCGCAAGGTGCACGCGCGCCCCATGCCGCTGATGGGCGGGGTCGCGATCTATTTGGCGTTCCTGGCGGCGTTGTTGCTGTTTGGCGATCGGTTCTATGTGCGGCAGATGGTGGGCATCCTGGTGGGCGCGACCATCTGCTCCCTGACGGGCCTGCTGGATGACCGAAAGGGTCTGGGGGTGGGGGTACGGCTGGCCGCCCAGGTGGCGGCGGTAGCGGTTCTGCTGCTGACCGACGTGCGCGTGCAGTTGGTGCGTATCGCCGGGCTGGATATGCTCTTGACGACGCTGTGGATGCTGGCCATCACCAACGCCATGAACCTGCTCGACAATATGGATGGGCTGTCGGCGGGGGTGGGGGCTGTGGCTGCGGCGTTCTTTATGGTGTTGGCCGCCATGAGCGGGCAGTACCTGGTGGGCGCGCTGAGCGCCGCGTTGCTGGGGGCTTGTATCGGGTTTCTGCTCTACAATGCCAACCCGGCCTCGATCTTTATGGGCGATTCGGGCACCCTGTTTCTCGGCTTTTTGCTCGGGGCGACGGCTATCAAGCTGCGATTCCCGACGAATGTGGTTCAAGTGACCTGGATGATCCCGGTCCTGGTTTTGGGCGTCCCGCTGTTCGATACCTCGCTGGTAATCGTCTCGCGGCTGCGACGGGGGCTGAACCCGCTGACGAGCGCCGGCAAGGACCACACCTCCCACCGGCTGGTGGGGATGGGCTATACCCAGCGGGAGGCCGTGCTGACGCTCTACCTGGTGGGTTGTGGGCTGGGCGTGGCGGCGATCTATGTCAGCCAAGCAGGCATGGCCGAGGCGTGGGTGGTGGGAGGCGCGGTCGCGCTGCTGGCGTTGGCGGCGTTGATCTGGTTGCTGCGTGCCGAGGGCGGCACTACCGAGAGCCGAGCGTGACGTAGAGCCAGTGAGAGTCGGTTCGCGAGAGGCAGGTCGATGACGGCGCGGAGTTTCAAGCAGAGCCTGGAGAGCTGGACAGGCATGGCGCAGATTCGGGCGGTGGTGGCCAAATACGGCAAGCCGGCGGCGGCCCTGGTGCTCTCGGTGGCCATCACCGTGGTGGTCTTTCGATTGGGCGACCGGCTGGCGGATCTGCAGGGGCTGGGCTATCTGGGCGTTTTCGTCATCGCCGTGTTGGCGAATGCGACGGTCATTCTGCCGGTGCCAGGGATCGCTGTGGTGTTCGCGGGTGGCGGGGTGCTGAACCCGCTGCTGGTGGGTTTGATCGCGGGCGTGGGCGAGCCACTGGGCGAGCTGACGGGCTATTTGGCCGGCTATGGCGGGTCGGCGGTAGCGGAGAATCGGGAGCTGTATGAGCGCATTCGTCGGTGGATGGAGCGGCGCGGGTTCATGACGTTGCTGGTCCTATCGGCCATCCCCAACCCGCTGTTCGACCTGGCGGGCATGGCGGCCGGCATGCTCCGCTATCCCGTCTCCAAGTTTCTCTTGGCCTGCTGGATCGGCAAGACGTTCAAGGCGCTGGTCATCGCCTAC
>CAZUZB010000118.1:0-6404 GCA_964624695.1 uncultured Anaerolineales bacterium | reverse complement strand
TCGATGGCTCGGCCGTGGGCGTTTCGGACGGCTCGGCGGGTGGCGTATCGCTGGGCTTGGGGGTGGCGGTGTCGGTCGGCCGTGGCGTCGCCGTTGGCGAGGGCGTCTCTGTGGCGGTGGCGGTGGGTGAGGGCGTCTCGGTGGGCGTTGGGCTGGCGACCACCTGGGCCACGGGCGGCGCCTCGGTGGCGGTGGGCGCCAGGGTCGGCTGGTCCGTGGGCGTGCTGGTGGGTTGGATGGTCGCTCGCGATCCCGGCCGATCGCCTGGGCTAGAGGCGACGATCACAGCCACCACGGTGGTGACGAGGACGGCGGCGACGGCCAGGGCCCACTTGGGCGGACGGGCGTGGGGCTCCAGGGCGGGGAGCACGTCGGACAACTGGATGTCACCGATGTCGGCCACGTGTTCGCCCTGCCAACCCAGCTTGGCGAGTTCCTCGGGCACGGCGGGGCTGGTCGGGTCAGCCTCGACGGCGCGCTCGAGGCAGTAGAGGCGGTGGGCGGCGTCGTCGCCCATGGTGCGGGAGAGCAGCAGCCAGGCCTCGGGCGCGTTGGGGTGGCCCTGGATGATGCGCGCCAGTATCTGTTGAGCGTCATCGTAACGCTCTTGCGCGATGGCTTCCTCTGCTTTGGCGAGGCGCGCGCGCCAGCTCATACGCTACTCCCGCCCCTCGGATGGCGCCGCCACGTTTGGCGTCGCCACGCCTGGCGCACTCGGTTCGGCATAATAGTCGCCCTCGTCGGCCCGGAGGTAGACGGCCCTCGGGGCTTCCTCGGCGGGCCAGGCGGTGCCGTCAGGCTTGCGCAGGGCGCTGGGTGGCCAGAAGGCCCGCTCGCCTGCCGGAAGGAGATCGAGCTGGGCGGTGTACCCACGGCGCAGCAGGCCGGGGTTGAGCTCGACATAGAGGTTGTGCCAGTCCACCGAGCCGACGTTGGTGACCCAGAGCCCCTGGTCGTCGTACAGGATGACCGCTCGGAAGCCCTCGCTAGGCTGCGATGTAGCCGACGAGGGGGGCGCGGTCGCCTGGGCGGGGGCGGGGGCAGTGGCGGTCGGGAGCGCCTCCGCTACCGGCGTGGGCGATGCGATGGGCGTGGGCGAGGCGACGGGCTGGGTGGCCTCGATGATGACGAACAGGGTGGTGCCGTAAAAGGTGCCGCCGATCGAGAGGCGCCAGTTGGAGCGGTGGATTCCGAGGGCAGCGGGCGCACGCATGGGCACGCTGACGACTGCCGTCTGGCCAGGCTCGGCGGCTGGCAGCGGCACCGTTTCGCCCAGGCCCATGGGCTCGCCGTCGACGTATCCCAGGACGAACCCGGGGCCCCAAGGGCAGGTGCCGGCGTTGAGCACGCTCCAGGTCTTGGTAAAAGCCTCTCCCGCGGCGATCTGCATGCCATCGGGGATGGTGATGTCGTCCACATAGGCCAGGGAGGGTTGGCAGGAGGAGATATCCACCGTGGGTTCTGGCGAGGGGACGGGCGTGATGGTGGGCGCGGGGGCGGCGGGCTCGGCTGGCAGCGCGACGGAGCCGCCCAGACGCCTGGCCAGGTCGCGGGCCTCCCCGAGGGAGGCGTCACAGGCGACCAGCCCGAGCGCCAGGCAGACGATGGCCAGAAGGAGCGTGATACGTCGCACCCGGGTCCTCCCGCACGGTCGGCGGATATGGCCTCTGCCCACGACTGTCGTCAGAGGTGAGCGCTATTGTAGGGACCCGCCAGGACTGTGTAAAGAACTCGCGCAGAGTCAGGACGAATCTGGCAGCGGGGTGGGCGATGGGTGGAGCAGCCGAGGCGCCGCCAGGGAGATGCCCAGCGCTCCCAGGGGTGCCGTGATGATGATGGCGAGGACGGCGATGGCGAGGATGAGGGCGCCCGAGCCGACGCCCATGGCCAGGGGAACGCCGCCGACGGCGGCTTGGACGGTCGCCTTGGGTAGGTAGGCGATGGCGCAAAAGAGGCGCTCCCGCAGCGTGAGATTGGAGCGCCAGAGGGCCAAAGCGACGCCCAGGCCGCGCCCCACCAGGCCGATGGCGATGACCGTTAACCCCAGCAGCCCGGCCTGCCAAGCCACCCGCACGTCCACGGCCGCGCCGATCAGGACGAAAAGGGCGATCTGGGCAAAGAACCAGACGGCATCGAGGGCGCTGGCCATGCCGTGCGCGATCTCTTCGTTGCGTTCGGAGAGGACCAGGCCCAGCGTCATGACCGCCAGCAGCCCGGCGATCTGGACCCACTCGCCGATGAGGACGGTGCCCATGGCGGCGGCCAGGAGCAGGCCGAGACGCTCGGGGTGCTGGAGGGGGGGGCGCTTGCGGGCAAAGAGGCGCGAGAGCAGCCAGCCAGCAGCCAACCCCAGGGCGATGCCCCCGACAACCTGGAGCGGTATCTTGGCAAGGTGAGCGAACAGGGCTACTTGCCCGCTCTGCAGCGCCAAGGTGAGAAAGACCCCGAACAGGGTGATGGCAAAGACATCGTCCACCGAAGAGGCGGCCAGGATCAGCACGGGGATGCCCTTGTCCATCCCCAGGCCACGCTCGCGCAACGCCAGCATGGAGGGAACGACCACGGCAGGCGAGACGGCCGCCAGCACAAAGCCGAGGACCCCCGCCTCGGCCCAGGGCAGGCCCAAGAGCGCACGAGCGGCCAGGGTGACGGCGGCGCCTTCAAAGAGGCAGGGGAGGGCGCTCATGCGGACGGCGATGCCGCCGACGCGGCGGAGGATCTCTCGATCCAGGCCCAGGCCGGCGCGCAGCAGGATGACGATCAAGGCGATCATGCGCAGGTCGGACGAGATGGTGATGATGGCGTCATCGAGCAGGCCGAGCCCGGAGGGCCCCAGCAGGATGCCCACCAGGATCATGCCCAGCAGCCCGGGCAGCTTGAGCCAGCGAAAGAGGCGGTCCGCAACGATGCCGAGGACCAAGATCAGGATGACGCTGGCGAGCATGTGCTGGCCTCCGTGGATGTGCCTGATACAAGAAACGGCTTCTACGACGGAATCGTAGAAGCCATTAGCTACGAGCGGTTTGGAGCGGCTGCTCCTGGGAGTGCTTCATTCCCAAGGCTGATCGTCGACTTTGACGACCAGCTCTCAGTATAGCGGGCGCGGGGTCCCCGTCAAGCGAGGCTCGCTAGCATGCTCAAAGGGGCTTGGGGCGCCAGCCTGTGAGCTTGGAGACGATGCCTACGGCGACGACCGCTGCCCCCAGGATGGCCACCCACATCACCAGCGTCTCCTGCGGGCGGGCGACGGCGATGCCGATGAACGCCCAGATCACGACCAGGGCATAGGCCACGTCGCGGCGCAGCCAGGTGGCCAGCAGGCCAAGAGCCGTCCCCGCCAGGAGGACGACGACGGTCCAGAAGTGCGGGCCGAGGGCGCCGCCCTGCCAGCCAGAGCTGACGAACGCCGCCGAGATATTGGCGATGGTGGCGACCGAGATCCACCCCGTGTAGATGCTAAAGGGGACGCGGACCGTCCAGGTGGCCAGCTTGGTGTCGTCAGCGCCGCCGGCGAGCACACGGCCGATCCCGAGATTCTGGTAGATGATGATCAGGGTGCCGAGCAGGCCGAGCATGACGATGACCGAGGGCCAGAGCCGCTCGGCGCCCCAGAGAAAGAGCCAAAGGACGTTGAGGAGGGCGTTGGCGGCGAACCAGGGGCCGATCTTGTCTCGGACGGCCGTGGCGTCCGCGGCGTTGCGGGCTTGAAAGACGGCAAAGGCGATGAGCCCGAGGTAGATCAGGCTCCAGATGCTGAACACATAGCCAGCGGGCGTGAACAGCGTGGGCAAGCCGTCGGAGACGGCGGCGGTCTGCTGTCCCCCGATGAGGCTGGTGACCGAGGCCAGCGTGTTGACGATCAGCATGGCGATCAGGGCCACGATATTGATGATTCGCAATCCCTTCATGGGTCTCCTTTCCAAGAGTGATTGAGCAGGCGGGTCACCGGCCCATCCGGTGCCCATGGAAGACGCGTTGCCATTGTCCATCGGAACGATAGAGCGCCAGCAGCGTGTAGAGGGCGCCGGCCCAAAAGCCAAGGACCATCATGAGGATCACCCAGATGATCTTGGCTGCCACGCTACGCTCGCGGTAGACGATCCAGATGGAGAACAGGGCGAACCCCGCGTAGAGATCCACCAGCGAGACGATGCCCCAGGGCATACGCAAGAGTTGGCCTCCCTCACCGGCGAGGTCACCGGATACGAAACCATGGATCAGCACGGCGGTCATGGCCAGCAGCGCGATCCAGGCGACGATCTTGGCGATTCTCATCAGACGACACCTCCCTGGAGCGACGGCGTGCGCTCCGTCCAGCAGACGAGATCAGGAGCGCTCTTTCGGCGGGAGCGGGAAAAAGGCGCTGGTGCGGGCGATATAGTCGGCGTATTGGGGCTTGGTATCCTTGAGCGTCTTTTCCAAGAGGGCCACGCCCGAGACCTTGAGCAGGAGGCCGGTCATGATGATGGGTGCGAAAATGCTCCACCAGGCGCCCGCGGCCAGGGCGATCAGGTAAAAGCCCCACCACTGGGTGGCGTCGCCGAAATAGTTGGGGTGGCGGGTATAGCGCCAGACGCCGCGATCCAACACCTGGCCCTGGTTGGCGGGGTCGGCCTTGAAGCGGGCCAGTTGCCAATCGCCCATGGCCTCGAAAAAGAAGCCGATGGCCCAGATCACCAGCCCTATGTAATCCAGCCAGACGAGGTGGCTGCGCGGCGCCTGGGCTTGGGCGCCGAGGAGCGGCACCGAGATGATCCACATGAGGGCGCCTTGCAGCAAGTAGACCTTGAGGTAGCTGCGCCACCACCAGCTTGGGCCCGTCTCTTGGCGCCACTTGGCGTAGCGAAAGTCCTCCGGCTTGCCCCAGTTGCGCCAGAGGATATGGGCCGAGAGGCGCAGGCCCCAGATGGTGACCAAGAGCGAGAGCAGCCCCTTGCGTGCGGCCAGGCCGTCGGGGGTGAGGCTGTGGTAGAGCCAGACGCTGAGGACAAAGCCAGCGCCCCAAAAGATATCTACGATGCTGCTGTTCTTGAGGGCCAGGCTGACGGCCCAGAGCAGCGTCATATAGAGCAGGATCACGAGCGCGCCCGTGAGATAGGCGACCCAGAATCCCATGGCGTCTCCTTCTGCCCGTCTTGGGGCTAGGCGGCTGGCTGCGTGACCACGGTGAACCCCACGCCGCCCGGCCCGATGTGGGCGCCGATGGCGGGGGTGACGCTGCCGGTGATGACCTCGGTGCCCTCCGGTATGAGGTGGCGCGCCATGGTTAGCAGCTCCTGGGCCGGCTCGGGCCGATCGGTGTAGACCAGACCGACTTGCTGGAGTGGGCCTAGCTGGCCGGCAAGCTGGATGACCCGCTCGAACATGCGGCGGGTGGTGCGCACTTTTTCGGGGATGGTCTCGCCCAGGTGTTGGATCAGGAGCGGCTTGAGCCGGAGCAGGCTGCCGACGGCGGCTTCCAGGCGAGAGACGCGCCCGCCGCGGCGCAGGTATTCGAGCGTATCCACGGCGGCATAGGACCAGGTGCGTTGGGCCATATCGTGCAGGGATGCGAGGATCTCTTCCAAGGAGTGGCCCAGCTTGGCCCAACGGGCGGCGGCCGCGGCCATGAGGCCGAGACCGAGGGTTAGCTGCCCCGAATCAAAGACGGAGACGTGGACGCTGGAGGTGCTCTGGGCGGCGGCGTTGGCCGCGTTGAGCACGCCACTGAGCTTGGAGGCGATATGGATGGAGAGCACGTGGTCGGCGCCCTCGCTGGCCAGTCGATCGTAGGCGTTGACAAAGACGCCGGTGCCCGGCGATGAAGTGGTGGGGAACGGGTCGTAGGTGGGGAGCTCTTGGTAAAAGCGCTCGCGGGTCATCTCGACGCCATCGAGGTAGCTCTTGCCAGCGATGTTCAGGTAGCAGGGGATGACGGTGATCCCTAGCTCGTCGGCTAGCTCTTGGGGCAGATCGCAGGTGCTGTCGGTCACGATGCGGATGGTCATGTCAACTCCCGTCTGTGAAGCGGACGTTAGGCGGCACGACAAGGGATGCAGCGAGCAGGTACCGATCAGACCACGAGCATGATGCCGAATAGGATCTCGGATGCCACGCTGACCAGATTGGATCGCTCAACGGAGCCGTCGACGAACATGGAGACGGCGCGGACGGCGGCGACCACGAAATAGGCCAGCCCCAGCAGGGTGTAGGCGGCTCCGCCCAGGACGATGGCAAAGAGGCCTAGCCCCACGAAAAAGCCGCCCAGCACGGCGCGGATCTCGGTGATGCCGCGGGGGCCTGGCGCCTCGAGGCCGGTGAACGCGCGGACGCGGAGCGGCCAGAGGAGGGAGTAGACTCCCACGGCGATGGTGCCGAGGGCCGCGATGACGTGCAGGATCGTGGCGAGCATGAGGCTCCTTTCT
>CAZUZB010000117.1:0-6673 GCA_964624695.1 uncultured Anaerolineales bacterium | reverse complement strand
TCGCAGCGAGAAACGTCTCCGCTGTGCTCACGGGCGGCGAGCCGTTTTCGGCGGTGAATCTCCATGCGGTGACTCGACGTGACAAGGGTGACCGGAGAGGCGCTTGCGACTGAGGAATACCTGGGGGACCAGTCGACTCATAAGGGGGATTCCGCGTGGCTCTTTACCGTTCGCGGGCGTTCGTGTATTGGGGCCGGCCCAAGGCAGTAAGTCGCGACACTATTACCATAGAGTGCGGCCCGCGCGATCTGATGGTCGAGGTCCTGATGTGCGCCCGCTGCGGCACCGACAAGACCATCTACCGCCATGGGCACCCAAACGTGGACCCCTATGCGCCGGTCGTGCTGGGCCATGAGCTTGTGGCGCGCATCATCGAGGTGGGCGATGAGGTACATACCCTACGTGAGGGCATCGGCTATTGCGAGGGGCAGGAGCTTTCGCCGACCTACCTGGATTTCCGCTTCGGTGAACGGGTGACTTTTCAGTCGCGCATCGCCCGCTATCGGCGTGGGCTGATGCTGGTGCCCCGACCGCTCGCCAACCTCTCGTTCCAGATCAACGGAGGGTATGCGCAGTTGATGCGCGTGCCCGAGAGCATGATCCGCTCCGGCTCCGTTCTTCGCGTGCCTGATAGCGTCAGCGACGAGGAGGCCTGCCTGGTGGAGCCAGCAGCTTGTGCGCTGGAGTCGATCTTTGCCACGCCCCATCCGGCGGGTGTGGATGAACAGGGGCGCCACCTGTTTCGGGCGGGCATCCAGCCCGGGGGAAACGTGTGCATCATCGGCTCGGGGACCGTGGGGATGATCTATGCAGCGCTGGCATTGCTGGAGGGCGCTGGCCGGGTGGTGATGATCGTGCGCTCCGAGGAAAAGGCGCGGCTGGTGCACGAACGTCTGGGCCAGCGTGTGGAGACCTACCAGGCGCCTCGAACGGCCGATGATGCCTCCGCCGAGACGCTGGCGGCCGAGGATCGGGTCGTACGCGACCTGTCGTCGCTTACGGACGGCTACTTGTTTGACGATGTGATCGCGGCTTGTTCCTCATCGGCTGCTCAGCGCCTGATGCTGAACCTCTATTCGCCGGAGGGGTTTGCCGTGGGGGCTTGTTTCGGGGGCACGCATCAGCTGGTCGATGCCGCGAACATCGACCTGAACCACTATCGGGCCGCCAAGACCATCGGCACCAGCGGCTGCTCGACCGACTGCATGAAGACTATTCTTGGGTGGCTGGCCAGCGACCGCCTGGATCTGCGGGGCTTTGTGTCTCCGCGGTGCTTTTCTCTTGATGATGACCCCCACGAGTTCTTTGCCACGGAGGCCGATGGCCTCAAGCCGTCGCTCTTTCCTGGGGGAAAATCAGGATGAGCCGTCCGACGGCGCTAGTTATTGGTGCAGGCGCGCTGGTGCTGGGATTTCTGGTAGAGCGGCCGGCGCCCTCGGACTAGCATAGCAGGTGGTACATACACCGGGGGCTTGGTCAACTGCCACGCCGCTGGCAGTACTTGTCGGGGAGAGGCGCGGGTCTGCTCTGGAAGAGGAAAGCCGGTTGGCGAATCGCCAGGCGTGCGCAGTTCTCGGTTCGCAACGGCGTGCAGCCTTCAGGTCACGTGGCTTGCTCCTAGTAAGCTAGGCCAGAGTGGCGTCCAGCTCGATCTCCAGGCTTCCGCGCAAGGCGTTGGAGACGGGACATCCAGCTTCCGCCTCGTGCGCGATTTGCTGGAAGGCCGCCTCGTCAATGTCTGGAACCTCCGCCTTCGCTTTGAGGTGCATCTTGGTGATTCTGAAGCCGCCCGTCTCCTGGGGCGATAGCGAGCAGATTGCACGCGTCTGGATCCGCCGAGGCGGATGCCCTTTGCTGCTGAGCGTGTGTGCAAGGGCCATGTTGTAGCAGGCGGCGTGGGCTGCCGCGATCAACTCCTCGGGATTAGTGCCCAGTTCATCTCCAAACCGGGTTGCAAATCCATATGCCGTATCCTTGAGAACACGGCTGTTGGTGGTGATGCGGCCCTTGCCGCTCGACAAGTCTCCGCTCCACACCGCCTGTGCGCTGCGCCTGATCTCTGCCATGCCTCACATCCTCTCTGCTGCATCTAGACTTGCCTTTGGCCAACTGAGCGCCGATTGGGCTCGTTCTGCTCTATTCTCCCGCGAGGCCGCCTCCAGATGACTACCCCTGCATACTAGAGATCTCTTGTGACCAGCGGCCGTGAGGCGCTGGCGCAGCTCTTCTCTTCTCAGGCCTCTTCTGTGTCGTACTCCCGAGGGAAAAGCCCTCCGAAGACACGGCCAAGGGCGCCATGGCACCCGTGCCTAGCATGATCCGCGATTTGGGCCCCGCCCACAAGGAGGTCTAGCTTGTCGCACAGACTAGTGCGAAAACTGCGCGAGGCGCCAGATACCGGGCGGTTGGTCGCGCGACGGCGACGGGTCCATGGGGGGGGCCATGGCCTGTGTCGCCGTGGCCTCCACCCCATAGACGCTGTTCGGCCTGACGGATGTCGCGTCGTGGGTGGTTCCGAGCCCGAGGGGATCGGAACTGCTGGGGCCCTGCATGATCTGCTCGCCGAGCACAGCCGCCGGCGCATCTGCCTCGCCAGAGCCTGCGAGTTCCACCTTGAGACCCTGCGCTCCGCCATGCGCGTCCTGGGTGATATCGCTGAGCGCAGAGGAGGCGGCCCCGCTCGGTGACGATGGAGGCTCGGTGGTGGGTGTCGCCGCCGGAAGGCTTGCTGCGATGAAACCAAAGCTCATCACGAGCAATGCACGTAGAACCCAAACGAACGGAATTTTTACTTTTCCAACCCAAACTAGCGGTGAGCTAGAACTGATGTTGCTCATCGAACATACTCCTTGGAGCTACGTCAAATGGCCCCTGATCCGGCGTTACAGATCGCGTTCCTCAACGCTTCAAAGGGCCCGCCCTTGACCAGAAAGTTGTCGGCACCAGCGGCAAGCGCCTCGGCCCGATACTCGCCGTACATGGTCAACATGATGACCTTGACTGTCGGCGTCTGGCTCTTGATGCGCCGCGTGGCCTCGATGCCTCCCATCTCTGGCATGCGCGCATCCATCAGCACCACGTCAGGCTGGCATTCTGTAACCAGGTTCGCGGCCTCGCACCCATTCGCCGCCTCGCCGACCCATTCCACGCCCGGCAAGGCGGACAGGAACGCACGGAGGCCCCGACGTGTCGTCGGTTGGTCGTCGGCAACCAGGACTCGTCTTGGTGACACAGCATCACCTTCTTTGCGCGCTTCTATCGATACGGCTACTTGTAGTAACCGTATCATCGCTCTACAGGTTTGTCATCGCCATTGAGACTGGTCTTTCGCTCCTACCAAAGTCACCGCGGTGCGGCAGTTCTAGTCAACCATAGTCCGCAGGGCCTACCACTTTGGTCGCAGACGGTTGACATCCTACTTGCTCTCCCGGCATAATAGACGGAGGGTGTGGGTTTGGTAGAGAGGTTACAGCAAATGGGCGACCAAACTGCAAACAATGGCCGAACGCACGACGAGACGCGCAGTCGGCTGGCCGAGAGCCGCCGGCTCCAGCGCGTGACGACAGAGTTGCTCCGAGAGCTCACGCTCGATCAGGTGACCGAGGTCGTGCGCCACGAGGCGCGGCAGTTGACGGGCGCTGCGGGCGGCGGCGTTTTCTTGCTCGAGGAGGATGCCTGGCTGCGAGGAACCCCGGGCGATGTCGAACTCGACCCCCTCTTTGAGCGCATACCTGTGTCTGGCACCCTCACCGGGCAGGCCGTGCTCAGCGGCAAGCCGGTGCTTGTCAACGACTATGCCAGTAGTGTGGTGGAGACGCGCACGCCCGACTCCAGGACGGAATCTTTGCTGGCGGTGCCTTTGCAGATAGAGGGTACGCCGATTGGTGCACTGAACGTGGCTAACAAACAAGGCGGCTTTACGGACGATGACGTGCGCATCCTGACCCTCCTTGCGGATGTGGCCGCCATCGCCATCGAGAACGCCCGGCTGCGCGAAAACGCCAAAAAGGTGGCCATCCAGGAAGAGCGCCGCTGGCTGGCGCGCGAGCTGCATGACTCGGTAACCCAGGCGATGTACAGCGTGACCCTCTACGCCGAGGCGACGCGCATGGCCCTCTTGGCTGGCAAATACGATGTGGTTGCGGATAACCTGCAAGAGCTGCAAGCGATGGCCCGCGAGGCCCTATTCGGTATCCGTCTGCTCATCTTTGAGCTGCACCCCCCCATTCTGGAAGGGCAGGGGATAGCAGAGGCGTTGCAGATCCGCTTGTCCGCCGTGGAAAACCGCTCGGGATTACAGACCGAAATGCACGTGGATGGGGAGCAGCAGTTGCCCCCCTCTACAGAGGAGGAGCTGTACCGTATCGCGCTCGAGGTCCTCAACAATGTGGTGAAGCATGCCAAAGCGCAGCGCGTGCTGGTGCATGTGCGGTTTGACGGGCAGCGCGTCCTCTTGGAGATCTCGGACGACGGAACGGGGTACGATCCTGCCAAGGTCCAGGAAAGCGGCGGGATAGGATTACGCGGGATGAAGGAACGCGCCCAGCGCATCAACGGGAAGCTGGAGATCGTCACTGCGCTGGGCAAGGGGACCACAGTAAGGGTGGACGTCGCGCTATGATCAAACAGGAGGCGGCCGCCACGGCCGAGAGTCCCATCCGAGTTCTGGTCGTAGATGACCAGGCCATCGTCCGCAAAGGCATCAGCGCTCTGCTACTCGAAATCGAGGACATCGCGGTCGTGGGGGAGGCCAGCAACGGACAGAAAGCCGTGGAAAAGGTGCGAGCCTTGGCCCCGGACGTGACCTTGATGGACCTGGCGATGCCGGGAATGGACGGCGTCGAAGCCATCAAACAGATTACCGCCTGCCAACCCGAGGCGCGCATCCTGGTGCTAACCAGCTTTACCGGTGACGACAAGGTCTTTCCCGCTATCAAGGCTGGGGCGTCGGGCTACCTGTTGAAGGATTCGGAACCGGCCGACCTGATTCGGGCCATCAGGCAAGTCAGCCGTGGCGAACCCTCGCTGCATCCGGACATTGCCAGCAAGGTACTACAGGAGCTGCGGCGCCCGCCCCAGGAAACGCGCTCACCGGAAGCGCTGACCCCACGGGAAGTGCAGGTGCTGGGTCTGGTGGCCAAGGGATTGAGGAATCGCGAGATCGCCGAACAGTTGACAACGACGGAGGCGACTATCAAGACCCATGTGAGCAGCATTCTGAGCAAGCTGCACGTGGCCAACCGCGTCCAGGCGACCCTGTACGCCTTGCAGGAGGGCGTCAGCTCGCTTGAGGACGCTCTGGAGGATGACGGATAGAGCAGCCCTTTCGGCAGGGCGGGTGTGATTCCCCCATCCCGCCTCTGGAACCGCCGAAAGGTGTAGAAGAGACCCCCGAAAGTATGACGAGACCGCCGCAAGGCGGTCTCTTTTTGTGTACCCCAAGATCGACCCTATTGCCGATGGCCGGCGAAGACCGTTGTGGTATGCTGGAATCGTGAGCCAAGCAGCCGATTGCATGGACAGATCGGCGCACAGAAGAGGACGTGGGCTGAACGCCGGCGCGTCTAGTTGCCCGGGGCGCCAGCCCGAACGGGCAACGCAAAGTATGAAGGAGCAAGCTATGAGCAAGAAGAAAGAGAAACCCAAGGGTCAGTCAAAAGGCCAAGTGGTAGAGGCTGCAGCTGAAAAGCCCAAGGATCAGACAAAGGTCCAAGTCGTCGAAGCTGCGATCGACAAGCCCAAGGGAAAGACAAAAGGTAAGCCTACCAAAAAGGTATCGGGGGGACGTAAAGGCAACCCCAAGAAGTGATCGGCCGATCGAGCACGCAAGAAGGATCGCCATATGAACAAAGACATTCTCGAGGGCAAGTGGAAACAGATGCGCGGTCAGGCCAAAGAGTGGTGGGGCAAACTCACCGACGACGACCTCGATCGAGCGGCCGGCAAGTCAGAGCAACTGATCGGCTTGCTGCAGCAAAAGTACGGGTACACCCGTGAGGCGGCCGAAGAGGAGTTCAACCGTCGGCTGAAAGAGGTCAAGGCTGACTAGGGCTGCCTGGGGCAGCGCTGCGGCGGGCTTGAGGCCAAGGTGGTGGGGCGTAGCACGATTGGTTGTACAGACACGGATGATCCGTGTTCAGGCACACTCATACAGGAGAAGGCAAGATGAACTTTATCATCTGGATCATCGTTGGGGCGATCATCGGCTGGTTGGCCAGCGTGCTCATGCGGACCAATAGCCGGCAGGGTCTGTTGATGGACATTGTCGTCGGCATCATCGGCGCGTTCGTCGGCGGATTGCTCCTAAGCCCTTTGTTTGGAGTCGCTACGATCAACCAGAGGGACTTTAGCATGCCAGCTTTGTTGGTGTCCTTGGCGGGCGCCGTCATCCTGCTGGCGGTGGTGAACTTCTTCCGTAAGGGAAGGGCGCGCTGACGATCCTCGATTGATCAAGGAATCGGCCCCAGTGCGCCACGGTACACAGAGCGCACTGGGGCCGCGCCGTACACTCAAGGGGGCACCATGTCTGATAATCGACCGACTCATGAAGTAGCCGTCGACCGCCGCAATGAAACGGTGGTCACCCAAGAGGCGGGCCACGTCTCGACCGAGCAGGTCACCCACGATGTTGCGGCCGAGCGACGGCTACGATTCGACCAGATCGTACGGATCA
>CAZUZB010000116.1:0-6677 GCA_964624695.1 uncultured Anaerolineales bacterium | reverse complement strand
GGCAACGCAGAGCTCGCGAGGCACTTGATGAGTTTCTGCGCCCCTCTGAGAGCGGCATCCTGGTTCTTGTGCCGATGGTGCTTGCCCTTGCGGTGGCGGTCGCAGCAGCCGTCCTGGCGACCATGCTGCTGCAGCGGGGCCTCGATACAGGACTGACGGCGCTCTTGGGAATGGTTGGAGAGCAAGCTGGGCAGAACGTGCTCTTTGTGCTTGCCTTGCTCAACGGGGGGACCATGGCGGCTCTGGTGGCCTACCTGGTCGGTCTTCCGCTGCTTCGGCTTACGTCGGACTATTTCGGCATCGCGACGCTCGGCTTTGCTATCATGGTCTACACGGCGCTTCAGAACTCGGACATGGTGATTCCCATCATGAAAGGCGCGCGCGGCATGGTGGCTATCCCGCAGTGGACCACGTGGGGCTGGGTCTTTGGCGTCCTCGTTGTGGTTGCTGTCCTCATGCGCAACCTGGTCCACTCGACGACTGGTCGCGCCATCGTCTCGGTGCGCGAGGACGAGGTCGCCGCCAAGGCCATGGGAATCGACATCGCACAGTACAAGGCGACCGCCTTTGCCTTTGGGGCCTTCTTCGCTGGCTTGGCGGGCGGGCTCTATGCGCACCTGATGAGTTTTCTGCATCCCAGCACCTTTAACGTGGTCAAGGGCTTTGATCCGCTGATCGTCATCGTATTCGGCGGTCTCGGCAGCATGACCGGCACCCTGGTGGCGTCGGCTGGCTTTGCCATGCTCATTGAGGGATTGCGCGTCCTTCTTCCGCAGGGGTTTGAGGACTGGCGATTCGTGCTTTATCCCCTGATGCTGCTGGTAGTCATGCTGCTGCGGCAGCAGGGTCTTCTGGGAACCAGGGAATGGGGCTGGTTCGCGGCACCTCGGCCAGAGCCCCGTGAGAAACCCTCTCCCGAGACAGCGGTCGCGGAGGAGATCTAGATGGCAGAGAGCATTCTCGACATCCGTGACCTGACCATTCTGTTTGGTGGGCTGAGGGCAGTTGGCGACTTTACCATGTCGGTGCCGTTTGGGGGGCTCTATGGACTTATCGGCCCCAATGGCGCGGGCAAGACGACCGTCTTCAACCTGATCACGGGAGTCTACCACCCGACTGCGGGCGACATCCTATATCAGGGTACGAGCCTTGTTGGGGTGCCGACCCATCGGATCACCCAGCGCGGCGTGGCGCGCACGTTCCAGAACATTCGGCTCTTTCAGAACCTGACCGTGCTGGACAATGTGCGCATTGCTCTGAACACGAGCGCCGGCTATGGCCTGCTCGAGGGCGTCTCGAGGCTGGGTCGGTTTGGGCGGGCCGAAAGACACCTTACCGAGCGCGCCCAGGAGCTACTGGGTGTCCTAGGGCTGGAGAACCGGCAACTGGAGACAGCCCGAAACCTCCCGTATGGCGAGCAGCGGCGGCTTGAGATCGCCAGAGCGTTGGCGACCGAGCCGCAACTGCTTTTGCTGGATGAACCCGCGGCCGGCATGAACCCGACCGAGTCCGAGTCGCTCATGGAGCTGATTCAGTTTGTGCGTGAGAGCTTTCACCTCAGCATTCTGCTGATCGAGCACCAAATGCGCGTTGTCATGGGCATCTGTGAGTGGATCACCGTGATGGACTTTGGCCAGGTTATCGCGAGAGGCACGGCGCGCGATATCCAGAACGACCAGCGAGTCATCGAGGCCTATCTGGGCAAGCGCAGTGGCAAGGAGTTGGGCGTCTATGCTCCTTCAAGTTGAGAACCTGCATGTAGCTTATGGAGCTATCCGCGCCCTGCGTGGAATCTCTTTCCATATCGAGCCGGGCGAGGTGGTGACGCTCATCGGCGCCAACGGCGCTGGCAAGAGCACGACGCTGCGGACCATCTCTGGGCTCTTGCGGCCAACCGAGGGCGATATCGTCTATCGGGGCGAGTCTCTGGTCCGCACGCCGGCCGAACGCATCGTGACCAAGGGCATCTGCCATGTGCCCGAGGGTCGGCGGATCTTTGGGCGGCTCACCGTGCAAGAGAACCTAGAGATGGGCGCCTACACGCGTTCGGACTCGAAAGAGATCAGCGAGTCGATGGAGCGCGTCTTTGCCAGCTTTCCCCGGCTCAAGGAGCGACTGGGCCAAAGGGGCGGGACGCTCTCTGGCGGTGAGCAGCAGATGCTGGCCATGGGTAGAGGCCTCATGTCTCGCCCCGCGTTGCTGCTGCTGGATGAGCCTTCCATGGGGCTGGCGCCCATCCTCGTGGAAGAGATCTTTGAGATCATCCGTCGGATCAACGCCGAAGGCACCAGCATCCTCCTCGTGGAGCAGAATGCGGCTATGGCGCTTTCCGTGGCGCACCGCGGTTATGTGCTCGAGACGGGCAGTGTTGTTCTCGCGGGCACGGCCGCTGAGCTGGCACGTGACCCACAGGTGCAGGCGGCTTACCTGGGGCACTAGTGAGCCAAAGCACACCTTGTCCGCGGCAAGCATCGGGGCTTGACACCACACGTGGGCCCCGATGTCTGTTGTTGACGAAAGAGGAACGGTTGCATGCTGGGCAGATGGTTACGCCGACTCTCTGGTGACTGGCGCTGGTCGCTTGTCGCTCTTGGGGGCATCCTGGTGTTGGTTGGGTACCTGCTGCCCGTGTTCCCCGTGCGGATCAGCAGTGCCGTCACCCGCTTTAGCGATGGCTCAGAGATCGTCAACGAATTCCCTGTTCTGGTCTACGAACAGCACTTTGCCCAGGCCAAGACCTCTCCGACAGTCGATCTTTTCGCCGTGGACGTAGCCACCGAGGCAATATCCGGGTTCAGCGCTTCCGGCTATGGCTGGTTGGCGACCGTGCTTGGCACGCAAGAGCTGATTCGCCACGCGAGCTTTGTCTTGTGCCTGCTTTTGCCCCTCGTCGCTGGGCTTTTGCTTGCAGCCTCCGTGGTGGTGGCCTCGCGGTCGCGCTCGGTCCCTTCTCAGGGGTGGGTTCCCGCCGCCGCCCAGCTAGGTGCGTTGTCGCTGCTTGGCCTCTGCCTGGCGTGGGCGCATCAGGTCGATTTCAGCAGTGACTTGATGACGGCTGGCCAGGGCGCGCTAGCCCCTGGCTTGGGGTTCTGGGTCGCGTTGGCGGGGAGCGTTGCCATCTTTGGCGGCGCCGTGATGCTTCGCAACACCACCCACAAACAGCTCACCACCTGGTGGGCGTTAGTGCTTGCTGTGGGGATGACGGCCTGGCTCCTCACCAAGGTGCGCCCGTATCCATTTCTCGAGATATGGCGCTTTGTGAGCGACGGGATCCTGGTCACGCTGCGCCTGGTCGCTACGTCCTTTGGGCTGATCCTCCTGGTGAGCCTGCTTGGCGGGCTCGGGCGTATCTCTCGTAATCCTGTGATCTACGGGGTCTCCTCGCTCTATGTCGAGCTCATTCGGGGCATCCCGCTGCTCGTTCAGCTGCTGTTCATCTGGTTCGCGCTGCCCCAGGTGTTCGACATGCTCGGCGAGCTGCTGTTGCGCATCTCTCCCTCTCTCGAACGGCAAGGGCAAGCGCTGATCGATCTGCGACTGAATCCCTACGCAGCGGCGGTGCTGGGCCTAACGGTCTGCTACGGGGCGTACGGATCCGAGATCTTTCGTGCTGGCATCTCCTCCATCCATTCTGGCCAGATGGAGGCGGCCCGCTCGCTGGGGATGTCCTATGTTCAGGCCATGCGGCATATCGTGTTGCCACAGGCCGTGAGGGTCATCCTGCCTCCCGTGGGCAACGAGTTCGTCGCGCTGCTCAAGGATTCGTCGCTCGTGTCCGTGCTGGCCGTGTCAGATCTGACGCGCCGTGGACGCGAGTACATGGCCCGCACGTTCCTGAGCTTTGACACGTGGATCATGGTGGCGCTCTGCTACCTCGTACTGACCTTGTTCTCGTCTCGCATGGTCGAGCTCATCGAAAGCAAGACGTCGTTCGAGCGATAGGTGGGGCTGGAGGTCTGCGATGGCTAGCCTACTGAGTGGAAACAATGGGGAGCGCGCATCCTGCCATGGGCAGGGGGAAGCGATTATCCAGATCACCGATGCCTACAAGACATTCAGTCACGGCCGCATTGTGGCGCTAGATCGTGTATCCGTGTCGATACCGCAGGGGCAGGTAGTCGTTGTCATCGGCCCCAGCGGATCGGGCAAGTCGACCATGCTCCGTTGCATCAACCATCTCGAGTCTCTGGACGCGGGACGCATTGTGGTTGATGGCGTGCCTCTCACTGATGCCGAGAACATCAACAAGGTGCGCATGGAAGTGGGCATGGTGTTCCAGCAGTTCAACCTGTTCCCCCACCTCACCGTGCTGGACAATGTGACGCTGGCGCAGAGGGCCGTCCGCAAGCGTCGCAAGGCCGAGGCCGAAGCGATCGCCATGGACCTTCTGGCCAAGGTGGGCATCCCCGAGAAGGCTGCTGCCCATCCTGGGCAACTAAGCGGCGGGCAGCAACAGCGGGTGGCGATCGCGCGCGCCTTGGCGATGCAGCCCAAAATCATGCTGTTCGATGAGCCGACATCGGCGCTCGATCCCGAGATGATCAAAGAGGTTCTGGACGTGATGCTCGACCTGGCCAGGGAGGGCATGACCATGGTGGTCGTCTCGCACGAAATGGGCTTTGCGCGCAACGCAGCCGATCGCGTGATCTTTATGGACGAAGGGCACGTGATCGAAGATACCACGCCACAGGGCTTGTTCGATAGCCCGCGCGAGGCTCGCACCCGCGAGTTCCTGAGCAAGATCCTGCACTAGGCCGAGGGGCAGGCGGCGCGGAGCGGTCGTCTGTCGCACTATTCGCTAGAGACGTCGTCGCTGCCTGGTGCAATAGTCTGGCCGATCTTGCGCTCCTGGCCGCGAGCCAACCTCTGGATGTTGCGGCGCAGCTCCCAGATCGACAGCAAGGCCGTGCCAACGCCGAATAGCACCCAAGCAATCGGCCATCCTCGGAGCAGGGCGCCGAACCCCATGATGATGGGCACTGCGCCGGCTAACGCCAGCGATCCCACGGAAGCATAGCGGGTGAGGGCCATGGGGATCGCGCCCGTCACCAGAGCGATCAGGGCCGTTGTGGGTGAGATCGCCAGCGTGGCGCCAAGGGTGGTCATGGTGCCAACGCCTCCGCCAAAGCGCAAAAAGATCGACTTGTTGTGACCCAGCACGGTGGCAATGCCCGCCAGCGCCGGCGCCCAGAGCGCACCAGGAGCCACGATGCGCGCGACGGCAACCCCGGCATACCCCTTGGCAATATCGGCCACGGCCGTGAGAGCGGCACACGCGAGACCGCTGGATCGCAACACGTTGGTGGCGCCGGTGTGGCCACTTCCCACCTGCAGCACGTTGACCCCACGCAGGCGGGCGATAGCGTAACCCGTCGGCAGCGAACCGATGAGATAGGCGGCGGCCAAGGCAGCAATCAGCCCGAGTAGCACGGTGACTCCCTCCCTTTGCTCTAGGCTAGCACCAATCTGGAACACCGACAAACTGCTGGCGTTTCGTCTGCTAAGGGAGAGTGCGGGGCAGCTATGACGTGTTCGACCGAATGGGGGGAGGCGGCTATAATGGGGTGTGCAGCCAGAGTGCTGCTGCATCCCACGCGGTGGCTGCCACTTTTCGCAGAAGAAGGAGCCCATGAGCGACGGCCTCGATGTCAGTGTCATCGTTCCCGCCTACAACGAGCAGGACGCCGTTATCGGTGTGCTCGAAGATCTCGATCGTGTGATGCGGGCCACAGGGCGGACCTATGAGATCCTGCTCGTGGATGATGGCTCCACCGACGAGACCGTGCAGCGGAGCCGTACCGTCGAGGGGGTGCAGGTCATCTCACATGGGCAGAACCGGGGGACCGGTGCTGCCCGCACAACGGGCGTGCGCGCTGCCAAGGGCCGCTATCTGGTCAATATCGACGCGGACGACACCTATCCCGTGGAAGCGATCCCCGATCTCCTGGATCGCCTGGAAACCTGCGATATGGTGATTGGCGCCAGGACGCGCGAGGCGGGTACGCTACGGCTGCTCCGTTCTTTTGCCAAAGAGACGATCCGCCTGCTGGCCTGCTACCTGACCGAGACGCGCATTCCAGACCTGAACTCGGGGCTGCGTGCCATGCGGCGCGAGCTGGTCGAGGCGTACCTCCCGTTGCTGCCCAATACCCACTCGTGGGTCAGCACCATCACCATGGCAGCCTTGAGCGGGGGGTATCACGTCGAGTGGCTGCCGATCGACTATCGCAAGCGCATCGGCCGCTCCACATTTCACCCCATCCGCGATACCTACAACTATCTGGTGCTGGTGATTCGGTCGATCATGTACTTTAACCCGCTCAAGGTGTTCCTGCCTGCCAGCGCGTTTCTCTTTCTGGCGGGATTCGGGAAGGCGGTTTGGGATTTTGTGGTGCATGGTCCGCGCGTCGCCACCGCGACAGTGATGGTGATCCTGGCGGGAGTTCAGTTGCTGGCGCTGGGTTTTTTGGGGGATTTGGTGGTCAGACGGGGGCGGTCGTAGGTTGACAGACTCGGTAGCAGAGGAGCGCCCAGATTGAGGGTCTGTGTCGTTACGACCGCCTTTCCTCGTTGGGCTGGCGATGCGCAGGCCGCCTTTGTGTGGGAGGCCGTGCGCGCCATTGCGCGGCAGGGTGTGGATGTCCGCGTCGTGGCCATGCATAGCCCTGGTTCAGCGA
>CAZUZB010000115.1:3082-6678 GCA_964624695.1 uncultured Anaerolineales bacterium | reverse complement strand
ATATCCATTCCCGCCGAAGCCTGGATCGATTGGTAGCCGTCTACCCCCGCCTGGAAAAAGCCATCCAAGATGCGCGCGTTGTTGCCACAGGCGTGTTGGATGAACAGCAGCCCCGCCTCGTGAGCGGCCTGGACATTGGCGGCCAAAGCCGGGTAGCAGACGCGCCACCAGGCCTTGGGCGACATGAACGTCCCGCTTTTGTAAGAAAAGTCGGTGCCGTCCATGACGGCATCGAACGGCCTGGTGGGCCACACATGCTGCTGTGCAGCGGCGTGCGCCATGCCGGAGCGAGCCGCCCGCTCGACCAGCTCGGGGCGCTCAGCCATCTCGAGCAGCGTCCGTTGCATGGTGCCCAGTTGCACCCATTCGGCGGCCAGCGGGTACGGCCCAATGATGAACCGCTCCTCACCGAAAGCCTGCAGGACCGCATCAACCAGCTCGAATACCGATGGATCGGGCGCTTCCGCTTCCCACTCCAGGGGATAATTCTCAGGTCTGTACTGGCGGGTCCACTCCTGCGGGTCATGCACCATTGTCAGATCTGCGGTGATCTCCGAGTAACGTAGCACGCGGCCGTCGGCATACTCCCAGGTGACGTCGTCCACCCTGCGCGGCGCCTCGGGCTGATAGCCCTTGGGCGGCACCAGCCCGAGCGTCATGGCGCACAGATTGATGATGTCGTAGCAGTCCAGCTGGCGAAACAGGGCGATGGTATCCTCGATCAGGTTCTGGACCACCTCATCGCGGCGACCCTCCCAGTAGGCGATCTGGCAGCGCGCCTTGGCCCGCACATAGGTGGGATGGCCCACGAGGCGTTCCACCGTGTCGGCGTCGATGGAAAAGTCTCCCAGGGGGACCCGGTCGGGGATCCCCCCTTGGAGAGCGATTCGGGCGCGCTGCTTGGACGTCATCGCCATGGAGCGGCTCCTCGACTATCCCTCGGCGTCCTCGGTCATCAATGCCTCTAGCTGGTCGATCAGCGTCTGCAGGTGGGCAAAGGCCCGATCGATAGGCTCAGGTGAGGCGAGATCGACGCCTGCGGCTTGGACGGCGTCCAGCGGGAGCACCGACGAGCCCACGCGCAAGAACTGGTGGTAGCTTTCCACGGCGCCTGGCACGCCGTTCAGGATCCTCTCGGCCAGCGCCTGGGCGCCGGCGATGCCGGTGGTGTACTGGTAGACATAAAAGTTCATGTAGAGATGGGTGTGGAACTCGGCCCAGGTGATGCCGACCCGATCGCGGTCCATCACGACGCCGTCGCCAAAGGCCTCGGCAAAGAGGTCGGCCGTGATGCCGATCAGATCGTCAGCGGTGAGCGCCTGGCCCTGCTCGACACGCTGGTGCATGGCCAGCTCCAGGCGCGCCAGGGTGGGCATCAGGAAAAAGTAGCGATGATAGTTGGAGAGGGCCTCCTCGATCAGGGCAATCTTGAGCTGGCGGTCAGCGGCCACGCTGAGGAGATGGTCGCGCAGCAGCGCCTGATTCAAGTTGGAGGCGATCTCGGCCATAAAGATGCCATAGCGCGCGTACACGGACGGCTGGGTCTCCCAGGTCAGCAGCGAGTGCATCGAATGGCCCAGCTCGTGGGCCAGCGTGCTCAGGCCGTAGACGTCATCGTTGTGGTTCATCAGGATGAGGGGGATGGTCCCCTGGGTGCCACTGGAGTAGGCGCCCGCCTTTTTGCCATGGTTGGGGTACACGTCCACCCAACGCTCTTCGAGGACGCCGCGGCGCAGGCGCTGGACGTACTCGTCTCCCAGCGGCGCCAGGCCCTCGCAGATCCAATCCACCGCCTGTTCAAAGGTGACCACGGGTTGCTCGGTGAGCAGCGGTGCCTTGGCGTCATAGGGATGGAACGCTTCCAGGCCCAGCAAGCGGCGCTTGAGCTCCCAGTAACGATGCCACACGGGCAGGTTGCGGCGGAAGGCCTCCACCGTGTTGTGGAACACCTCCACGGGGATGTGGTTGGGGCCCAGAGCGGCCTCCAGCGACGAACCATAGCGGCGGACCTGGGCGTTAAAGACGTTGTGCTTGACGGCCGTCGAGAGACAGGCAGCCATGGTGTTCTTGAGCGCCAAGTGGGCATCGGCATAGCTCTCGAAGGCGGTTCGTCGGAGCTCACGGTCGGGGTGGGTCATCAAGGCATCATAGGTGCCCTGGGTGACCGGGCGCTCCTCCGCAGCGGGCAGCGAGCCGCGTGCGGGTTGGAACGAAAGCTCGGCGTTGGCCAGCAGGCTGTGGATATTCTCGGCGCTGGTGAACGGATCCATCAGCATGCCGAGGACCTCTTCTACCTCGGCGGAGCGAACGTGCGCTGCCTCGCGCTCCAGCACGTCGACAAAATGCCCCAAGTGGCCCAGGCGTGGCTCCGCCTTGATCCAGTCGCGCAGGGTGGGGATGCCGATGGCGAGCAGCTCGGGCTCGAGAAAGGCGACCATGGCCGAGGCGCGGCCGGCCAGCCCCAATACCCGATCATGGGCAGCGGCCGCCGCCTGGTCGGTGGTATCCGCGTCGCGGCGGCAGTGCGAGTAGACATAGAGCTTGAGCACGCGCTTCATCAGCGCCTGCATCGTGTCCATGGCATCGGCCAGCGTCTCGGGCCCCTCGCTGAGGCGGCCCTGGTACGACACTACGCTGGGTAGCTCTGCCGCCACGGCCTTGATCTCACGCTCGAACGCATCGCTATCGGCATAAATGCTCTCGGTGTTCCACTGGTGCTGCGGATCCATCTCTGAGCGTCTCTTGGGTTCCATGAGTGGTGAACTCCTTTTGAGGGATTGATCTGATGGCTGACAGGGCACCTAGAGTGCGGGACCGACGATCTGGATCGGGTTCTCGACCAGCATGGCGTACGCCAAATCGAGAGCGTCGTCCAGGCTGAAGGAGGTCATGTTGGGATGGATCAGGCTGCGCTCCATCCTCTCGGCCAGTGCGGCGGCCAGCTCGAACTTGAACATGCGAAACTTGGGCAGGATGAACTCCAAGTAGTAGGCATCGGAAAAGTAGCCGATCAGCTTGGTGGAGGGGACCGTGTCCAGGCGCCGACGCAGCTCGCGGGCGATCTCGGTGGGCTGGTTGGCGTACCACCAGTGGCCCGAAGGGTAGACGTTGTGGCGGATCCAGGCCGACGCCACCAGCTCGAGGCCGGTGGTATCCGCCAGCACCGCGGTGGGGAACGGGACGTCGGGATAGGCGTTGAGCAGCCAATCATAGCCCCGCATCGAGTTCACCGAGTCGAACAGGTCGGTGCCCGCGGGGACGCCGTGGGCGTACACGTCGCGGTTGACGCCGATCATCAGGTGAAAGGGGCGCCGGTGGGCGCGGCAAGCATCGGCGATCCGCGCCATGGCGTAGGCGGCCCAGGTCTGGCGGTCGGCAGCGTCGAGCGCGGCCCCCTCGATGGCGCGGGTGAGGATGCGCTGGGCGTCCTCGTCGCTGACGGCGTAGGTGCGCAATCCCGCGGGGCTGGAGATGGCCGCATAGCCCATGCCGTGCGCCATGAATCGGCGGAAGGTCTGGTCAATGAGGGCGGTCACGTCGTTGGTCGTGGCGATGGGCCGCCCCAGCGCGGCGCCCATCCGCTCGCGGGTCTCCGC
>CAZUZB010000115.1:0-2982 GCA_964624695.1 uncultured Anaerolineales bacterium | reverse complement strand
TGGTCGTGGCGATGGGCCGCCCCAGCGCGGCGCCCATCCGCTCGCGGGTCTCCGCCTTTAGGATATCGAGCACGAACGGCTCGATGCGCAAGCACGGCGTGAAAAAGGAGCTATCCAGGCCCTCCAGGTCGTCGTCGTACTGGTTGGTCAGATAGACGCGCTCGATGCCGGCTTGGGCGGTCAGCTCCTTGAACCACGCATCGCTGCCCATCACCTCAACCGAACGCGCCATGATGGCGTCGGCGTTCTCGGGCGTCCACTCCCAGGGCGCGATGCCCAGGAACTCGTGTGAGATGGCCATCAGCCAGTCGTATTGAACCGTGTGGCGGATGTGGTGCAGATTTCCCACAATGTCGTGCGTGAGCTGCTCAGGGTCGTCAAAGGGGAACGGATCCTCGCGAAAGGCTGCCGAGTTCACCAGCTCGGTATAGTAATGATAGCTGAGGATGTCGCCGATGTGGCGGGCCGTGGGCGCCTTCCAGTTGACGTGGGTGTGGATGTCGACGATGGGCATGGCGTCGATCTGCTCGTACAGCTCGTTCACCAAGGTAGTGTTCATCGGTTGCTCCTTTGGTTCCCATTGGCATCGCTGCCCGTTGTTCCGTCCCATTATGCGGCGACGGGGGCTCGGAGGCAAGGCGCCGTCTGGCAGCCTACGTTGACACTGCCCGCTAGCATCTCTAGAATCGATGCTCGAGCGGTCGAATAGGGGATCTAGCCAAGGAGGCCGGGCACCATGCGGGTTGCGGTTATCGGCGGCGGCATCACGGGCATGAGCGCTTGCGACGCGCTCTCGCGCCATGGGATCGCCTGCGATCTGTACGAAAAAGAGGCGACCCTGGGCGGCCTGGCGGGCTCGTTCGAGGTCAACGGCGCGCGCCTGGAGCGCTTTTACCATCACCTGTTCACCAGCGATACCGAGATGGCCGCGCTGATCGCCTCGTTGGGGTTGGGCGATCGGCTCGAGTGGCTGCCCACCAGCAACGCCTACTTTGCGGGGCGCACCTATCGCCTGAGCACGCCTCTCGATTTGCTGCGCTTCACGCGGCTGTCGCTCATCGATCGGTTCCGCCTCGGGCTGCTGTACCTGCAGACGCGCTATGTGCGCGATTGGCGGCCCCTGGAAGAGATCACCGCCCGCGATTGGCTGGTGCGCATGGCGGGCGAAAAGGTCTGGCAGGCCGTGTGGGAGCCGCTCATGCGGGGCAAGTTCGGCCGCTATGCCGACGAGGTGGCCGCCGTGTGGATCTGGAACAAGCTCAAGCTGCGGGGAGGCTCCCGCGGCAAAGGCCAGGAGGAGCGGCTGGGCTACCTGCGGGGCGGGTTCGGCCAAGCGCTGGAGGCCTGGGAGGATCGCCTTTGCCAGCAAGGCGTGACTATCCACACCGAGACAGAGGTGACGCGCATCGAGCTCGCTGACGGCGCCGCCACGGGCGTCTGGCTGGGCGACCAGTTCCGCGCCTATGACCGCGTGATCGTCACCACGGCGCCAACGCTCCTGGCGGCCATGGCACCAGATCTGCCTGACGACTATCGCCAGCAACTGGAGCGAATCCACTACCTGGGCAACGTCTGCTTGGTTCTCAAGCTTGATCGGAGCCTATCCGATACCTATTGGCTGAACGTGGGCGATCCCTCCATCCCGTTCACGGGCGTCATCGAGCACACCAACATGCAGCGCCCCGAGGACTATGGCGGGGCGCGCCTGGCCTATCTCTCGCGCTATCTGGATGTGGCCGATCCCGCGTATGGCTTGAGCGCCGACGAGCTGCTGGATTCATACCTGCCGCACCTGGCGCGCATGTTCCCGGGCTTTACGCGGGCCTGGGTGCAAGATTGCTGGGCCTGGCGGGAGCCCTATGCGCAGCCGGTCATCGGGCTGGGCTACTCACGGCTCAAACCAGCGCTGCGCACGCCAGTGCGAAACCTGTGGCTCTCTTGCATGGCGCAGGTCTACCCCGAGGACCGGGGGATGAACTATGCCGTGGTGTGGGGGCACAAGGTGGCCCAGGAGCTGTTGCGGGAGGCTGGCCTGGCCGCCGATGAACAGGAGGGTAGCGAGGATGCCCAGCAAGGTGGATGATGGAGGCAGCATGATTTGGGGCCTGCTGCTGCATCTCGGGTACAACATGTGGTCCGATCACGAGGCGCCTGACTTTTGCACGGAGCACATTGTTATAGAAGATCTGTCGAGGGGGTTTGTCTAGTTTTCTTTTCTCAGATAGTATATTGCCATTCTATCTATGAATTTTGGCAAATATCATTATGAGTATGAACAATCGACAGTAATTGTGGACATTTTATCGCTGTTATTGCCGAGCGCATTCACGTTGTTTCACTGCCCAACAATTGCAGCCAAAGTTGCGCCTACCGCCAAAGAACGGATAGACGCCTTGCAGGAATTGGGATTGTCTCAACAGGAAAGAAGACATAGGCAGAAAAGCTCCCTTTGATGGGTTTTGGATAGTGGGAGGAAGAGTGTGAGCATTCAATTCACGGATGTCTGCTATATCACCGAGGATGTCCTGCGACTGCGGGCGTTCTATGAAGCCGTGTTCGGCGGCGAAGCCGAAGGCGATAAAGTCCATTCTGGTTTGGCGCTAGATGGTTTGGTATTTACTTTTGACTATGTTTCGGCATTGCAGGAAACCTCGGCATTTCACTATGTAACGAGTGGCGGGACGAACAATGTCATTGTCAGCTTCAACGTGGACGATGTGGATACCGAATATCAGCGGCTTTTACCGCTGGGCGTAGAAATGTTGAACGAACCGACTACCCATCCGTGGGGCGCACGGTCGTTCCAGTTCAAAGACCCAGACGGGAATATACTCAATTTCCGTAGTTTTCCGAGTGAGGGGACATAATGACGTGCCCAAACTGTAAAAGAGAAGACCCACAAGGCAGAGAGATGTGTCCCTATTGCGGCGCACCCATAAAAACAATCCCTGTGCCGCCCGGCGGTAAAATCAGGTTTGGCAT
>CAZUZB010000114.1:0-6732 GCA_964624695.1 uncultured Anaerolineales bacterium | reverse complement strand
GTCACGCTGCATCAGATAGCCTAGTCAGCCGCCCCGCCCGCCGCTCTCGCGGACTCGCCGGGAAAGAGGGGAAGCTGCCGCCCGCCCAGAGTGGCCACCACGCGATCGATGATCAAGCGCCTATCCGCCTCGCTCTCGACAAAATCCAGCCGATCGCAGGGCACCATCAACACAGGGCACAGAGCGAATCCCTCGGCCCAGGCCTCGTAGAGCTCGTTGAGCTGCTCCAGATAGGCACGCTCGATCCCTTGCTCATAGCCGCGCCCCCGCCGAGCGATCCGGGCCAAGAGCGTATCCACCGATGCCCGCAGGTAGACCACCAGATCAGGCGGCGGCAGCAGTTCCCGGACCGCCTCGTAGAGGCCCTGGTAACAGCCATAGTCGCGCTCGCCCATCAGCCCGCGCAGATAGAGGTTGCGGGCAAAGATCTCGGCATCCTCGTACACGCAGCGATCTTGCACCACTGTATAGGGTGAGAGGCTGAGGGCGTGGTGATGGCGAAAGCGCCGCGACAAAAAGAACACCTGCGAATGAAAGGACCAACGCCCCATGTCACCGTAGAAATCCTCCAGGTAGGGATTGTCGGCGACGCCCTCGTAGAACGGCGCCCAACCCAGCTCGCGTGCCAGATAGGCGGTCAGCGTCGATTTGCCTACCCCCACGTTGCCAGCGATGGCGATAAAGTGACGTGTCATGGGGTGCCTTTCCTAGCTTCCATGGTTCTCGCCGGAGCATCTGGCAGCTTCTCAAGACGCGCTCAAGTGGCTGCAGAGGGCATTAGGGATCCCCCAGGCCTAGCAGCCGCTCCTGGCAGAGGCGCTTACTCTGGGCCAGCCGCCAGCCCCTCCTCCCGTGAGAGAGCGAACTCGCCTGGCGCGACCTGAACCAAGCCCAATCGCTTGAGCAACCTGATGGAGGCTTCATTGGCCGGGCTGGTGCCGGTGAGAATCCCATCCGCTTCCAACGGCCCGAACAGATACGCGATAGCTGCCCGGCAAGCCTCCGTGGCATAGCCCTGGCCGTGGTAGCCAGGATGAAATACGTAACCCAGGTTATGGACTCGGCCCGCCTGCCCTTGCCGCCGCTCTAGCGCCACCAGCCCGATGAGACGGCCCGTTGCCCGCAAGCAGACCGCGAGATAGTCGTCTCCGCCAGCAAACCATCCAGCCATGGCTTGGACGTCCTCGGCCGAGGTGGGCCACGGGTCTTCATACTGGGCCGACTCCGAAGCCTGGTACTGGATCGCCAGTTCCTGAAGCTCTTGCCAATCGCCAGCGGAGAAATTGCGGATCACGAGCCTGTCGGTAGTCAGCAAAATCATGCCTATCCCTCCTGCAAGGCACCAGCGGGAGGCGCCGGCGGCTGCCGCTGCGCAAGGGCGTCGTGCTCTGCCAAAGACCCGTGATCGGAAAACAGCGGTAGCGCACGCTGCTCTGCCCCGCCCTCCAGCACGGTAAGGACGCGGCCTGTCACCAGCGCCAGATCGGCGGGCTTGCGGACAAAATCGAGGGCGCTGCAATCGATCCGCACCACTGGGCTCTCGTCATAGGCATCAAAGAACCGCTCGTAAGCTTGCCTCAGCCCCTCGATATAGTCCCGCGACATGCTCCGCTCGATGGAACGGTCGCGCACGGCGATCCGATCCATCAGCACGTCCGTTTCGGCATAGAGATAGACCACCAGGTCGGCTTGCGGTACACTGGTGGAGAGAGCAGCATAGAGTTGCTCGTACGTGGCGAGCTCATCGCCCGCCAGGTTCTCTTGCGCAAAGAGGCGGTCTTTGCCAAAGACATAGTCGCTCAGCACAGCGCTGGTCTCCAGGAGCTGTGCCAGAGCCTGCTGCTGGCGATAGCGACTCAAGAGGAAAAAGATCTGGGTCTGGAAGGCATAGCGCGAGCGGTCGCGGTAGAAATCGCCCAGAAACGGGTTCTCCTCGAACGCTTCCAGCAGCAACTGGGCGTCGAACTCGGGCTGGAGCAGCCGCGCCAGTGTGGTCTTGCCCACACCGATGACGCCCTCCACGGCGATGTACGTCATATTGACCTTCCAATCTCGCCCTACAATGGCTCGCAGGATAGAGTTGGGCAGGCAGCCTGTCAAGGATGATCGCAACCTTCCGCAGGCGCCTGCGTATAGGTGGTAACCCATGGAAGCCAAGAGGCCGTTAGCGCCGATCGGAGACCAACGCAACGTGGAGTCGCAGGAGCGGGCATGGGCCATCGCGGCCAGCCGAGGAGACGAAGACGCCTTTGCCAAGCTCGTGGAGGCATATCAACGGCCAGTCTACAACCTGGCCTATCGCATGCTTGGTAGCACAGGGGAAGCCGAGGACGCTACCCAAGAGACCTTTTTGCGGGCGTATACACGGCTACATACCTATGACCCAGGGCGCAAGTTCTCGTCTTGGATCTTGTCCATCGGCTCGCACTATTGCATCGACCGCCTGCGTAGGCGCCGAGGCAAGGTCGTTTCCATGGAAGAGGTCATGACAGAGCGGTGGCTGCCCGACGAAGCGCCCAGGCCCGAGCAACGTATGCTCGATGGCGAGCGCGAGGTCTTGATCCAGGCGGTGCTGCAAGAGGTCGCGCCGCAGTATCGAGAGGTGCTGATCCTCCGCTATTGGCAGGACCGTTCGTATGAAGACATAGCGGAAATCACCGATACCAGCGTGAGCGCCGTCAAGTCTCGCCTGCATCGCGCCCGCAACGCGCTGGGAGAGGCGCTAGAGATGCGTGAGGCCGAACAGACAGAGCTAGCCCGCCAAGGGAGGAGGGTGCATGGGAATGCGTTGTCAGGAAGCGTCTGAGCGAATATCCCTGGCAGCCGACAAGAGGCTCACGCCAGAGGAGATGATCGAATTGGAAGAACATATCGAAAGCTGTGAACAGTGCCAGCAGGCGCGGCGTACGATGGCTGCCGTCGACGCCTGGTTGGCCGATGCCCGTCTGGTCGAGCCGCCCACCAGCATGACGGCCCAGGTGATGCAACGCGTGCGTGCCCACAAGCAAAGACGTGCGTTGCTCCTGGCTTGGGCTCGGCGCGCCATGTGGGTGGTCATCCTCGCTGCGACGGCGACGTTGGCAGCGATAGTACTGATTTCTGCGCGTGATACCCTCAGCGCCGAGTCCACGGTGTACACCAGCCTCCTGCACAACCTGGTGGCCTTGCTCCAGCTCGGCAGCACCCTGGCGCGAGGCATGCAGGTGATCGCTAGCGCCTTTGTTGGCCAGGTGAACGTGGCCCTCATGGCCATGTACGCCACGCTGGCCGTTGCCGTCGGTGTAGTGTGGATGCGCATGTTCGCACGGGGCGCCTTGGGCACCACCAGGGCCAACGGCAACTGATCCGTATCGTAGGGGAGGTCGTCTGTGATAGCGCAACGTAGGGGTCTTGTCCGCAAGCTGGCCGTTCTGGCTGCATGCCTGGCTCTTTTGGCGATTGCCATGCCCGTGGCGGCCGATGGGGCAGGCACGCTCAGCGTCATGGGGCGCACCTATACCCTCGCCGAGGGCCAAACCTGGAATGGTGACATGGCCGTGATCGGCGGCACCGCCCACCTCCTGGAGGGAAGCACGCTCAACGGCAGCATCTCGGCCATTGGGGGCGTGGTCACCGTCGATGGCACCGTGAATGGCGATATCGTCGGCATGGGCGCCACCGTGGAGCTAGGTCGCCATGCCGTGGTAACGGGCGACTTGGTGGTCTTGGGAACGCTTCGCAAGGATGCCAACGCCACCATCTTGGGCGAGACCGTCCAGGGGGCAGACGCCACCCAGCATCTCCAGGCGCTCCCTGGCGTGCTCGGGTCAGGTATCGGCCGCATGGGCAGCGCGCAGACATCCCCGCTCCGCCCGTTTGCCGGCACGGCCCGCGGCGTGGGGCGATGGTTCGGCTCTCTGCTGGCCCTATTGGCCGCTGCAGCCCTGGCAGAGCTGCTCTTGCCGCAGCACACGGAGCGCGTCTCGGCAGCATTGGTCGGCCCATGGGTAGAGTCAGCCGGGGCGGGCGTGCTGACGCTGATCGCGTCGGCGCTTCTCTTGCCGTTGCTGGTGATCACCTGCTTGGGCATCCCCGTTGCCATCGTGCTGGGTATCGCGTTGGTGCTGGCGCTGGCCATGGGCTGGGTAGCCGTGGGCAAGATTCTGGGAACGCGCCTGCTGGTGGCGCTCCGTGTCTCCGCGTCCACCCCTATGATCGATACCCTGGTCGGAGTCATGGTGCTCAGCGTGGTGGCGGCCATCCCTTGCCTGGGGCCGCTCCTCAGCCTGGCTATCTCGGCTTGGGGCATCGGCGCCGTGCTGTTGACGCGCTATGGCGTGCGCCCCTATCCGCCTTTGCCGTTTGCCGATGCCGCCCAGACTCTGGACGACCGCCCCGCGCATGACACGCATCCGCTGGACGAGACCTTGGCGCCACCGGAGGAGGAGGCCTAGCCGAAGCGGGCTCACACGCGCCACCATAACTTGCGACCGCCCTGCCAGGCCGTATACTCCTAGTAGGAGGCGTGGCAGCAGATGGTGGTCACCCGCATCAAACTTCGGTCGATCGCGGGGCCGGTCGCGGTCGGGGTGCTGCTCTTTTTGCAGATCTTTAGCCCTGCCCGCGCGGTCCTCTTTTTGCTCCTGGTCGTCAGCGGGGTGCTGGCGATCTCGTACTACTGGGCACGTGAGCTGGGCCGAGGCATTCAACTACGCCGCTTTCGGCGTTACGGCTGGGCCCAGGTGGGCGATGTGATCGAAGAGCGGTTCATCCTGCGCAACGACGGGATCATGCCGGCGCTATGGGTGGACATCCGCGACCACAGCAACCTGCCGGGCTATAGCGCCAGCCGCGCCACAGGTGTGGGCGGGCGTGCCACCACCCGCTGGACCACCGAAGGTTCCTGCTCGCAACGCGGCATCTACACCCTGGGCCCCCTCGAGCTTCACACCTCTGATCCCTTTGGCCTTTTTGATGTGACCCTGGAGCATCGCTACAGCGAGAGCTTTGTGGTGTATCCGCCCCTGGCCGCGATCCCGCGACTGTTCGAGCCACGAGGCAACTCGCGCGGATCGGCGCGCACCAACATTCGCACCCTGGATCTCACCACCAACGCCGGCGGCGTCCGCCAGTATGTGCCAGGCGATGCGCTGAACCGCATCCATTGGCGCACCACCGCGCGACGATCCATCCCCTACCACGAGGAGCTCTTTGTCAAAGAGTTCGACCTGGAGCCCTCGGGCGACCTGTGGATCATTGTGGATATGGACGCGCAGGCCCATGCCGGCAAGGGGCTGGAATCCACCGAAGAGTACGCCGTCATCCTGGCCGCCTCGCTGGCCAACGAGATGCTCCTCACCAACCATGCCGTCGGCCTGTTCACCCACACCGACGGCCCCCTCATCGTCCCGCCCCGCAAAGGGCATCAGCAGCTCTGGGAGATCCTGCGCGTCTTGGCGGGGCTCCACGCCGAATCCACGGTGCCGTTTGGCGACGTGTTGGGCCTCTTTGAGCCCGTGGCGGGCCGTGGAATGTCGGCCGCCATGATCACGCCATCGCCTGACCCCGCCTGGCTATCGGGGGTCGGTGGCGTGCTGCGCCACGGACTGCACATGCACGCCCTATTGCTGGATCGCGCCAGCTTTGGCGGGCAGGGTAACGTGGATGGCCTGTTCCAGGCCCTGGCCGACCTGGGGGTGGCGGGCCACATCATCGACAAGGGCTTTCCCTTTGCGTTCCTATCGCAGCGGCGACGGCAGCGCCCCACCTACCGCACGTTGGGCACGGGACGCGTCGTCGTGGTGGACAAGGGCAGCCAAGAGGAGGCCGAGTGGATCGCCGTGGGCGCGCGCGGGGCTGGGGGTGGCGCATGACCTACCAGCACTCTGCGCCCCCTGTCCGCTCCCGCAGCAACGGGCTGGTCTTGGCGGCTGTCACCCTGGCAGCATGCCTCTCATTACCCTGGGTGCTGGGCATTCTGGGCTGGGCGCCTGCTGAAGCGCGAGCTTTCGGCGTAACCTTGGGGGCCTTTGCCGTCGGGTTGGTCTTGGGCCACGCCCGCGTGCCCCGCGTGATCGCCTGGTTCCTGGCCATAGCCCTGGGCTTGGAGCTGGCCGTGCAGATCTCGGGCGGCATCCTGCCGCCGTTTCGGTTGCTGGTGCAAGAGACCCCCGTCGCAGGCCGGTGGGTCTGGCAGTTCCTCACCCAGCGCCAACTGCCACCGTCGATCCCCTTTGCCGCGAGCTGGGAGCACATCGCCGCCCGAGCCACAGACTGGTACGCCCGCGTCTACTACTGGTTCGCGGACGTGGCGGCTGGGCGGGGCAGCGAGGATAGCACGGTTCTGGTGCTGGGCGTCGCCCTGGCCACGTGGCTGGTGATTTTCCACGCGGCCTTTGAGATGTTCCACAGCCGCCGCACCATGGTGGCGCTGGCTCCGCTGGGGCTGGCCGTGGTGATGAACGCCTCTTTCACCCACATGGGCATGAACGCCGTCTATCTCTATGTCGGCGCGACCCTGTTGGCGCTGCTTTGGAACAGCGCCACCCGCATGGAGCAGCTCTGGGAACGCGCGAACGTCGACTTTTCGCCCGAACTCCGCGACGACGTCCTCACCGTGGGCGTGACCCTCTCGGCCGTCATCTTTGTCATCGCCCTCGTATTCCCGTACGTCACCTTTGACCGTGCCGTCTGGTTCTTCTGGGACAATGTCTCGTCGCGCTTGGAGCCGCTCTATCAGAGCTTGGACGAGGC
>CAZUZB010000113.1:3344-6851 GCA_964624695.1 uncultured Anaerolineales bacterium | reverse complement strand
GGCGAGGCGCTGCTCGAGGACGCCTATGTGGCCTGGGACGATTCGGGGATCGTGGGCGTCGGCCCCGATCTCAAGGGCGACGTGGTGGGCGAGTATCCCGTCATCACGCCGGCGATTGTGGATCCACACTGCCATATCGGCTTGATCCGCGCCGGCGAGCCGCAGGCCGAGGCCGAGGCCAACGAAAAGATGGATTCGGTGCTGGCGCACGCCGACGTGCTGGATTCGGTGCAGATGGACGACGACGCCTTTCGGCGGTCGGTCGAGGCGGGCGTGCTCTATTCCTGCGTGTTGCCGGGCAGCGGCAACATCATCGGCGGGCAGTCGGCCCTGGTGCGCAACTATCGCCGGGATACCAACAGCGCGCTCATCGGGCGGGCGGGGATCAAGGCGGCCTTTGGCTACAACCCCATGGGCACCCACGAGTGGAAGGGCACGCGGCCGTGGACCCGCATGGGCGCCCTGGCGATTCTGCGGTCCAAGCTGCACGACGTTCGCGCCAAGATGGCCAAAGAGCAGGCCCAAGAGGAAGCCGACGTCGTCTACACCGCGGAGGAATCGGTGCTCAAGGCCTTGCTGACGCGCCAGGAACGCTTGCGCGTCCACGTGCACAAGAGCGATGACATCGCCGCCGTGCTGCGGTTCGTGGACGAGTTCGGCCTCGACGTGACGGTGGAGCATACCTGCGATGTGCACGACCAGGCCACCTATGCCGAGCTGGCCAAGCGCGGCATCCCGGTGGTGTACGGCCCCATGGACTCGCACCCGTACAAGGTGGAGCTCAAGCACGAGGATTGGCGCAACATCCGTCACCTGATCGCTTCGGGGGTCACGTTCGGGCTGATGACCGACCATCCCGTGGTGCTGCAGGAGACGTTGCTGCTGCCGCTGCGTTGGTTCCTGCGGGCGGGCCTGAGCAAGCAGCAGGCGCTAGAGATCATCACCCGGCAGAACGCCGAGATTCTGGGCATGGGTGACCGGGTGGGGACGCTGGCCCCCGGCAAGTGGGCGTCTTGCGTCTGCTGGAGCGGCGACCCGTTCAGCCTGGAGAGCCACCCCGTGGCCGTCTATGCCGAGGGCGAGCAGGTCTTTGCCGAGTAGGCCCGACCCGTATCGGCACAAGCGGGGCGCTGGTACCAGGAGGGACCCAAAGGGTCCCTCCTGGTTGCGTCTGGCGCTAGTTGGGCGATTCGAGGACCAGGCGAGAGACGCTGTGGGCGGGTAGCTGCACCTCGCAGGAACTCGCTCCGGCCAGCGGTTGGTCGCGCACCAGCTCTGGTTGCGCAAAGCTGTTCAGGCAGCGTACGTCGGGCGGGGCGATGACGTCGGCCGATAGCAGGCGCCAGCCAGAGAGCCACGCGGGCAAGCCGATCTCCTGAGCCGCGTCGAGATCCTTGTTGATAAAGGTCAGCGTGATGCGGCGGCCGTCGGCCGAGCGAGAGGCCACCAGATCCAGCCTGTCCGCTGCTCCGTGTGCCTCTACCTCGATGCGCTCTTGCCCCAGATGCTCTTGGAACAGCTTGAGCACATAGTGGGTGGGCGTCTTGAAAAAGCGGGGGCCATCGGTCTCATAGAGGCTCTGCAGCAGGTTCGAAAGCTGGGTCACCATGGCGTACTGGACGATGTCACAGTTACGGTAAAAGGTGTGCAGCAGGCAGGCGGCGAACATGCCATCGCGCCAGGGTTGCGGCTGATGGGTGCCGGTGCCGACGGTGGCCTCGGGGTGCCACACGCCCCACTCGTCATAGGCGATGGTCACCGGCCAGCGGGGCGAGGTATGCTCGGCAATGTAGCGGCGATGCAGGTCGATATCGTGCTGATAGAGGCTGGTGAGCGAGAGCAGGGCATAGTAGGCGTCATCGGAAAAGGTGGTGCTGCCCTGGACCTCGGGGTTGATGCCGTGCCCGCCGCCGACGTAGCGATGGATGGAGAGGACGTCGGGGCCGCGCTTGGTTTGGCCGTCGGTGGCATAGTCCAGGAATCGCTCCACCCAGCCCTCGCGGCCGTGCCGGTCGCTCAGCCCGAGCCCGATCAGGGTGAGGTCGTTGGTGAGCTCGCGGATGGCGGTGCGCCACTGGAGAAAGCGCCGGGCATAGTCCTCCGGGTCGCGGTGGTTGACGAACCAGACGTTCTCGTCGGTGTTGCCCAGCCCCCAGATGCGAACGTTGTACGGCTGGGGATGGCCGTTGCGGGCGCGCTCGCCGCCGTAGCGGGTCTCGGCCGGGCCGTTGCAGTATTCGAACCAGTCCAGGAACTCTTGCGGCGTGCCGGTGGCAGTGTTGGCGATCAGGATCGGCTCGGCGCCGATGAGCGTGCAAAAGCGCATGAACTCGTCGGTGCCAAAGTCGTGGCGCCAGAGCGGGTCGGGGTCGGGATCAGGATGGATGCGCGGGTAGCGGACCGGGCCCACGCCGTCACGCCAGTGGTAGTGGTCGGCGCAGCAGCCCCCCGGCCAGCGCATGGCGGCGACGCCGGCCTCGCGGCAGCCAGCGATCACATCTTGGCGCAGGCCGTCCACGTTGGGGATGGCCGAATCTCTCCCCACCCAGATGCCGTCATAGATGACACGGCCGTAGAACTCGCCAAAGACGCTGTGCAGGTAGGGGGAGATGCGGGGGCCGGAGCCAGGGTTCGGTGCCAGGTCCAGAGTGATCAAAGCGCCTCCTCGTGTGGGTCCATGTAAGATGATGCCGGAGCATTCTGCACCACCACTTGGCCCGTGGCAAGGTATCGAGGAATAGCTCCTTGATACCTTGGAGGTCGGCTAGGCGCTCAGCACGTTGATGGCATAGTGCATCATGGCATCGGAGAGGAAATCGGCCAGGCCGGCGCTGTACCGGTCATAGTGGGCGCGGAACTCGGGGTCGCTGACGTACAGGTCGGCCAGCCCCGCGTAGCGTTCGGCGGGCGCCTCGTAGAACTGCTCGATGACGGCGTGGTGCCTGGCGATGGTGGCCTGCACCTCGGCATCGCCCGGATCACGGCCCAGCAGGGGTACCAGCGCGAGAGTGACCGCGTGCATCTCGGCCTTGAGGGCCTCCCAGCCAGCTTTGCCCATCCCCTTGATCCGCTTGATGGAATCGTCCACAGCTCGATCGCCGTAGCGCTCGCGTGACTCGCGCTTGATGCGCTCCACATCCTCCTCCTTGAAGCCCTCGTAGAGCTCCTCATCGCTCAGTGGCATGTCATCTCCCTCCAGCCTGCGAATGGTGCGTTCCACGGTGTTCAGGAGGCGGGCCAGCCGCGCGGCTTGGCGCTGAAGGTTTTCGCGGTGCTGCTCCAGGGCGCGTCTCTGATCAAAGGCCGGTCCATCCAGCACGCGCCCGATCTCGCGCAGCGGCAGGCCCATCTCGCGGTACAGGAGCACCTGCTGCAGGCGGTACAGGTCCTCCTCGCCATAGAGACGGTAGCCGCTCTCGCTGCGGGCGCTGGGCGCCAGCAGCCCGATCTCGTCATAGTGGTGCAGGGTGCGCACCGAGACCCCGGCCATGGACGCTAGCTGCCCTA
>CAZUZB010000113.1:0-3244 GCA_964624695.1 uncultured Anaerolineales bacterium | reverse complement strand
TCGGTGATCGAGAGCCCCGTAAAGAGCTCGGGGGCGCCTTTGGTGCCGCGCTGCACGCTGACATGGCTCTCTGGGATGCCGCGTTCCTCCAGTTTGCCGAGGATGCGAGCGATCTGGGTGGGGTCGACGTCCTCGTGGGGTATCTTGTTCAGGAGCATATAGACGTCGGCGAACTTTTCGCGGCAGCTCACCACCACAGCGGGCTCTTGGCGGGCGATGCAATGGCGGCGCCACGCCACCTCACAGGATAGCCAGGTCGCGCCGCTCTGGGCCACCAGGTAGCCATCGTTGAGGGCCTGGCGAATAGCCTTGCGATAGATCGTCATGCGATTGCTCCTTTCGGGGCGCAAACAGCATTTGGGGATGACGCGGGTTGCACAGCAGGTTGTGAGAGGGACGTTGCCGGGAGAGTGCCCACGTGAGCGAGGAACGAACAGGGCCGCTATCGCGTCATCAGGTCTTATTCTAGCGCGGGGGTCAGGTGGGCGTCAAGGTAGCGCGGCGCGCGGAGGGGTTGTGTGATGGTATCGATGACAAACAGCGTCGCAGCCGATCTGGTTGGGGTGGAGCAGGTCCGCCGTGAGGTGCGCGAGAGCGGCATCAAGACCGTGATGACGACGCTGCTGTTGCTGAGCCTCGTCGGATACGTGGCGGCCAACGTGACGGACCTCTGGCTGGAGCTGCCCCGCGTGACCCTGACATTGGGCGCGCTGTGGGTGGTCATGGCCGCGTTTCACGTTCTGCATGGGCGGCGGCCACGATGGGCGAACCTCGTCTGGGGCGTGGGGCTGCTGGCCACGGTGACGCTGGCCGTGGCACTGTTTCGGCGTTCCGAATTGGCCGTGTTCTACGCGCTGGTTCCGCTGCTGGTCTCGCTGGTGGCCGAGTGGCGCTGGGGACTGGCGAGCCAGGTGGCACTACTGGTGCTGCTGGCGACGTTAGGGCCCCGCCTGGGTCTGGGGGAGATCACGGCGCTGGCGCCCATGAGCCTGCTGGTGATGGGCGCCGTGGCGCTGGCGCTGGGGTGGGTGTTCGCGCGGGAGCTCTATGTGACCGCCGAGTGGGGCATCGGTCACTATTATATGGCGCAGAACCAGGTCAAGGAGCTGCGTGACCAACGCGTGGTGCTGCTAGAGGCGCAAAAGGACCGCAACCTGGCCAACGTGGAGCTGGCTAGGCTGACCGACCGCTTGGCCATGATGACGCAACTGGCCGAAGAGGCGCGCCGCGCTAAGGAAGAATTCGTCGCTCGCGTGAGCCACGAGCTGCGTACCCCACTGAACATGATTGTCGGTTTTAGCGAGGTGATCATGCGATCCCCCGAGATGTATGGGCCCGATCTGCCCGGCGCCTTGCTGGCCGACGTGGCCGCGATCCATCGCAACAGCGTGCACCTTTCGGAGCTGGTCGATGATGTGTTGGACCTGAGCCAGGTGGATGCCGGGCGCGTGGCGCTCAGCCGCGAGTGGATCCGTGCCGGCGAGCTGGTGCGCAGCGCCGTGGAGGCTGTGCGGGGGCTGTTTGATACCAAGGGGCTATCGGTGGAGGTGGAGATCGAGGACGAGGAGTTGCCCTTGTTTGTCGATGCCACGCGCATCCGCCAGGTGATCATCAACCTGCTGGGCAACGCGGGTCGTTTCACCGAGCGGGGCGGGGTTGCGGTCAGCGTGCGCTCTTGTGAAGACGAGGTGGTCATCTCCGTTCAAGACACCGGGCCAGGCATTGCACCGGAGGAACAGAAGAAGCTGTTCGAGCCCTTTTACCAGGCTCAGAGCCTCCTACGAGGCCACAAGGGCGGCACCGGTCTGGGGCTGAGCATCTCCAAGCGCTTTGTGGAGATGCATGGCGGCCGCATCTGGCTGGAGAGCCAGGTCAGCAGGGGGTCTACCTTTTCGTTTGCGCTGCCGATCACCCCTCTCTCGACCGCTGAAGAGCGGCTGGGGGCCACGGCCCGGCGGTGGTTCAGTCCCTATCAGGAGTACGATCCGCGCGACCATCCGGCTCGGCTGCCGGATGTGCCGCCTGGGCCGCGCTATGTCGTCCTGGAGCAGGAGGAGCACCTCGCGCGGATGGTGCGGCGCTACTCGCAGGCGGCGGAGGTGATTGGCGTGAGCCGGGTGGAGGCGGTCCACCAGGAGCTGACGCGGACGCCGGCCAACGCCTTGTTGGTGAATGCTCCGCCGGATGAGCTGCACGCCTGGCTGCGGGGGCCTTTGGCCTCGCTGCCCTATGCCACGCCCCTGTTCTCTTGCTGGCTGCCGGGCCGCGAAGAAGCGGCGCGGCGCCTGCGCGTGCACGAGTACTTGCTCAAGCCGGTGAGCCGCGAGCATATGGTGCGGGCCATCGAGGCGGTGGAGGCGGAGAGCGCGGCGCCCGTGCGCCGCATCCTCCTGGTGGACGACGAGCCGGACGTGTTGCGCTTGTTCATTCGGATGCTCTCGTCTGACGGCCAGCGCTTTCAGCTAAGCCAGGCTCTCACCGCGGAGCGGGGGCTTCAGCTCATGCGCCAGCGCCGCCCCGACCTGGTCTTGCTCGACTTGCTCATGCCCGATATGGATGGGTTCGAGCTCTTGCGGCTCAAGAGCGACGATGCCGCCATCCGTGACATTCCGGTCGTGGTGGTGTCATCGCGCAACCCCGAGGGGCAAGCGCGCGTCTGCCCCATGTTGGAGGTGCGGCAAGGCGACGGGCTGACGACGTTGGAGCTGTTGCGCTGCATCGAGGGCCTCATGCAGATCCTGGCTCCGCAGGATCGTCGAGCGCATCCAGGGCGGCCAGGAAACGCTCACGCGACACCGGCTTGGGCATAAAGGCGCGCGCGCCTAGCGAGAGCGCGAGCTCCTCTTGGGGCAGGATGGTGCAGACGATGATGGGGATGGTGCGGGTCAGCGGAGATTGCCTCAAGGCGCCAAGGACCGTCCAGCCGTTGCCTTGGGGCATCATAATGTCGAGCAGGATCGCCCGCGGCGCGTGGCGACGGACCAGCGCCGGAATCTCGTCGGGATTGGGCGTGGTGACCAGGCGATAGCGGGTGCTGGCCGTGTAGCGGGCATAGAGCTGCAGGGCATCCTCGTTGTCATCGACCACCAGGATGGGCACGCTCTCGATGGCGGGCAGCACCAGCCTGACTTGGAGGGGCTTGGGGGGCGCCTGGACGATCTCCAGGTGGCCGCCGGCCGTAACCGCGAGCTGTCGGGCGATCTGCAGGTTGCGTTGCGCCCCTGCCGATAGATCGCCCGGACTA
>CAZUZB010000112.1:0-6904 GCA_964624695.1 uncultured Anaerolineales bacterium | reverse complement strand
CCGCCTATCTCGCGCTGGAGACGGGAGACCACCCATGGCTGACGCCCCCTACAACACCCTCCGCATCAAGGAGCTGCCGCAAAACGAGCGGCCCCGCGAGCGATTGCAGCACCAAGGCGCCCGAGCACTCTCGGACGCCGAGCTGCTGGCCATCGCGCTCCGCACGGGAACGCCCCGCGAAAGCGCCCTGGACCTGGCCCGTCGCCTCCAGAACGAGTTCGGCGGGCTGCACGCGCTGGCCCGCGCCAGCATCCAGGAGATCTGCCGCATCCCAGGCATCGGGCCCGCCAAGGCCAGCCAGATCCAAGCCGCCCTCGAGCTGGGGCGCCGTTTGGTCCTCGCAGGCGATGGCACGCGTCTCCAGATTCGTGATGCCAGCGACGCCGCCCTGATGCTCATGGCCGAGATCGGCGCCGAGGCGCAAGAGAACCTGTGCGTGCTGCTGCTGGATACCAAACACTATGTGCAGCGGGTGGTGCGGTTGTACGAGGGCAACGTGAACAGCTCGCTCGTCCGCCCCGCCGAGGTGTTCCGCGATGCCGTCAAAGACAACGCCGTAGCCATCATCCTGGGGCACAACCATCCCAGCGGCGACCCCACGCCCTCTGCCGACGACATCGCGATCACCCATACCCTGATTCAGGCGGGAGCGTTGCTGGGGATCCACGTTCTCGATCACCTCATTGTCGGGCGTGGTCGCTGGACCAGCCTCAAGACCGAAGGGTTATCGTTCGCGGTATAGCTGTCAAGCATGAAAGGCAAAGGGAGCCATGGGCCTTGTTCACGCCCCTGATCCCGTCAAGCTGGTCACCGCCATGCTTGGGATCAGCCAGACCTGTCTCGAGGAGGCTGAGGCCGCCTTGATGGCAGCCTTTGGCGATATCGACCTCCGAAGCCAGGACATCCCCTTTACCCACACCCGTTACTATGAGCGCGAGATGGGAGCCGGAACGGTGCGGCGGATCGTCTCGTTCGCCACGCTGGTCGATCCTGGCGAGCTGGCATCCACCAAGCTCGCCACCAACGCCATCGAGGCATCGTTGGCCCTGGAAGGACAGCGCCGTGTGAACCTGGATCCTGGCTATCTCACAGCCGCCAAGCTGGTTCTGGCCACCACCAAGAACAATGCCCACCGCATCTACCTGGGTCAGGGCATCTATGCCGAGGTAACGCTGGCCTACCACGATGGCGCCTACCGCCCCTGGCCGTGGACCTACCCCGACTATGCAGAGGGGACGTACAACGAGATCCTGTTGCGGATCCGCCAGCGCTACCTGGCTCAGCTTCGGGCGATGCGAGGATGAGCTAGCTCACTCGACGATCATGCTCACGTCCGAGACCATGCTGTCATAGTCCCAGCCCGAGGCATAGACCCGCAGCCGGATGATGCGATAGGGTCGACGGGGCAACGAATCGAGGAGGTTGCCCGAATCGAACAGGTACCAGCGGTCATGGGGAATCTGAAGGCCGTACATGGTGGGATTGCCATCCACGTTCTGGTAATAGAATCCCTGGACCCACTCGCCCTCGTGGTCTTCCGAGTCGCGGTAGGTGAGACGAATCATCAGGGGATACTCGGAGCTCAGATAGCCTCCACCCGACAAGCTCTGCTCGTGTAGCTTGACCGTGGCCCGAATGACCAGCGACGTCATCGGATCGGGCAGTTTCTGGTCAAAGGTCTGCTCCAGGATCGTCTCACAGTGGTTGCCGTGGCCGCCCGTTCGCACGAAACGCACGGCCGTACGCCCCTCGCTTTCGGTAAGCTCGGCAGTGCCGTATACGTCGCCGCCATCGGCGCCTTGCTCATGTATGAGCTGCCACCCATCCAGCCCCTCGGCAAAGTCACCGTTGACCACCCAGTTCTGAGCCACCCCGACGGCTGGCCCAGGGACAACGCCAAGCTCGACCAGTGTGCGCTCACGGGCCTCGAGGCGCACCTCACCATGAGGGTTGGTAACGGTGGCAAGTCCACGATACACCGAGAACTCGCCTCGCTCGTTGTTGGTGGAAAGCGCATAGCTGCCGTCGCTCTCCAGGGCAACGTCGGCGTGTAACGTGGTGACCAGGAAGGAGAGCGGCGTATCGACGGAGAGGGCAGTGCCCACCTGGATGCGCCCGCCCGCCAGGTCGAGATGCACCTGGTTGGGGAGATGGCTGCTTTCATACCGCGGCGAGCGGAGCCGCAACAGGCTGACCACACTCGCCGGAAAGATGCGCATGGGGCTGTGCTCAAAGAGGGTCACCATGGCCTCGGAGCTCTCGTCCGTCTTGATGGTCGCGCCCTCGCCCACCACATAGCTCTGGCCGCTGGTGAGCGGCACCGCCCCTTGGCCCACCGGCAGCTCGATCACCACCGTCCCGCGAATCGACTCGACCACCGCCAGCTGATCAGTCTGCGCATTCTGCACGTACCAGCGGATGCCCAGCGGAACCGCCACAGCGATGACGCAAAAGAGGGCAAAGCAGGTCGCCAGAACGGCCCAGGCCATTCGCTCAGGATTCTCACGCATCAGTAGCGCACCTCAAACTGATCTACGTCGTGGCGGGGCGTCTGCCAGCGCGCATCCACCCGGGTGACATGCCCGATCCGCGGACCAGCCCGCAGCCAGGAAAGTAGCTGGCGCAGCGCCACCACGTCGCCTTCCGCTACCACTTCCACCGTCCCATCGGCGCGGTTCTGCACATAGCCTCTCAGCCCCAGCTCGGTTGCTCGCCGCAACGTGTGCGCGCGAAAGTTGACCCCTTGAACGCGGCCATGGACGATGGCGTGCAGCCGCTCGAGGTCGCCAGCCGAGCCTCCACTAGCCGCAAGCATTTGTCACCTCCAGAAACCACGCTAGGGCAGACGCAGCGCATCGCCGTCCCACTCGTCGGTGATGTCTTCCACATCCTCGTCGTCCACACCATCTAGATCGTCAGCATAGAGAGCCTCTTCATCCGAGACCTCGTGCACAAACATCTCCAGACCGCCCTGGACGAACTCGAGTTCGGAGAGGGCCTCTTCGGCCGCTACGGCCATGGCCTCGTCGTCGCTCTTGACCAGGCGCTCGATGACTGCCCGCGCCTGCTTGCCGCCGATCTGCCCCAGGGCCCAGACCGCCATCGCACGAACCTCGGCGTCGGGGTCCTCCACCAGCTCAATCACTGGCAAGACGGCCGCCCGCAGCATCATCTCGCCCGCCGCCCGGGCCGCCTCGTAGCGCATGGCGGGCGAGACGGCGCGCAGTTCGAACAGGACCATGTCGCTCCAGTAGGCATCCGCCGATCTACCCATGGCGAACACGGCGCTCTCGCGCATCCGCTGCGACTCGTGCGCGTAAGCATCCTCGATGATGGCCCGCGTCTTGGCATCGTTGACAAAAGCGATCGACTCGACGGCGCGACGCACCAGATCGACGTCGCGGTTCTCCCCAATGACGTTCTCCAGGGCCGCGCGGATCCGCGCAGCCAGTTCGGCGTCGATCTCCTCGCACTCGGCCATGAACACAAACCGCCCCAACGCCGTAGCGGCGGCCGTCCGAACGCCAACGTCAGCGTCCTCCAGAAGACGGGCCACCAGCCGCCGAGCCAGGTCAGGTCGGGCGTCCTCCCACAACCCCTCGATGGACAACCGTCGCACCACGGGGTCATCGTCCTCCAGGCAGGCGCGAAACAGCAAGCAGAAATCCACCTCAAAGCGGCGTTCTGTGATAGCGACCATCCGCTGGATCAGGTCGCGACGCCGCGCTGGAGCGCAACCCCGGATCTGCGCCCCGAACCACTTGGCCTCGCTGCGGCTGGGATCGGAGAGGCCCTCAATGAGCCGGTCGTCCAGCTCGCAGTCGCTGCCAACGATCTCGTGTACCGTCTGCTCGAACAGAGATGCCATCCTCTTGGATTCTCCTATCAACCGCCGCGAGCCTATCGGCCAATGGGCTGGTGTGGTAACGGCGCAACGTTAGCCAAAATAGCGCAGATAATCATAAAAAGTCACCACCGCCATCAGGACCAGAAGCATGGCCATGCCGATGGCATGCACCATCCCTTCCTTCTCAGGGGGAACGCGCCGTCCGCCGCGGACCCACTCTAGAAAGACGAACACCAACCGCCCTCCGTCCAGGGCTGGCAGTGGCAGAAGGTTCAGCAAGAACAGGTTCACGCTCAGAAATGCGGTGAATTCGACCAGGCGTGTGAGACCCGACGCGGCGACCTCGGCCGTCATCTGGTAGATGCCGATGGGCCCCGTGACCTCCATGGGCAGGCGTTGAGTCACCGCCTGGCGGATGCTCCAGAACATGGCGCGGACGGTGTTATAGGCAGCGCGGAACCCCAGGGGCACCGCCTGCCAGAACGGATATGACACCCGCTCCAGGGGCAGATCCACCGTGATTCCCAACGAGCCTTCATTGGGCGGAGGATCGAGCCGTGGCACCACCTCGATCGGCGGCAGCAGATTCCCCTCGCGCTCGATGCTCAGCTCGATAGCCGTACCCGCAGCGGCGCCGATCCGCGCGATCGCGTCCTCCACCGACGCCACGGCCTGGCCATCCAGGGCGACGATATTGTCGCCCGGCTCCAGACCAGCCACCTCGGCGGGCGAGCCGATAGCCACGGAATAGATGCCCGCGCCCGGCTTGGCCACCGGCTCCAAAGCGCCACGCATGTAGGTGACGCCATAGAGGGCCGCCGCCAAGAGCAGGTTCATCACCGAGCCGGCCGCAAAGACCACGGCCCGCACCTTGCGGCTGCGCGAGGCCACGCCCCCGGGCGCTGTCGGATCGTCTTCGTTCATCCGCACGAACCCACCCAGGGGGATCAGGTTGAGCGTGATCTCGGTGCCACCGATGCTCCCCAGGCTGACCAGGCGAGGCGGATAGCCGAAACCGAACTCGTCCACCCGCACACCAAAAGCCTTGGCGGCGAGCAGGTGCCCCAGCTCGTGCACGAATATCAACAATCCAAAGACAAGGACAAACGACAAAAGTCCCATGGTGGACCACTCTCTCGATCTAGAATGCCGTGCGGCTTCCCGCTGGCTGGCTCAACGCAACGGATGTGCCGCCGGGTGTGTGCGGGTCTACCAACACCCTGGTCAGCAACCCCGGCTGCAGGCCCGAGATGATCCTGCCATCGAGGCCCGGAACGCTGCGCGCCATCTCGAGCATCAGGCGTACCTTGCTGACCATGCCGCCGGTCACATCGACGCCCCGCGCCTGGCCGAGGCTAGCCAACACCGCTGCGGCGTTGCGCTCGTCGATGCGGTCGATCACGGCGCCAGAGTCAGCCGCGTACACGCCCTCGACCTCGCCGACCTCGATCAGGCGGCTGGGCCGCAAGCGGCGCGCCAATAGGCAAAATATCTCTTCCGTTGAGATGATAGCGCAACCCTGCGCCTCGTCCAAAGCTACGTCGCCATACAGAAGAGGCACCAGCCCCCTGCCCAGCAAGAGGCGCACCAACTCGCTATCCAGCGCCACGACGCGTCCTTGGAGCGCCCGCGCCGAGGCCGAGGGTTGCACGCTGACGGCCGGCACCCCGTGGCGCAGCAGCGCATCGGCCACCAGGCGGTTCAGCCGTTGCGCTGCCGCGGCTGTCTCCGCATAGCCATGCCAATCGCTCAAGTGGCCCCGATCGACCCCGTAGCGCGCGGCCACCGGATGGCCGAACGAGCCACTCCCGTGCCCAAGAATCAACGCCAAGCTCGGCTTTTGCTCGCGCGCTTGTGCGATCTCGGCGGCCATCCGATCGATGATATCGAGGCGCGGCGTGGCCTCTCGGGTCTTGTCGGTGATCAGCGAACCGCCCAGTTTGACCAGAGTCAGCGCCAGCGTCGCAGAAGCATGCTGGTGACCGCGGGCCATTGCTGCAGAGGACGCGCTAGCGCTCACGGGGAACCTTCTCGATGTCCTCGCGGCTGATCCGGTAGACGTCCAGATCGCGCGGCACGATGGTTCGCGGGAACACTGCGCGCGCCTCGTGACGGACCTGACGCTCGGCGTACCTGCGCGAGATGTGCACCAAAAAGAGCTGACGCACGTTGGCCTCGCGGGCCAGCTCGGCGGCCTGCCGGGCGGTGAGATGCCCGAAGCGTCGCGCCAGGTCGGCCTCCTCCTCCAGATAGGTGGCCTCGATCACCAGCGCATCGGCGTCGCGGCAGACCTCCACCAGGTTATCGGTGCGGCCCGCATCTCCCACGTGGACATATTTGAGCCCGGAGAGCGCAGGCCCGAGCACATCATCGGGCCCCACCAGGCGGCCGTCGGCTAGTTGCACGGTCTCTCCCTGCACCAGCCGGCGCCGTTCCGGCCCGTGGGGAACCCCCAGCCGCTCGGCCTCCTCTGCCAGAAACGGTCGCCGCGTCGGCTCCTCAAAGGAAAAGCCGTAACAGTCCGGGCCCCGATGGGTCACGTCAAAGGCGCGGACGACCAGACCATCATCCTCCCAGATAGTCCCCGCCTCGATCTCGGTCAGCCGCACAGTCAAGTCGATCTCGTCGCCTCGCAGCACCACGCCCAGGAGGTCGCGCACGCGCCGCAGCGCCCAACGGCCGCCATAGATGGTCAGCGCGTCGATCGACTCCCACCGGGAGAACGTGGAAAGCAGCCCCCCCAGACCTAGAATGTGATCCAAATGCCCATGGGTTAGCAACACCTTGTCCAGCTTGCGAAACCCCATGCCGCTGCGAAGAAGCTGCCGCTGGGTACCCTCGCCACAATCCATCAGGAACCGATGATCTCGGTGCAGAACCAGGGCCGACGACAACCCCCTGCTGATGGACGGGGCCGAAGCCGAGGTGCCCAAGAAGACGATCTCAAACATCCCGCTGCTCACTCTCTTGAGAGGCGCGCCATGACGCGCCATCGTACAGCCTTGGCAGATAGCGCCCATAGAGCTCGGGGTTCAGCCTCCCCAGCCGCTCTTGCCG
>CAZUZB010000111.1:0-7008 GCA_964624695.1 uncultured Anaerolineales bacterium | reverse complement strand
ACGCTCACCAGCGTGCCCCTGGCATCGGCCATGTCGTGATCCAGCCGCACCACCGGCGCCAGCCCGCCCTCGACGATGGCGCGAGCCGCGAGCTGGTTCTGCCGTCGCGCCAGCTCGGCCTGCAGCGCGAAATCCTGCTCCATGGCCTCGGGATACAGCCCATACGCCATGAGATAGGCCTCATAGCCATAGATGCCATAGCGCAGAGCCGGAATGGCGTTGAACCCGGCATAGGGCGTCTTCAGGATGAACGGCGCCAGGATGCGCTGCGTCTCGCGCTCACCCGCCACCAACGCCGCCACCGCCGCACCGTCATCGGGGTCGCAGGCGGCGATCTCTTGGCGCAGGGCCGGCCAGATGTGGGCCTCCAGGTGCTCCACCACGGCCTCGGGCCCGTCGATGACCATGCCGTCGACGACGATCCTGCCAGCGCCGGTGGTGGCGCCGTGGGCCACGCCCCCCTCGAATCCGTGATCGCCCATGGTCAGGGGGTTCCGGGGGATGTATTGGTCGATGTAGCAGGTGCCCACCCGGCGCTGCATGGCCAGGTAGACGCCATCAGGGTCCTCCTGGTAGGCGCCGTGGGCAGCTCCCGCCAGCCGCTCGATCTCGCGATGCTCCATCACGAACAGCCCCCAAGAAGGGATCCCCGCGGTGATCTCGCCCCGCAGTGCCTGCCATGCCAGCTTCGCATTACGCTCCCAACGCTCGTTGCCCAAGTCTCTCACGGCTCCCCCTCATGGTTGACACCCGCCCGCCCGAGTTTACACTGGCCGCATCAAGTGTCCAGCCCCACCACGAGGAGAGAATCCCATGGAGCGCGACCGCAGACCCAAGCCCGTCGTCGGCTACTATGGCACCGGGCTGGCGGCCTACTGGCCCCAGTTCCCCGGCCTCAAAGACCAAGTCCTGGCCCTCATGGACCGCCACGCCGCCAAGCTCGCCGATCTGGGCTGTGAGGTGGTCCGCGGGCCCCTGGTCGACCGCGCCGAGATGTCCAACGAGGTCGGCGATATGTTCAACCGCGCCGGCGTCGATCTGGTCATCGGCGAGATCGTCACCTATACCGCGTCGCATGTGATCATCCCCGTGGCCCAGCGGGTGCGGGCGCCCTACCTCACGCTGGCCCTCCAGATGGTGCCCACCATCGACTATGAGGCCGCCACCACCCAGGATATGACCGTCATCGGCGCCGCCATGACCGCCCCCGAGGTCTCTTGCGCCTTTAACCGGTGCAACCTGCCGTTCCATTGCGTGGTGGGCGGCGATTTCCAGGAGAGCACCTGGCAGCGGGTCGACGCCTGGATCCAGGCCGCCGCCACCAAGCGAGCCCTCGCCGATGCCCGCCTGGGCTACCTGGGGCACTATTACCCCGGCATGCTGGACATGTACACCGACTTTACCATGCACCAGGGGCAGGTCGGCTGCCACGTCGAGATTCTGGAGATGTGCGATCTGGCCGCTCGAGTCGAGCAGGTGGCCGAGGACGAGGTGGATGCCAAGGTCCGCGAGACCGAGGCCATGTTCCACATGCCGCCGCCGGGCTATGACCGGGTCACCGAACAGGTCAAGCCGGAGGACCTGCGCTGGGCCGCCCGCGTGGCCGTGGCCGAGGATCGGCTGGTGGCCGATTTCGGGCTGGACGGGCTGGCCTACTATTACCGGGGCTGGGACAATAACCTGTACGAGCGCATCGGCGCGGCCATGATCCTGGGCAACTCGTTCCTGACGGCCCGCGGCATCCCCTGCGCCGGCGAGGCCGATCTCAAGACCTGCGTGGCCATGTTCATCCAGGAGCATTTCGGCGCCGGCGGCTCCTTCTGCGAGATGTACCTGCTCGATTTCGAGAACGGCATCGTGGTCGCCGGGCACGACGGCCCCGGCCATATCGGCATCGGCGATCAGCAGCCGATCCTGCGCGGCATGAAGCTGTTCCACGGCAAGGCCGGCGCCGGCGTCTCGGTCGAGTTCAACGTCAAGAACGGCCCGGTCTCCATGCTGGGCGTCACCCAGACCGGCGCGGGCAAGCTCAAACTAGTAGCCGCCGAGGGCGAGTCAGTCCCCGGCCCCATCCTGCAGATCGGCAACACCAACACCCGGGTGCGTTTCTCGCTGCCGCCGGGCGAGTTCGGCCAACGCTGGACCGAGACCGGCTCCACCCATCACTTTGCCCTGGGCGTGGGCCACCAACTGCAAAAGATCGAAAAGCTGGCCAAGCTGCTGGATCTGGAGCTCGAGGTCGTCTGCCGTTAGGAGGGGCGCATGGACGGGCGCCAACGCATTCTGACCGCCTTGGATGGCGGCACGCCCGATCGCGTGCCCGTGGCGCTGGGCTTTCGGCCCGCAGACCTGGCCTCCCTGGCCCCGCCAGGCACGCCGGTGGAGGGCCTGGTCGATGTGCAGTTCGTGGCCTACCCGCCCACGCCCGCGGACGAGGCCCTGCGCGCGCGAGCGCTGCCCCACAGCCCCGACACCCGCTTGGGGACGCCCGAGCAGGCCGCCAACTATGCCTTGTGGGCCTATCACCCCGAGCGCCTGCGCGCCCGCAACCCCCTGGCCCTGGCCGCCAGCCTGGACGAGATCACCGCCTTTCCCTTCCCCACCCCCTCGGCCCCGCCCCAGATGGCCCGGCTATGCGCCGAGGTGGATGCCCTGCACGCCCAGGGGCTGGCAGCGGGCGGCTCGCTGCCGCACCTGGGCGGCGAGCTGTTCGAATCGGCCTGGCGGCTGCGCGGCCTGGAGAACCTGCTGCTGGACATGGTCGAGCGGCCCGACTGGGTGGACGCCCTGGTGGCGCGGCTAGCCACCTTTGCCCGCGCCAACGCGCTGGCCTTGGCCCGCGCCGGGGTGGACGTCCTCGCCCTGGACGACGACGTAGGCAGCCCCAGCGGCATGGTGCTCAGCCCCGCCCACTGGCGGCGCCATTTCAAGGAACCTCTGGCCGCGTTGATTGCCGCGCTGCGCCACGAGCGGCCCGATCTGCGGCTGCTCTTTCACAGCGATGGCGCCTATGACGAGATCCTGGACGACCTGGTCGAGCTGGGCATCCAGGCCATCAATCCCGTCCAGCCCGACCACATGGATCCCACCCGCATCCGGCGGCGCTACGGCAACCGCCTGGCGCTGTGGGGCACCATCGGCTACCAGACCACGCTGGCATGGGGCAGCCCCGCCGAGATCCGCGCCGAGGTGGCCTATCGGCTGGAGACGCTGGGCCCCGCCGCCCTGGTGCTCTCGCCCTGCTACGACCTGCACGAGCCCCCCGTCCCCTGGCGCAATCTGGAGGCGTTCCTGCAAGCCGCGCGCGAACTGGGGTAGCGAGCGTAGGGTTCTGGTACCGCGCTTTGCTTCCCCACCCCGTTCCCCTCCCCCTGCGGGGGAGGGGCGGAGGGGAGAGGGCGATCACCGTTTCCATACCCCATCGACCTTGCCCCCACACCAACCATGGGCTACACTGGTGCTGAGGAGGTGCCGCGTGAAATCAACCGACGAACCAGTGGTCACCGTATACGTCTCCCAGGGGCCGTTGGGAGCCGAGGCCATCGCCGCCAAGCTGGAGACCCGAGGCATCCCCGTCGCCCTCAAGTTCGAGTCCATCGGCCGCGTCTATGGCATCACCGTGGATGGCCTGGGCCAGGTGGAGGTGCAGGTGCCCGCCTCGTGGCGCGAACAGGCGCTGGCTGTCCTGCAGGAGATGCCGCTGCCCGAGGACGCCGATCTCGAGGAGGAGCCCGACGGGGGGGGCAACGGCTCAGCATGACCGCCGAAGCGCCCGCCATCGTCACCTACAACGAGGGGCACCTCCACGCTGGCCTCAAGGCCTGGTACGCCCGCCCTGGCGACCGCGTCGAGGAGGAGGTGGCGGGCTACCGCGTCGACATCGTTCGCGAGGACCTGCTGCTGGAGGTGCAGACGGGCAGCTTTGGCGCGCTCGCCGCCAAGATAGAGGAGCTCCTGGCGACCCATCGTGTGCGGGTGGTCTATCCCATCGCCCAGAACAAGTGGATCGTCAAGCAGCACCCCGATGGCCGCCACACGCGGCGCCTGTCCCCCAAACATGGCATCTATGCCGACCTGTTCGACGAGCTGGTGGCCATGCCACGGCTGCTCTGCCACCCCGATCTGTCGTTGGAGGTAGCCTTGGTCCAGGCTGAGGAGATTCGCCAGCACCAGCCAGGCAAGGCCTGGCGGCGCCAGGGCTGGGTCATCTGCGAACGTCGCCTGCTGGAGGTCATCGAGCGACGACGCTTTGCCGACGCCGCCGACCTGGCCGCCCTGCTGCCCGACGAGCTCCCCACGCCGTTCGACACCGCCGAGCTGGCCAGCGCTTTGGGGCGGCCGCGCCGCCTGGCCCAACGAATGACGTACTGCTTGCGCCAGATGGGCGCTTTGACACCGACTGGCAAGCGCGGCCGCAGCGTGCTCTACGACCGCAGCTAGCCGAGTCCCCACGGAGGAGGAACCCGCATGAGCGAACACGAGAGCCCCATCTACCTCGAACCCGACCGCCCCATCGAGGAGCGCGTACAGGATCTGGTATCACGCATGACCATCGAGGAAAAGGTGAGCCAGATGGTGCACCCCGCCGCCGCCATCGAGCGCCTGGGCGTGCCCGCGTACAACTGGTGGAACGAATGCCTCCACGGCGTGGGCCGCGCGGGCATCGCCACGGTGTTCCCGCAGGCCATCGGCCTGGCCGCCACCTGGAACACGGACCTGATGCTCGATGTGGCCACCGCCATCTCGGACGAAGCCCGCGCCAAGCATCACCAGGCCGTCCGCGAGGGCAATCGTGGCATCTACTATGGGCTGACCTTTTGGACGCCCAACATCAACATCTTTCGCGATCCCCGTTGGGGGCGCGGCCAGGAAACCTATGGCGAGGATCCCTACCTGACCGCCCGCCTGGGCGGGGCGTTCGTCCGGGGGCTGCAAGGCGACGATCCCGATTACCTCAAGGTGGTCGCCACCCCCAAGCACTATGCGGTGCACAGCGGCCCCGAAGAGGGGCGCCATTCGTTCGACGCCTGTGTGAGCGAGCGCGACCTGCACGAGACCTACCTGCCCGCCTTTGAGGCCACCGTCCGCGAGGCCGGCGCCTGGTCGGTGATGGGCGCCTACAACCGCACCAACGGCGAGGCCTGCTGCGCCAGCCCCACCCTGCTGGGCCAGATCCTCCGTGAGGAGTGGGGATTCGAGGGCTATGTCGTCTCCGATTGCGGCGCCATCAAGGACATCTGGGCCCACCACCAACTGGTGGAGACCCCCGAGGAGGCCGCCGCCCTGGCCGTCCGCGAGGGCTGCGACCTGAACTGCGGCGCCACCTATGAGCATCTGCTCGCGGCGGTGGAGCAGGGTCTGATCGACGAGGCCACCATTGACATCGCCGTCACTCGTCTCTTTACCGCCCGCTTCAAGTTAGGGATGTTCGACCCCGATGAGCGCGTGCCCTATGCCCAGATCCCCTACGAGGTCAACGACTGCGCCGAGCACCGCGCCCTGGCGCTAGATGCCGCGCGGCAGTCCATGGTCCTGCTCAAGAACGACGACGGCTTTTTGCCGCTCTCGCGCGACCTGAAAAAGGTGGCCGTCATCGGCCCCAACGCCGACGACGTCGAGGTGCTGCTGGGCAACTATAGCGGGACGCCCTCCTCGGCCGTGACGCCCCTCCAGGGTGTGCGCAATCTGCTGGGGCCCGATGCCGAGGTGCTCTATGCGCGGGGCTGCGGGGTGACCGACGGCATGGAAGAAGAGCTACGCGAGGCGGTGGCGGTGGCCCGCCAGGCCGAGGTGGCCATCGTCTGCCTGGGGCTCTCGCAAGAGGTCGAGGGCGAGGAGGGCGCCAACAAGCTCGCCGACCGCACCGAGCTAGCCCTGCCTGGCAGGCAGGAGCAGCTACTCCGCGAGCTCTACCTGGCATCGGTGCCCACCGTGCTGGTGCTGCTCAACGGCAGCGCCGTCGCCATCAACTGGGCCGACGCGGCCCTGCCCGCCATCGTCGAGGCCTGGTACCCCGGCGAAGAGGGCGGCACGGCCTTGGCTGAGATGCTCTTTGGGGTCTACAACCCCGCTGGGCGCCTGCCGGTGACCTTTTACCGGTCCGAGGAGCAGCTCCCTCCCTTTGAGGACTATGCCATGGCGGGGCACACCTATCGCTTTTTCGAGGGCGAGCCGCTCTATCCCTTTGGCCACGGCCTCAGCTACACCCGGTTCGTCTACAACGGCCTCACCCTCTCGCCCCGCGAGATCCAGGGCGGCGAATCGGTGGAGGCGCGCGTCATCGTACGCAACCTGGGTAACCGCGCCGGCGACGAGGTGGTCCAGGTCTATCTCAAGGACGTACGCTCGTCCTTCCCGGTGCCCCTCCGTACGCTGGTGGGGTTCCGCCGCATCCGCCTGGAGCCCGGCAAGGACCAGACGCTTACCTTTACCATCACCGCCGACCAGATGGCCGCGCGCGACCGCCAGGGCCGGCCGGTGGTTCAGCCGGGCGAGTTCATCGTGTCCGTCGGCGGCGGGCAACCCATCGAGGGCAGCCCCCTGCCCTATCTCACCGAGAGCTTCAAGGTGACGGGCAAACCGTTCCGTCCGGACGAGCCACCGCGGGAAGAAGAGATCCCTGCGCAACCCGAGCCCGCACCAGCCGAGGGCGACGGCCCACCGGCGGACGATCAAGCGTCGCCAGCAGACCCTCCCACACAGGACGAGGACTAGGCAGCCATGCTCATCTTTGACGCCCACCTAGACCTGGCGATGAACGCCATCGACTGGAATCGCGACCTCCGCCTGGAGGTGGCCGAGCTGCGCCGCCGCGAGGTTGGCCTCGCGAAAAAGGGCGCCCAGCGCGCCACCATCTCGCTGCCCGAGATGCGCCACGCTCAGGTGGGCCTCTGCCTGGCCACCGTGCTGGACCGCACCTCCCGCCCCGAGACCGACGTGCCCGGCTTTCCCGGCTCGGCCAGCCAGGAGATCTCGTACGCCAAAGCCCAGGGGCAACTGGCCTACTAT
>CAZUZB010000110.1:0-7131 GCA_964624695.1 uncultured Anaerolineales bacterium | reverse complement strand
ATCTGGTGGTGGCGGGCGCGGGCAGCGGCAAGACCATGGTGCTGGTCTCGCGGGTGGCCCACCTGGTGGCCCAGGGCGCGGATCCCCGCGCCATCCTGCTGCTGACCTTTACCAACCGGGCGGCCCGCGAGATGCTGCGCCGCGCGACGGCCCTGCTGGACGAGCGCTGCGCCCGCGTGGCGGGGGGCACCTTTCACGCCTTTGCCAATGCCGTGCTGCGGCGGTACGCGCCGCTGCTGGGCTATGAGAACAGCTTTAGCATCCTCGATCGCTCCGATTCGGAGGATCTGATCCACCGCATCCGCACGCATCTGGGCTTGAGCAGCAAGGAGCGGCGGTTCCCCACCAAGCAGACGCTCATGAGCATCATCAGCAGCGCGGCCAACACGGGTCGCGGCCTGGTGGACGTGATCAACGACGACTATCCCCACTTTGCCAAAGAGCTGCCCGACATCGCCAAGGTGGCCGAGGCCTATGACGAGGCCAAGCGCCGCCGCTCGCTGATGGACTTTGACGACCTGCTGCTGAACCTGCGCCAGCTCTTGCGAGAGCACCGCCAGGTCACTGAAAAGCTGGCCCAGACCTATCGCTATGTCATGGTTGACGAGTATCAGGATACCAATCGCGTCCAGGCCGAGATCGCCGCGCGGCTGGCGGTGGGGCACGGCAACCTGATGGTGGTGGGCGACGATTCGCAGAGCATCTATGCCTTTCGGGGGGCGCGCTATCGGAACATCCTCGAGTTCCCCGATCTGTTTGCCGATTGCCGCGTCATCAAGCTGGAGCGCAACTATCGCTCCACCCAGCCTATCCTGGATCTGACCAACGCGGTCATCGCCCAGGCGCCCGCGGTGGTGCGCAAACGGCTCTATACCGACGTGGAGGAGGGGCTCAAGCCCATCTACCTGCGGCCCGACGACGAGGTGCAGCAGGCGGCGTTCATCTGCCGCCGCGTGCTGGACTTGCGCGAGGAGGGCGTGCCTCTGAACGAGATGGCCGTGCTGGCGCGCTCGCTCTCGCATGCGGGCGAGGTCCAGGTGGAGCTGGGGCGGCACAATATCCCCTTTGTGGTGTTTGGCGGGCGGCGGTTCAACGAGGCGGCGCACATCAAGGACGCCCTGGCCTACCTGCGGGTGATCCAGAACATGGGCGACGAGCTGGCCTGGCAGCGCAGCCTGGAGCTGATCGAGGGCGTGGGGCCCGTGACGGCGGCGCGGCTGCTGGAGGCCATCGCCGCCGAGGGCGGCGGCTATGGGGCGCTAGTCAGCGAGCCGTTCCAGGGCAAGCGCTTCTCGCCCGCCCTGGCCGAGCTGCACCAGGTGATCCAGCGGGCGGCGGCTCAGGGCGTCAGCGTGGCCCAGCAGGTGGGCGAGGTGCTGGCCTACTATCAGCCGATCCTGGAGCGCCAGTACGACGATCATCCGCGGCGCCAGCCCGACCTGGACGTGCTGCACAGCCTCGCCGCCCGCTACGACAGCCTGGAGGAGCTGCTGACCGACCTTACCCTGGAGCCGCACCAGGCCGAGGAGCGGGTGGACGAGGCGGGGCATCCCGATGAGGACCCCATGGTGGTGTCGACCATCCATTCGGCCAAAGGGCTCGAGTGGCACACAGTGTTCGTGATTCATCTGGTGGATGGCAGCCTGCCCTCGGAGCTCTCCATGGGCAGCCAAGAGGAGATCGAGGAGGAGCGGCGGCTGCTGTATGTGGCGGCCACCCGGGCCCGCCGCCAGCTCTATCTGCTGGTGCCGATCACGCGCTCGGCGGGGCGGCCCTGGTTCTTGCGGCAGGACGGCGGCCCCTTTGCCAAGCCGTCGCGGTTCCTGGAAGAGATCGAGGGCTTGGATGACCTGGTGGAGACCTGGGCGCTGCTCCCAGGGCAGGGGGGCGAGATTCGCGCCTATGGACCGCCCGAGCAGCTCCCCCGTACCAGCCTGGGCGATGACGCTGAAGACCGCCTGCGCCGCGTGGATGACTTTTTTGGATTCTAGCAGCCCCCGTTTGCCACGCGGGGGGCGCGGTGCCATAATTGGCCCTCGCATCCAGGAATCCAGGCCGCAGCGAGGCCCTATGAGCATGGAACAGCCACAACTGAGCGAACAAGAGCATGCCGCTCACCACGAGGCGGCGCATGCTGTGATCTCGTTGCTGCTGCGCGTGCCCTTTCGGCACATTAGCGTGGTCGCCTCGGAAGAAAGCCGTGGGCGGATGGTCCAGGGGCCCATCTTGGAGATCCGCGAGGAGCGGGACAACCCCTCCACGCGCACGCGGCTCTGGCTGGAGCGGCGCATGATGGTGCGGCTGGCGGGGCCCGCCGCCAGTAGCCTGCTGGGTTGGGGCGAGGCGGGCGGGTCGGATTGGGCCGAGGCGCGAGCCATGGCGCGGCGGGCCTGCGCCACCGAGGCCGAGGCGGCCGCCTTTGAGCGCTGGCTCTATGAACGGGCGCTGAATATGCTGCGCGAGCCCGCCACCTGGGAGGCGATCCGTCTGGTGGCGGCGGCCTTGCAGCGCTCGGGGCGCCTGGGGGTGCGGACGGTGCGTCAGATCGCGGGGCAGGTGTTGCCGTTGCGGCGGGGCGCTCGGGCCGACCGCAGCCAGGTGGAAGCCAGCGGCGACGCGACGACGCCCGCTCCCGCGCGGTGAGGCGGGCCACCCTCTCTGTGCATTGCTTCACACGGAACTGGTCCGATAGCGGGACTATTGGCACAGTTTTCGCACGAGAGTTACACGGGGCTGCTGTATAGTCACGCGCGATGACGGCAGAGGGCCGTTGGCATGGATCTGGGAGACGGAGGAGCTATGGCAATCGCGCATTGTCCCGACTGTGGCCGTGCCATCCGTATCGGAGGCGAACCCAAGGTCGGCGTCCGACTGCACTGTCCCGCTTGTCGCACCGAGCTCGAGGTCGTCGAGTCGCACCCGGTCGAGTTGGACTGGGTCATCTCCAGCGCTGCCTGGGACGATGACGAGGACGACTGGGAAGATGAGGACGAGGAAGAGGAAGAGGACTGGGACGACGAGGATTGGGACGACGACGAGGACTGGGACGACGACGACTGGGATGACGACGACCCGGAGGAGGAGGGCGAATAGCGTCCTCGGCCGGGTCTGACGGACACAACTTACCGACTGAACGGACACCAACGAGTTGGGGCGGCCAAGGGCCGCCCTGCTCTGTTTTCTGGGGTTGACGCCTCATGGGTTGGCAGCCAGAATGGGCCAGCCTGGCCGACGGTCGCACCATGCCCAGGGAGGAACTCTGACATGCCCATGACGCCGCGCCAACGCCTGCTGGCCACCTTGCGGGGCGAGCCCACCGATCGCGTGCCCGTCTCGCTGTACGAGATCGACGGTTTCACCAACGCCGCCTGCCCCGATCATCCCTCCTACGAGCCGATCCGGCGCGCTGCCCGCGAGCGGCTGGACAATATGGTCTTTTGCGGAGGCGGTATACCGGGGCCCATGGGCTTTTTGATGAGCGCCGGTGGCGAGGATCTGGTGGCCCGCGAGAGCTACCAGGAGGGGACCAGCACGGTCACCGTGACGCGGGTGCGCACGCCGCGCGGCCCGCTGCAGACCACCACCCGCCGCGATCCCGCCACCTATACCACCTGGACCACCGAATACCTGCTCAAGGGAGCAGAGGACGTGGATCGGCTGCTCTCGTTGCCGTACCAGCCTGCGCCTGTGGATATCAGCCGGGTGCACGCGATCCAGAACACTGTCGGCGAGGCGGGCATCCCCCTGGTGGATATCGGCGATCCCATCGGCGCGGCCGGCTATTTGATGGAATTTCAGGCTTTGCTGGAGCTGGTGGCGTTCGACCGCAGACGAGTGCGGGCGTTGCTGGATTGGGCGCTGGAGCGCATGCTGAACGTGACCGCCTCGCTGCTGGAGCAGGGCGCCGGCCCCCTCTTTCGCATGTGCGGCGCCGAGTTCGCCACGCCGCCCTATATGCGGCCGGAGGATTTCGCCGAGTTCGTGGTCGCTTACGACCGGCCCATCATCGAGCTCATCCACCAGCACGGGCAGATGCTGCGCCTGCACTGCCATGGGCGGCTGAGCCAGGTGCTGGACCTGATCGCCGATTTGGCGCCCGACGCGCTGGATCCGGTGGAGGCGCCGCCGGGTGGCGATATCGAGCTGGCGGAGGTCAAGCGCCGCATCGGCGACCGCATCTGCCTGATGGGCAACATCCAGGAGAGCATGTTCGAGCTGGCCACCGAGCAAGAGCTGCGCGACGTCGTGCGGCGGGCGCTGGATGCCGGGGCTCCTGGCGGCCGCTTTGTCCTGCTGCCCACGGCCACGCCCATCACCGTGCCGCTGCCCGCCCACGTGGAGCGCAACCTGTTCGCTTACGTGGACGAGGCGTTGCGCTAGGCTCCCTCCCAGGCGCCGCAGAGAAAGCGCTGGCCCAGGGTGAGGATCTCTTCGGCGTGGGTTTCTAGCGGGCCATGCCCCCAGCCGGGCAGGATCCACAGGTAGGCCCACGGGATGCCTCGGTAGAGCGCCACCGGGATCTCGACTGGGAAAAAGGCGTCCCGATCACCATGGACCACCAGCGTCCGCGCGCGGATGCGGGCCAGGTCGGCCTCGGTCAACGCCATGTCCTCGGTATCGAGCCGAAAGGCATAGAACTGCTCCCACAAGGCCCGCACCTGGTCGTCGCTGCGGCGATGGAGGGTGCGCCGCTGGGCAGTTTCTTGCGCCGACTCGGCGGTGGTGAGCTTGGTTGGGTCGTGGTGCGCCATGATGCGGCGGGCCGACTCGGGAAAGTGGGTGGTGGCATAGATCAGGACCATGGCCTCGATCGCCTCGGGCGCCTGCAGGGCGGCGTGGAGCAGGGTCATCCCGCCGGTGGAGGCGCCGATGCCGCAAAACCGGCGCACGCCCAGCCCCTCGCAGAGGGCCAGGATATCCCGGGCGGCCTGGCGGTGGGTGAACAGCCCCGATGGGTTGCTGGAGCGGCCGTGCCCGCGCAGATCGGGCAGGATCACCCGGTGCCGCTGCGTCAGCAGGTGCAGCCATGGGCGCCAGATGGCCCCGCTGCCAAAAAAGCCGTGCAGCAGCACCAGGTCGCTATCGCCCTGCCCATGGATCTCATAGTAGAGCTCGGCGCCGTTGACCAGGGCCAGCCGCCCCTCGGGCGTGGGGTCCAGCTCGGGCGGCACGGCCAAGTCGACGCGGACATCGGCTGAGGGCATGGGGTTCGCTCCTTGGGGGTCAGCTCAAGGCCAGTTTCCGCCGGGCCAGGGGTGACCAGGGGCGGGCGCGGCCCAGTTGCACCAGGGCGGCCACCAGCCCCACGGCCAGCAGCCCCTGGGCGAGCCCTACCAAGGCCGCAGCCCAAGCGGGGATCTCGCAGGTGGCCCCGCAGGCGCGGACGGCTGCGCCCATCAGCAGCACAGCCGGGTAGCAGCCCCCCAGCAGCGCCAACCAGCGGCGCCCGGCCCAGGCGGCGATGCGCAACCCGTCGATGGACGCCGCGCGGGCATAAGCCGCCCCGATGCCCGCCAGAGCGCCCAGGGTGAACAGGGGATAGCTACGGCCCCAATCGGCCAGGGCGGGGTCGGCGCGGCCGTTCCAGGCGGCGGCGGCAAAGACCACCGCCGCAAAGGCGTATTGCAGCAGCGAGGCGATCAGGCGCGAGGGAGCCCCCCGCAGCAGTCGCCAGCCCGCGGCCTGCCGCCCCAGCAGGAAACAGGCTCCCAGGGTGGGCAGCGCGTGCAGCGACCAGGGCAGCCCCGTCACGCCCCGGCGCCACATCGCCCAGCCCGCCAACCATGCCGCCAGGGTCGCCGCCGCCAGCCAGCCCCGGCGCCATCGGGTGGGGTCCACCGGATGGGTCAGCGTCTCGATCACAAAGAGCGCTGGCAGCGCCCAGAGCGGGCGGGCATGGGCCAGCAGGGCGCCCCGTGGCGTGGCCACCAAGGTTCCCCAGAGGGCCAGAGCGGGCTCTTGTGGGGGCGCCTCCAGGAGGCCCAACGCGCCCCATGCCCGCCACAGGCACCAGGCCAGCAGCGAATAACCGACATAGGGCAGCAAGAGCTGGCGCGCCCGTTGCCTGATCAGATGCCGGCCCGAACTGCGGGGGCGGGCGCCGGACTCGAACCCGGCCAGAAAGAACACCAAAGGCCAGGTAAAGATGAACACCACATCGAGCAGCAGCTCGGGGAGCATCGAGTAGCCCAGGGCCACCAACAGGACGGCGATGCCCCAGGCATAATCCAACCAGGCTGGGCGAGCGGGGGATGGCGTGGGCATGGTTTCCTCTTTCCCTTGCCAGCACCATGCATTCTAGCCGTCGGCGGGCGGAGCGCAACTGTCGGGCGCAGACGGCCGGGTGCTCCCCGCCTGGCGCGAATCGCCTTGCGCGCCGAGGCCCGCTGCGGTTATGATGGGCGGCATGCTAGACGCGGCGGGCGCGGAACACGAGCTGGTCACGTTGGGTTTGGGGCGGCCCTTTGCCTACCGAGGCAGCCTGGCCCAAGGACTGACGCTGCGCTACCGCGAGAGGGAGCGAGAGGTCAGCGCTGGCTTTTTGCGGGCGCTGTGGCGGCGCTTTGCCGGGCGCAACGTGCTGGCGGGCCTGCACGGCAGCGCGCCGCCCGCCAACGGGCTGGGCTGGTGGGTGCGGAGCGCCTCGCGGCGGCTGAACACCCAGCCGCTCAGCATCAGCGATGCCAGCCGGCTGGCGGCCATCCTGGTGGCCGAGGGCTGGGCGGAGGTGCAGCGGCGCGATCGCGCGCTGTACCTGATGTTCGCCGGCGAGCCGGACTCGCCCCTGGAAGAGCCATTGCCGGAGGAGAACCGTTGAACCCTTTCAAGCCCGATTGGCCCGAGGCGGAGGAGCGACTGACGGCGCTGTGGCAGCGGCGGCACCTGGGGCGTCCCTGCCTGGCGGTGATAGCGCCGCTGGACGCGGCCGCGCGCCGCACCGAGCTCTGGAACCCTCTGACCGAGGAGGGGCGCCCCGACGCCATGGCCGCCTCCAAGCCGACGGACGAGACGCTGCCCGCACCGCCCTCGGACATGGCGCGCTGGCTGGATCCGGATTGGGTGGCGGCCGAAGCCCTGCACCGCATCAGCCACACCTGGTGGGGCGGCGAGGCTTTGCCCTCGTATCTCATG
>CAZUZB010000109.1:0-7177 GCA_964624695.1 uncultured Anaerolineales bacterium | reverse complement strand
GACATAGTGGCAGCGGCGCGGCGTTTCGGCCATGGTGGCGTTCCCCCCGTTGGTGAGGCGGATGATGTTTGGGCACACCATAGCCGCGGCGGGGTTGGGCGTCAAGGGGAAAGTCTGGGCGCTTTGCTTGGGGGCGTGGCCTGCGGGATAATGGCTGCAGTGGGCATGGCGGGAGGGGGTAGCGGTGGAACTAAAGTCAGCCCAGTTTCGCACCGAGGTGCGATTGGATCCGGGCATCGTGTTAGCCGCTCTGGCGTTGCTTGGCTTTGGCTTGGTCGCAGTCGCCCAGGTGTTTGGTTCGTCGACAAGGGTTCGCGAGGGCGCTTCCTGGCTGGCCGTGGCGACTATGGGCGTGGCGTTCATCGGCTGGGCCTATGCGGTCGAGCATCCCCAGGTGGCACGTTGGTTCACAGCCATATCGTCTGCCGTGCTGGCCGCGATAGCCGCCTGGGCCTTTGAGGAGCCCAGCTTGCTGACTCTCGCCAGCTTGGCCGTGCTCCTGGCTGGCAACATGCTGGGCTGGCCGGCAGCTCTTGGGATGAGTCTCGGCCAGACGTTGGCCATCGTGGCTCTCCTGGCTCATGGGACGAGCGAGGCGGTGGCGGGAAGCGCCCTGGTGGCGGCGGTGTCCGTTTGGGTGGCCATGGCCATGGTCTGGTACGAGCACGGTCGCTTACGGCGGCTCAGTGACTGGATTGCGTGGCACTATGAGCGAAGCGAGAGACATCTGGCCGAGGCCAGAGACCAACGGGAGGAGACGGCGCGCACGACTTTGAGCTTGGCCCAGGCCAATCGCCAGCTCGCCCAGGCCAACGAGCGAACAGCCATTCTGCGGCGAGCGGCCGAGGATGCTCATCAGGCCAAGGCAGCTTTTGTAGCCAATGTCAGCCACGAGTTCCGCACCCCGCTCAACATGATCATCGGCCTGGTGCAGCTCATGGTCGAATCGCCCGAGATATACGCTTCCATCGTCTCGCCCAAGATGCGGCGCGATCTGGAGACTGTCCATCGCAACTGCTTGCACCTGGCCAGCATGGTGGACGACGTACTCGACCTCACTCGAACTGAGGCGGGGCGCGTGACGCTGCATCGCGTGAGGGTTGATTTGGCAGGGGTCATCCGTCGTAGCGCCGACACAGTCCGCCCGCTGCTCAATGAAAAGAACCTCGGCTTTGACCTGCGTCTCGCCGACGACTTGCCGCAGGTATACTGCGACCGGACGCGCGTGCAGCAGGTGATCCTGAACCTGCTCAGCAACGCGGCGCGCTTTACCGATGCTGGCGGGATCGAGATCGATGCACGCTGCGATGATGGCAGTGTGGTGGTGAGCGTATCTGATACGGGGCCAGGCATCGCCCCTGAGGATCGGGAGAGGGTATTCGAGCCCTTTTGGCAGAGCCAGGGACCGCTACAGGCTCGCCGCGGCGGCACCGGTCTGGGGTTGAGCATCAGCCGCGAGTTCGTGCAGCTCCACGGTGGCCGCATGTGGATCGAGAGCGAGGTGGGCAGAGGCACGACGTTCCACTTTTCCTTGCCCGTCTCGCCTCCCATGGGCCCTGTAGCGCGCCCGGGCCATAGCATCCGTGAGGATTGGGTCTGGCGCGAGGAGGGGTTCCGCTCGGCGGCCGACGTGGCCTCTGCTGGCTTGTTCAAGCCTCGGCTCGTGTTCTGCGATGTATCGCGTGATTCACGCCCCATGATGACACACGAAGATGACCGCATGGAGGTCGTGTCTGTCGAAACGATGGACGAGGCAATCGGGGCCGCTGAGACGCTGTCGCCGCAGGCCTTGGTTCTCAGCGGCCACTCTGCGGCAGAGATTCTGGCCGCGGTCTCTCGCGTGTGCAGCGTGGTGAGCGATGTGCCAGTTGTTGCTTTTGCCATGGGGACTGGGTCGCGGCCCGATCTGGAGGGGCAGATCAACGGCTATCTGATCAAGCCGGTGATGCGCGATGACTTGCTGAAGGCGCTGGAGAGCGTGGATCGGCCCGTGCAGCGGGTGCTCTTGGTGGATGATGACGCCGACGTGCTGGATCTGCTCACGCTCCAGCTCGGCAGCCACACGACCGAGATGGAGGTGCACTGTGCCCAGGGAGGGCGCGACGCTCTGAGCCGCCTTGCCCGCCACTCTTTTGATGCTTTGCTGCTCGATATCGTCATGCCCGATATGAGTGGGTGGGAGGTGCTAGAGCGGGCAAAGCAGGAGGGCTGGCTGGTGAACACTGCGGTGTACATCGTATCGGCCCAGGATCCGGTGGACCACGAGCCGGTCAGCGAGGTGATCATGCTAGCCGATGGCGATCGGGGGGTGGCTGCCAGCGGGGCGCTCGACTGCACCCTTCGGCTGGTTCAGGCGCTGAGGCAGCGCTAGCGCGCTTGATTCTCCGGGAGCGCGCCCGATGGTGGCGACAGGGCCCGATCCAACGCGTCGCGAAGCGTGCGGGGTTCGATGGGCTTGGCGAGGTGCATGGTGGCTCCCAGCGACAGGGCGAGGGCCTCTTCGCGTACCACCGAGCAGACGATGACAGGGATGTTGCGGGTGGCCGGGTTCTCGTGGAGCCGCATGAGCAGCTCCCATCCGTCCACGTCAGGCAGCATCACGTCTAGCACAATGACTCTGGGCCCAAGGCTCTGGATGAGATCGAACAAGCGTCTGCCATCTCTCGTGTGGGCCACGGCGAATGCGGTGCCTTCCAAGGCTCGTCGGTAGAACTCGGCAATATCAGGATTGTCGTCCACTACGAGCACGGTCAACTTTTCCGCTGTAGGGGCTGTCAGACGGAGGAACAGGTGGCCTCCCTCGGCCTGGATGTCCACACGCATCGTTTCGTCCAGCAAGATGCCGTGGGCTATGGCGCTCAGGTCGCCACCGCTCTCGCCGTCCGGCGCCACCAGCGTGATCTGCACGTTCCCGTCCTCGATGCCTGCAAAGAGCGTAATGACCTTGCAGTCGGTGAAGCGTGCCACGCGCCCGACGGCGGTGACGAGCGACTGACGCAAGACGGCGGGATGCACCGCGGCTACGAGATGGGGCTGCACGTGGCCCACCACGAGCTTGGTGCCATGGGGCGCTGCCACTGCGCTCTGGAGCGCTACCACGCCCTGCACGACGACCGCCACGTCACAGCCCGGTGCTTTTCCGCCAGCTTCGACCGAAGCGATCTCTCGCCGAGCTTGTACCTCCCAGTCATCGCTCTGCTTGCCCACCTCCTCGCGGCGTTGGCAGAGCGCCCGCGCCAGGGCGTGAATCGCCTCACGCTGGGTTCGCTGAACGGTGCTACGGCTGACGTGCAAGCGAGCGGCCGTCTCGTCTTGCGAGAGACCGAGGACGTAGCGGCTTTGGAGCAGCTCGTAGACGCGGCGACAGTGCGATGTGGGGGGAGCTTCTGGGGCCGGGGCTAGACCGGCGATGCCTTCGATCAAGAGGTCCTGTACGGTGACCGCGCTGACCTGAGGGGTGCATCCCAGCAGGCGACAGACCTCCTCGCCCGGCTGAAGATCCGGGTCGTGCAGGTGTGAGAGGACATCCTGAAGCTCGCACAAGAGCGAATGGGATACTGTCATTAGGGTGACGCCAAACTGACGCACATACGATGCTGACAAGGGTGTGGCTGTGTGCAACACTAGGGACAAGCGGGTACCAAATAGGAGCAGAGTGCGACCCGCCCCATTCTACCATGCGGTGCGGGTCGAGTCCACCCATCGGCGCTAACGTCTTGGCCCGCAAGATGCGATGGGACGGCAACGAGGTGGGTGGCGAGCGCCACTGGCCGCGTGGCATACGAGGAGGTGCAATCGAGCAGCAAGGACTCGGATGACAACGGTGTCGGCATTGACCAGCGATGGGAAGCATGTCAGGAGGAGAGATGGTAGACAAGTGGACGCGTCGTCAGTTTCTAGGTGCTGCTGCAGCGACCAGTGCGGTTGTGGCGTTGGCAGCCTGCAAGCCGACGGCTGCGCCGACGGCGGAGGCGGTGGAGAAACCGACGGAGCCGGTCGAGGCGTCGGTGACTGCGGATGACATTAACTTTTTGTGCCGCACGGACATCTATCAGGCCTATGCGGCTGAGGCGGCGGTAGAAGCATGGAATGCCGAATTTCCCGCCAAGGTGATCGTTGATGAGCCGGCGGGCGATCTCACCCAGAAGGTGCAGGCGGCCCAGGCCGCTGGTGATCTGGTATGGGACGGGTATTCGGTTATGGAGGGGCCGTGGGCAACCATGGAGTGGGTGGAGCGAGGTTTGATCCAACCGCTCGATGCTTATGTGGAGGCCTCGCAGATCCCTAACGCCGACAAGGTCGTTCCCAGCATCATCGAGACGATCCGCGAATCGGCCAGCTACCAGGACAAGCTGTACGGCATTCCGGGCAACTGTGGCAGCGTGGGTTTGGCCTGGATGACCGAGCCGCTGGAAGCGGCTGGCTACACGGATCAACCATGGACGTGGGACGAAGTGTACGATGCCGCCAAAAAAGTACAGGAAGGGTCCGGCGGCTATATCCCGTTTGTTACGGCTAACCGCGTGCTATGCGACTTGTATGCCCTCATCTGGGGTGCCACCGATGATCCCATCGATGAGGACGGCGTGGTGGATATCCGCGGCGAGGCCAGCATTGCTGCGCTGACGTGGCTCCGCATGATGGTCGAAGAGGATCTGTTCGACTGGACATTGGCTTTTGGCGACTGGCTCAAGGGCGATATCGCCATGATCCACTCTTACGATGTGGCTGGCACCATGAACCAGCAGACCTTTGGGATGGACGCGGCGCGCCAAGGGGTGGGCATCTACCTCGAGCCCGATGACTTGAAGGCCGGCGTCCCCTTCTGGATCAACATGTCGGTGCTGTTCAACCAGGCGGCCAACCCCAGCGGCATGGTGGACTTTTTCCTGTGGTGGTTCGGGCCCGATAACAAGACCACCGGCAAGCAGATCACCGAGGTGGCGGCCAAGCCCTGCTACACCTACACCTATGAGGAGTTCGTGGCGGGCAATGCCGACCAGCAGTGGCAGCAAGAGGCCATCGATATTATCGCCAAGTCGGTTTGGTTCCCTGTGAACCGCACTTGGAATATCATGAGCACGCATGTTTCGCCAGCCCTGGAAAAGTGCTATGACCTGAACCAGCCCTTTGAGCCGGAGCTGGCCATGCAAGAGGCCTATGACAATATCATGGAAGACTTGGCCCAGCTACGGGAGGAATAGACTAGCGTTTGGATTCTGGGGCCGACGGCACGTCGGCCCCAGATCAGCCCTAGCAGGGTTCCATCGGCCATTGGCTATTTCCGAGGAGGTTTGCCACGATGGCGTCTGACCAGACTCTTGACACCACTTCCCGCGTGGCAACGCTCAGAACCTTTGGGCGGGTCTTGCAGCGGGAGCTCCGGGCCAAGGGCTGGGGAAACCCCTTTGGCTATCTTTTCATCTTACCAGCCATGCTGCTCTATGGTGTGTTCAGTGCATGGCCGATTTTTCGTGGCTTTATCATGAGTTTTACGGATTATCGATTTTTGTATCCTGATTCGCGCTGGGATTTCAACGGCATCCAGAACTTTGTCGATATGTTCTCGGATCAATGGATTGGGCATGGACTGATTATTTCGATCAAATGGACCCTGCTAGTTCAGCCCACAGTCATCATCGTATCGCTTCTCCTCGCTGTTCTTATCAGCCGCGTCAATCATGGCCAAGGATTCTATCGCTGGATTGTCTACCTGCCAACGATTCTGCCCATCGCCGTGACTCTGCTCATGTTTGGGCAGTTTTACAATGCGCGTTTCGGCTTTCTCAACGTGAACCTGCGCAATCTAGGGATCGACAATCCCCCTCGCTGGCTGAACGACACCCGGTGGGCGCTCCCCGCTTTGGCTTTTACAGACGTGTGGCGCGGATTTGGGTTTCCCACCCTGCTGTTTCTCATTGGGATCTATAATATCAACAGCGAGATCTATGAGGCGGCGGCCATCGATGGGGCGACCGCCTGGCACCAGTTTTGGCGTATCACGATGCCGCTGCTCAAGCCAACGTTTCTGCTGATCTTGGTGCTCGGCTCGGGCATCGCCGGAGGGACGGAGCCGGCCCTGATCCTCACAAGCGGCGGCCCTCAGAACGCGACCCGGTCTATCGGCCTCTACCTGTATCAAGTGGCCTTTACCTTGGGCGATATGAGGCTGGGTTATTCCGCAGCAGTGGGATTGTTACTTGGTATACTAAGTGCACTGCTTTCTTTATTCTGGTTCCGCTTGCTAAAGGAGAGATAGGGCTCAGAATGAAGAGCAAAGTCTTCTCAAAGCGTTCTGTGCGGCATTTCTTCCGATGGTGGGCCATCGAGAGCATGTGGTCGCACCTGGTGATGATCGTGGTGTTGTTCGTCATCTTTGTGCCCTTGATCTGGATGGTGAGCACCACCTTCAAGGATCGGCTCGAGTTTGCCGAGAACTCGCAACGGCTGATCCCTACGCGCCTTAGCCTGGTGAACTATCAGTACATGTTCACCTCGATCCGCAACCTGCCCATCTATATGCGCAACAGCTTTATCCTGGCGTTCGGCACGGTGGGGTTGCAGACTTTTTGCGCCGCGCTGGCGGGGTACGCCTTTGCCCGCATGCAGTTCCGTTTTCGCGATCTCATCTTTTTGGGGATGATTGTCTCCATGTTCATCCCGCGTGCGGGCGGCTTGATGGCGCTGTACGAGCTGATGACCTTTTTAAAGCTGCGCAACTCGCTGCTGGGCCTGATTCTCCTGTTCTCGGCAGGGTTGCCGGTGCCTATCTTTATCATGCGGCAGTCATTCATGGCGGTGCCGCCCGAGTTGGAGGATGCGGCCCTGATCGACGGCGCTAACTGGCTCCAGGTGTTCTGGCGGGTTGCCATGCCTGTGGCATCCGGCGGGCTGCTCGTGGTGGCGACGCTGAGTTTCATCGGCGTTTGGAGCGATTTCCTGGTCACCTACACGCTGATCGATCGAGATACGCAGATGACGATCTCGGTGGGCATCCGCAAGCTGCTGGCGACGAGCTATGAGACGGCGGTATCGCCTCGGTTCCGCGGCCAGTTCGCCGGCGAGGCAGCGGACGCTACCATGTTGTTCACGGCGGCGCTGCCGGTGATCCTCTTTTACGCCGTCTTGCAGCGTTGGTTCATGCAGGGCTTGATGGAGGGCGCGCTCAAGTTCTAGC
>CAZUZB010000108.1:2372-7187 GCA_964624695.1 uncultured Anaerolineales bacterium | reverse complement strand
CGCGAGCTCTTGAGCGGCGACCTGGTGATCCCAGAAGGGGCTGACGTCGCCAACGCCATCGGGGCGGTGGTAGGCAGCATCGTCCAAGAGGCACACGCCCGCATCGTGCCGCTGGAAGAGGAGGACGGGTTCCGCGTCCACCTGCCTGACTCGGTGCAAAAGGCCGAGACGCGGTCGGCAGCGGAGCAGTTGGCCGAGACGCGCGTACGCGCCATCGTGCTAGAGCGCGCCCGCGCAGCCGGGGCCACCGACATCGAGGTGCAGGTCACACGCCATGAGCACAGCGCCCCGCTGGCCGAAGGTTGGGGTGACGCCCTCTACCTGGGCACCAGCTTGACGGCGCGGGCCGTCGGACGCCCACGGCTGGGCGTATCCTGACTGCGAGCTCGACAACCGTTTGCCTCCCCCCGCTTGGCCGAGTATCATCACCGTAGGGCTGCATCGGAGCAGCCACCGGTCCGGATGACAATCTCGCTTCAAGGGAAGGATGCCGGTGAGAGTCGGACGCGTTGCGCGAGTGATGGGCGTGGTGGTTGATGCGCAGTTTGCGCCCGGCGACCTTCCCGCGATCAGCAGCGCGCTCGTCATCGAGCGCACCGATGAGCGCCCCCTGGTCATCGAGGTCCAGGAGCACATCGACCCTCAGACCGTGCGGTGCATCGCCATGTCGACGACATCGGGATTGCACCGCAACATGTCCGTCCAGGACACAGGGCGCCCCATCCAGGTGCCCGTGGGGGACGAAACACTCGGCCGCATGTTCAACGTGCTCGGTGAGCCTATCGACCAATTGGGGCCCATCGAGAGCGCGGAGAGACGTTCCATCCACTTGCTGGCACCCCCGCTAAACGAGCAACGCCTCACCAGCGGAATTCTCGAGACCGGCCTCAAGGTGATCGATCTGCTCACGCCGTATGGCCTGGGCACCAAGATCGGCCTCTTTGGCGGTGCGGGCGTCGGCAAGACGATGCTGGTGATCGAGCTCATCCGCCACAGCACACGCGGCCGTAACGCCCTGGCGCTCTTTGCGGGGGTGGGAGAACGAACCCGCGAGGGCAACGATCTGTGGCTCAGCATGCGCCGCTCAGGCGTGCTGGATAGCAGCGTCCTGGTGTTCGGCCAGATGAACGAGCCTCCCGGAGCACGCCTGCGGGTGCCCCTGACGGCGCTCACCATGTCGCAATACTTTCGCGATGAGACCGGCCGCGACGTGCTCTTGTTCATCGACAACGTCTACCGCTATGTGCAGGCTGGCGCCGAGATCTCGGCACTGCTGGGGCGCGTCCCCAGCGCTGTGGGATACCAGCCCACCCTGGCCACCGAGATGGGCGAGCTGCAGGAGCGCATCACCAGCACCACGCGGGGGGCCATCACGTCGGTGCAGGCCATCTATATCCCGGCCGATGACATCACCGACCCGGGCGTGGTGGCCGCCTTTGCTCATCTGGACGCCATCACCGTGCTCACCCGCAAGCTCTCCAGCCAGGGCTTTTACCCGGCTGTCGATCCGCTGGCCTCCTCGTCCAAGATGCTGGAGGCGCGCTATGTGGGCGAACGGCATGTGCGCATCGCCACAGACGTCAAGGCCGTCCTGGCCAAGTACGAAGCGCTCCAGGATATCATCTCGATCCTGGGGACGGACGAGCTCTCCGAAGAGGACCAGATCGTGGTACGTCGTGCCCGGCGGATCCAGCGGTTCCTGACGCAGCCGTTCTTTTCCACCGAGCAGTACACCGGCCTCGAGGGTCGGTACGTGACCATCGAGGAGACGCTGGATGGCTTTGAGGCCATCCTGAATGGACACCTAGACGAGGCGCCTGAGCAGGCCCTCTACATGGTCGGCGCGATCGAGGAGGCCCTGGAAAAGGCAGCGCAGCTGGAGCAGGTATGAGCGAAGAGCTAGCGGCCCCCGAGCGCCTGCAACTGGCGATCCTCACGCCCGATCAGGTGCTGTACCGAGGGCCGGTGTTCTGGGTGCAGGTGCCGCTGCAAGACGGCCTCCTCGGCGTCTGGCCGGGGCACGCCTCTTTGGTGGGGCCACTGGGGCAAGGCGTGGCCACCTATGACACGGGCGACGGCGTCCGCGAGACCAAGATCGCGGGGGGGACCCTGCGTGTGGCGGGAGAGCGCTGCTCGCTGCTGGTCTCGCTGCCCGAGGTCGATCTGGACGAGATGGAGGATAGCGACCGAAGCCTCGCCCTCGCACTCGAGGCAGCTTTGGAAGAGCATCTGACCGACGAGGAACTGGCGCGCATCCAGGAATCTGAGCGATGAGCCTGGCAACGATCGCGCTGTGGGTAAGTATAGGGGCCATCATGGCCCTGGTGAATGTGTTCGCGCTGGCGCTGGCTGTGCGCGGACAGCGTCAGTCTCCCGGCCAGGCCGGCAGACGTGTGGGGGGCACGCTACCGCTGCGGCTAGCGCTGCAAGGCCTCGTGTTGTATTGGGCTGTGCAGGGGGGGGCGGCGGCCATCGTCGGCTGGTTGGCGGGGTACCTGATTGGGCGTACGGCTGTGGTAGGGTGGGCGTCTCGGCGCGCCGGTGCGTTGGGAAGCCTCCTCAAGCAAGGATAGGGCTGTGGGCGGGATCACCGACATCTTCCCAAAGACAGAGTTCCTGATCCTGGGCATCCCCGTGCGCGACTCTATCATCCAGTCATGGCTGATCGCTCTTGTGATCTTGGGCGGCGCCCTCTGGGCCCACAAGCGATTCCGCACTTGGGAGCCACGTCCCTGGCAGTTGGTCATCGAGTACTTTTACGATTATGTGATGACCCTGGTGCGCGACATGGGCGGAAGAGCGCTCCCGGAAGTGATTCCGCTGATCGCCACCATGCTGGCTTACATCGGCATTGCGAACTTGCTCGGCACCCTGCCGGTCTTGCAGGCTCCCACCAGAGACATCAATGTCTCGGCGGCGCTGTCGGTCGTTTCGCTGGGCGCCGTCTGGTACTTTGGCATCAAGGAACGCGGCGCCGTCGCCTATCTGCGCCAGTTCCTGAATCCGCTGAACTTGATCAGCGAGATCAGCCGCATGCTCTCGATGACGCTACGTCTCTTTGGCAACATCATGTCGGGTGAGCTGATCGTCGCCGTGGTGTTCTCCCTGGTGCCTCCGGTAGCGCCGGTCATTTTCAATGCCCTGACCATGATCACCAGCGCTATCCAAGCCCTGGTATTTGCCGTGCTAACCTTGGTTTTCATCATCAGTGCCACGGGCGTCCAGTCGCGCTCGTAGCGACGTAGCAGGCCTTGTACAGTCCGGCTTGACGGAAAGGAGCTTACATCGTCATGCAGCCAGAGCAGATCCTCCAGTTCTCGGTGGTTACCACCATTGTGGTGGGCGCGAGCATCGTCCTTGGCACCATCACCGCCGCCCTAATGGAGGGGCGCGCCGTTGCCAAGGCGTTCGATGACATGGCGCGCCAGCCCAGCGTCTCGGACCAGATTCGCGGGCTCCTGTTTGTGGTCCTGGCGATCTTGGAGTCAACGGCCATCTATGTGCTGCTCATTTGCCTGATTCTCCTATTCGCCAACCCGTTCGCGAATATCTACGGCCTCTAGGGAGGCGCCGATGCTGGAACTAGACCTGGCCTCGTTGCTCTTCCAGATCATCAACTTTGTGGTGATCCTGGTAGGGCTCAACTATCTCATCTTCCGGCCTATCCGGCGCAAGATCGAGGAGCGCGGCGCCGCTATCGCGGAAAAGCTGGACAGTGCCCGTGAGCAGGAGACCGAGGCCGCCCAGTTGCGCGAGTCGTGGCAGGAGCGGGTGCGAGCCATCGACCGCGAGGCCGAAGAGACCATCCAGAGTGCGCAAGGCGAGGCAGATCGCAAGGCCGCCCAGATCATGGAAGAGGCGCGCCATCGGATGGATGAACTCACCGAGCAGATGCGCGAGGACCTCGAGCGGCAGCGCGGCGAGATCGTCATCCAGCACTATGACGAGGTGCTCGACACCATCGTCGAGCTGGCCGGCAACATGGTGCAATCGGTCACCACACGCCGCACCCACGACGATCTGGTCACCAACTTTTGCGCCAGTATCTACCAGATGGCCCAGGGCGACGTCGAGAACTATCGCCGCGTGATGGCCAACCGGGTTCCCACGGCTTTTGTCACTACCCCGGTGCCGCTCTCGCCCGAGCAGACCAAGACCGTGGCCGATACCCTCTCATCGCTCATCGACCGTCACGTCGAGCTCCAGGTCCGGGTGGAGCCCGATCTCATCGCCGGCATTCAGGTGCGGCTAGCGGACAAACTGATTGAGAACACCATATCAAGCCAACTCACTCGCGTACGCGACCGCGTTCGTGGGGATCTGATGGAGCGCCTGGGAGACAAGGCCACACAGGATGCAGGACGGCCGGCAACGCAGGCCGCAGAGAGCGCAGCGGGCTCCTAGTTCACCGGCGGAGGACCAGACGTCCGAGGCGGACCCTCCAGCCAGCGCCCGTCCACTGCGCCCCCATCGAGTGTGGCTCCCGCTGCTCCATCCGGAGGACGCATTTCAAGAGATGCTCGATTCAGTATCAAAACACGGTAGCAAACCCGACCGATCGGTCTCCATCACCGAGGCACACGGCGAGCCCCGCCGCGCCCACGCCGCCGGTGGAGAGCAGCCGCCTCGCGTCGTTCAGAGCTTTGTGCAGCGGCCCCAGAGGTCGCTGCGGGCCATGCTCGACGCTGTCGTGGCCGAGACAAGCGGCACCCGGTCAGGCCTATCCATCCGTGATGTCGGCACCGTGCGCCAAGTCGGTGATGGCGTGGCCTCCGTTTGGGGCCTCCCAGAAGCGACCACCGACGAGCTCCTCAG
>CAZUZB010000108.1:0-2272 GCA_964624695.1 uncultured Anaerolineales bacterium | reverse complement strand
CCTGGCGTCGTCGAGCGCCAGCCCGTGGAAGAGCCCCTCCATACCGGCCTCAAGGCCATCGACGCCATCGTGCCCATCGGCAAGGGGCAGCGAGAGCTTATCGTGGGCGACCGCCAGACGGGCAAGACCACCATCGCCCTGGACACCATCATCAGCCAGAACGATCGTGATGTCATCTGCGTGTATGTGAGCATCGGGCAACGGCGATCATCGGCCCTCCAAGTGTTGCGCACGCTCGAGGAGGCCGGAGCGTTGGCGCATACCATCGTTGTCATGGCCGCCCCAGACGACCCGCCGGCCCTCCTGTACCTGGCTCCCTATGCTGGCTGCACCATCGCCGAGTTCTTCCTGGACCATGGCCAAGACGTGCTGATCGTGTACGACGACCTCTCCAAGCACGCCGATGCCTACCGCGAGCTCTCGCTGCTGCTGCGCCGCCCGCCAGGCCGCGAGGCCTATCCAGGCGACATCTTTTACCTGCACGCCCGGCTGCTGGAGCGCGCCGCCCGCCTGAGCGACGAGATCGGCGGAGGCAGCATCACCGCCCTACCGATCGTCGAGACGCGACGGGGCAACATTCAGGCCTACATTCCGACCAACCTGATCTCGATCACCGACGGCCAGATCTATTTGGATCCCGACCTGTTCAACGCCAACATCAAGCCCGCCGTGGATGCAGGGCAGTCGGTATCACGCGTGGGCGGAGCCGCCCAGGCTTCGATCATGCGGCAGGTGAGCTCGCAGATCAAGCTGGCGCTTGCCCAGTACGAAGAGGTAGCCCACTTTGCCCGGTTCGGCAGCGAGATCGACCGCGCCACCCAGGAGCAGATCGTCCGGGGCGAGCGCCTGCGTGAGGTGCTCAAGCAGCCCGCGTACAACCCCCTCCCGCTGGCGCGTCAGGTGCTGGCCTTTTTCGCGGTGAACCATGGCTTTCTGGATCATCTCCCCACCAGCCAGGTGGCCGAGTTTGAGGAAGCGCTCTGGCTATACGCCCAGCGCGAGCATCCTGGCGTCGTGCGAGTGATCGAAGAGGAACAGGATCTGACGGCAGAGCTCGAGCAGACCATGATGCAGCTCTTGCACGAGTTTGCGGATCGCTCGGTCTAGCGATGGAAGACCTCGAACGCACCAAAGACCACCTTCGCAACGTGCGGAGCGTGGAGCCGATCATCTCGGCGCTGCGAACCATCGCCGCGGGGACGTGGCGCCAGGCGCGGACCCGTCTCGAGGCCACGCAGACCTACACCGATGATCTCGCCGCGGTCTTGTCCGCTTTGTTGCCGGCCATGCTGGCCTCACGCCAGCCGCTGCCCCACGTGGCGCCCGAGGGCACGGCCGCCCTCAAGACCGCCCTGGTGGTGGTGGCGTCGGATCGCGGCCTTTGCGGGTCGTACAATGACATCGTGTTCGACCGGACCGATGCCTATCTGGCCAAGAGTAACTCTCCGCTGCTGATCGCGCTGGGCGCGCGCGCTGACAAGCATCTGCGCGCGCGAGGACACGTCCCCTTTCTCACGCAACCCATGCCGATCACGCGGGTAATCCCCTACCGCGCCGTCAGTCCTGTCGCTCGCGCGCTGGAACGGCTGCTCGCCAGCCGCACCGTCGACGCGGTTGATCTGGTCTATACCCCCTACCGCGGCGGCCTGGCGATACGCGCGGATGTGGTGCGGTGGCTGCCCATCACTCCCTCGATGCTTCCTGATGTGACCGAGCAGGATCACAGCCCCATCGTAGAGGGCGACCCTGTGGCCATCGGCCTGGCAGCCATGGAAGAGTGGATCCGCGTGCGACTCTACCGCCTGCTGGTGGAGGCGGCGGCCACAGAGCACGCCAGCCGCTACTTTGCCATGGAACGGGCCAGCGACAACCTGAAAGAGCTCATCGAGGAGCTGACCCAGGTCTACCACAGCGCCCGGCAACACGCCATTACCATGGAGATGCTGGACTTGGTGGCGGGCTCGGGCATCCTCAAGCCACCTTCCGAGCGGACTCGTTGAGTTGGCGGAAACGGCTCGACTGTGCTATAATGCGGCCATCAGTGGATCAAGGAGTATCAGAGCGATCATGTTTGAGACCGAACCGTCCGAACCTCCGAGTACCCCCGACGACCAACGTTGCCCGAAAGGGAGTTGGTCGGCACACCATGCTACGCGTTACCCTGCTAGAGCTGTAACGCCTCTCAAGTTTCCCCCGTTAACGGTGTTTCCGCACCTATGCCTGGGGCCGTGCTAGAGCCTTTGTTGGCGCCTAGCCCTTTTGTCGTACGGAA
>CAZUZB010000107.1:0-7256 GCA_964624695.1 uncultured Anaerolineales bacterium | reverse complement strand
CCCGAAAAGACAGAGCCACACCGCCTGGTGGAAGACGCCGTCGAGGCAACCCGTAGCCTCGTGGAGGTGCGCGGCGTGGCCCTCCGAACCGAGATCGAGCCCGACCTTCCGTCGCTGTGGGTGGATGAGGGGCGTATCCGTCAGGTGCTGCTCAACCTGCTTTCCAACGCGGCCCGGTTCACCGATCAGGGCTCGATCACGGTGAGGGTCCGCCGCCACCAGGATGAGGTGCTGTTCGAGGTGGCGGACACCGGCGTGGGCATCGCCGAGGAGGACATCCACGGGCTCTTTGAAGAGTTCCGCCAAGTCAGCGGAGGTCTTCGCCGTGCCCGTGGTGGAGCCGGATTGGGCCTTGCCATCAGCAAGCGCTTCGTCGAGCTGCACGGAGGCACCATCGCGGTCGAGAGCCAGGTCGGCGCAGGGAGCATCTTCTGGTTCACGCTACCCTGCTTGCACCAAGCCCACATCGAGGCAGGAGCGGAGAGCCTCGCGCTGACCAGAGGCTCGTCACAGATCTCGACACGGCGCTTGGGCGCAGTACGCGAGCCGCCCCTGCTCCTGGCAGTCACCCACAGCCCTGCCGCCGCATCTCTGCTACTGCGTTATGTGCGCGGCTGCCGAACCGTGGCTGTCCGTGACCTCGACCACGCCCGCCAAATAGCGCATCAGTTGCTCCCGCAAGGCATCGTCATCGACAGCAACTGCTACCCCGTCGATGATAAGGAGCTGCAGCACATGAGCCAAGAGTGGGGAATCGCATCCACCATGTTCATGGCGTGCCCGCTGCCGGGCGAAGAGCCCCTCCGCCTACAAGTCTCTGCCGACGGATACCTGATCAAGCCCATCTCGCGCGATAGCCTCTGGGACGTTCTCCGGCCGTACGGCGATCGCGTCGATACCGTCCTGGTCGTGGACGACGATCGCGATTTCGTCCGCCTGATGTCCCGCCTGCTGGACAGCCCAGTCCGGCGCTACCGCGTCCTGAACGCCTACAGCGGGGAAGAGGCACTAGAGTTATGTCGCCACCATCAGCCCGACCTGCTGTTTCTCGATATGGTTCTGCCCGATATCGGCGGCAACCAAGTCATTCAGAAGCTGCGGTCTGATCCGAGCACAAAGGAGCTGCCAATCGTGGTCGTCTCGGCCCAAGAAGAGATCGAGACCTCCCCGCTGCTCCCGGGAACAATGATCGCCACGCAACCATCGGGGCTCGCCGTGGGCGAGATCGTGCGCTGGCTGCAGCAGATGCTCGAGCTGCGCAGGTGAACCCTGACACGGCCGAGCTGCGTAGACGGGGCTCCCAAGCCAGGGTGACGGGGTCTACCGTCCTACCAGGTCTCCGATGAGCTCGATCAGCGCCTGCTCCGAGAACGGCTTTTGCAAAAAGGCCGTCGCCCCCAGCGAGAGGGCGAGCTCGGCCTGGCTGAGGACGCTACACACCACGACGGGGATGTCCGCCGTCTCGGAGGTTTCCAAAAGAAGATGGAGCAGGTCCCATCCATCCTGCTCGGGCATCATGAGGTCGACGGTGATGACCTGGGGCTTGATGCTCGCCGCCAGCTCCATCGCCTGATGAACCGAACGCGCCGCAACCATGCGATACCCTTGAGGCCCAAGGTACCGTCCAATGAGCTCGATAGTATCCTCGTTGTCATCCACCACCAGGACCGTCGTCTGCGGGCCGATGGGGAGCCGCACCTGGAAACCGATCACATCGCTTCCCTGTAGCTGCGGAAAGAGAGGGACGCCACACAGCCGCGCCAGCTCGTCGAGCGCCGCCAGCCGCTCCTGATCCCCTTCGCCCGCTTGCTGCTCCACCGCGGACGGGGGCTCTATCCTTAGCGCCAAAAGCAGCGCCGAATCCCCCGGTACGGCCGATAGGCGGAGCGTGGCCTGCTCGGCCCGCTCGGCGAAATAGCCGATCAATGCCAGCAGCAGTTGGCGCAAAAGGCTACGCTCAACCGAAATGCGGAACGTACGTCCATCCAGGTCATAGGCGAAAAGGAGCCCGCGATCCTCCAGCAAATCGGCCAAAAGAGGCGCCAGGTCGGCCAGAGCCTCATCGAGACTGGTATACCGCCCCGTCTTGGTGGCGCGGGCGGCCTCCACTCTCATGAGGTCGACCGCTGCCGATCCTCGCTCCTCCGCAAGAGGGTGGCTCTTCCTCCCCGCCGATGCCGAGCCCTCGGCACGGCGATCCCACAAAACGCGGACGATGGCCTCGATGGCGGCCTGCTCCTCCCGGTAAAAGTGGCGACGGCCAATCGCCAGTTGGTCCGCCACCGCTTGCGCGTCCAAACCATCGATATAGCGCAACACCATCAGGCGGTGCCGCCGCCACTCGCGCGAAAAGGCGGGAGCATGAGGCCCCGGATCGAGCTCGTCCACCGCCTCCCGCAGCAGGTCATGCAGGCGCCACGCCCGATCCTTGCGGCTCAGCGATGCGTCGGGCACCAGGAACTCGGCCAAAGGATGCGTACGCAGATAGACGAGATCGTACAGATGCCTATAGGCGTCCGCAACCTGCTCTTCGAACTCCACTACAGCTCCGTTTCGTTGGCGTATGTCACACGACGGCACAGGCATGTCAGAAAGCGGGTAGGTTCTCCAGAGGCGTCCTGCTATGATGCATCCAAGACGGGAGTAGCTCCGAACAGCTCGCACATTATAGCATCGGCTCCCGTCAAAGGCGAAGGCAGATGGCACGGCTCTCTGGGAGGTGGTCGCAAGTAACAGACACAGTTTGCTTCGTTGGGTGGACGGTCGAGAATCTACGGAGGAGTAGAATGCAACGGATTACGCGACGAGGTTTCTTGGGAGCTTCGGCAGGGCTGCTGGTCACAGGTGCCTTTGGTGTGCTCATGGGCGGCTGCAAGCCGGCCGCGGCACCGGCCGCAACGGCGGCTCCCCAGGCCGCGGTGCCCGAGGTGGAAGAGCCTGTTGTGGCCGATACGCCCGCAGGCAAGGTCCGCTTCCTGGAGCGTCACAACGCGGCCTTTGGCATGGTGTGGGACCGGGCTATCTCGGTGTTCAACGAGCGCTATCCTGACGTCGAGGTGGAGCGTATCCACCCCCCCGGAGACGAAGACCACAAGACCAAGCTGCTCGCCATGGTCGCGGGTGGCGATGCGCCCGATGTTCACTGGACCACCTGGGACTGGGTGGCGCAGCAAAAGCAGGGCGTGTATCGTAACATCAGCCCGTTCATGGAGGCCGATCCCACCTTTGATATCGGAATCTATGAGCCCTCCTGGATCGACATGTGGCGCCAAGAGGATGGCGTCTACGGCCTTCCGTGGGACGCCTTCATCTTTATGCTGTTCTACAACAAAGAGATCTTTGACGAAAAGGGCCTGCCCTACCCCGATCCCAACGAGGCCATGACGTGGCAAGAGGTTCTTGCCACCGGCCAAAAGATCGCCGAGTGGGATGGCGCCCGTCCCATCACCTTGGGCACCAAGCAGTGGGTTGGTGGCTGGGGCACCTGGTGGAGCCAGTTGACCCAGGCCATCGACGGCTGGACGCTGTTCGATCCAGAAATCACCCGTCTGAACATGGATCAGCCCGAGGTCTTTCAGGTGCTCGACTGGTTTGGCGAGTGGGGTTGGAAGCACAAGGTGGAGCCCACCCCGGCGATCCAGACGGACATCCCCATGGGGTTCCCCAGCGGCAAGCTCGGCATGGCCATCATGGCCGTCTGCCAATGGTCACATACCCGTGAGCAGTGCGACTTTGAGTGGGACGTCGCCCCCTACCCGCAATGGGAAGGCGCCTCCAAAAAGGGTGTGCTCGGTTGGGTGTGCCCCGTGAACATGGTTGTCGGCGAGAACCCTGAGAACGCCTACAACTTTATCAAGAGCGTGTGCGGCCCCGAGGCCTATATCGAGCTCTACGACGCCGGCATGTCCATGCCCACGCTCAAGGAGCATGTGGATCCGGTCCATCCGGCGTACCTGAACTCCAAGCCGCCGGAGAACAACCAGCACACGCTAGAGTGGGCCCAGTATCTCCAGGTACCCGCGCCGTGGAACAACGCCGCCTGGGTAGAGGTGCTTCGAATCGTCAACGACGCTGTGACGCAGGTCTACCTGGGCGAGATGACGGCCGAGGAAGCCCTGATGGATCACGCCGTGCCCGAGGCGAACAAGGTCCTGACGGACATGCGCGAAGCTGGCACCCTGTAGGCTCAAGCAGACTGGAGCTTGGTACCATCGACGATGCGAGGCTGGTGGGCAGCGCTCCCAGCCTCGCATCCACGTCCAGGTTCTGGACCGTGGACTTGCCTACAAACGAGCAGAACCCGTGCTGACGGAAGGAGACTATGGCCCTGACATCATCATCGTTGAGCGCCACCCGTGCACCTCGCTCGTGGAAGCGCACCCTCCAGGCGAATGCGGCGGGATGGCTGTTCGTGTTGCCCTGGCTCATCGGTTTTGTGGCCCTAACGGCCGGCCCGATGATCGCGTCGGCTTTCCTTTCCTTTACCAACTGGAACCTCATCAGTCAGCTCGATATCGTCGGACTAGGCAACTGGAGGCAGATGCTTACGTCCGATCCACTCGTCCTGCATTCCCTTCGCAATAGTGCCTTTTTTGCCATGTTGAGCGTGCCACTACAGACAATAGTGAGCCTATCGCTCGCATCGCTTCTCAACCAGCCAATTCGAGGGTTGCGGTTCTACCGAACCGTGTTCTTTATCCCCTCTTTGGTCTCTGGCGTGGCCCTCGCCATGCTCTTTCGCTGGCTGCTCTCCCCAGATCTTGGCCTGATCAACTACCTCCTGTCTCACCTGAACATCGCTGGTCCCGCCTGGCTGGTCGACCGCAAGTGGGCCTTGCCGGCGCTGGCGTTTACCACGCTGTGGGGCGTGGGAGGCATGATGATCATCTACCTCGCCGCGCTGCAGGGTGTGCCCACCGAGCTCTACGAAGCGGCCGAGGTCGACGGCGCCCTGGCCTGGCACCGGTTCTGGTACATCACCCTGCCGATGATCTCCCCCGCCATCTTTTTCCAGGTGGTCATGGGGCTCATCGGCGCTCTGCAAGAGTTCACACTCTCTCACACCATGACCCAAGGAGGGCCCCTGAACGCCACGCTCTTTACCGTGCTCTACCTGTACCGCGTGGGCTTTCAGCAGTTTCGGATGGGATACGCCTCGGCGGTCGCCTGGTTGCTCTTTTTCGTCATCCTGGCGTTGACGCTGCTGATCATGCGCTCCTCCCGACACTGGGTCCACTATGAAGGCATGGCGAACTAGGAGGCTATGGGTGACAACCAAGGCAAATGGCTGGAGCCGCAACCAGATTCCAGAGGCTCAGCGTGGCTGGCGAGCCAGTCGAGCTCGCAAACAAAAGCTACTTCGGCTGCTGACTCACCTCATCCTACTGGTGGGAGGGGTTGTTTTCGCGTTGCCTCTGTTCTGGCAGCTATCCACATCGCTCAAACCGGTCACACAGGTCTACAACTACCCACCCGAATGGATCCCGCGACCGATCACCTGGAGCAACTATCCCGAATCGATGAAGATCGTCCCGTTCGGCCTCTTTTTCCGCAACACCACCGTGATCGCGTTCTTTGGCATTCTCGGCCAGGTGCTATCGTGCTCCATGGCAGGGTTTGCCTTTGCGCGCCTGCGGTGGTGGGGCCGCGACGTGCTCTTTGCGCTCATGCTTTCGACCATGATGCTGCCCTATCACGTCACCATGATCCCACAGTTCATCCTGTTCCGACACTTTGGATGGGTCAACACGCTGCTCCCCCTAATCGTGCCACGTCTCTTTGCGGGAGCCTTTTTCACCTTTTTGATGCGCCAGTTCTTTAGCACCATCCCACGCGATCTCGATGACGCTGCCAAAGTGGATGGGGCTTCTATCTTTCGCATCTACTGGCAGATCATCCTGCCCATGTCGAAACCGACCCTGGCGACGGTGGCGATCTTTACGTTCAACTCGGTCTGGAACGAGTATCTGCCGGCGCTGATCTATCTGAACACCACCGAAAAGTTCACTGTGTCGCTCGGGCTGGCCGCCTTTCAGGCGCGCGCCTCTCTGGGCGGATTGCGCTGGGAGTTGATGATGGCGGCAACGACCATCGTGCTCTCTCCGGTGCTCATCGCCTTTGTGTTCCTACAAAAGTACTTTATCCAGGGCATCGTCATTACCGGCGTCAAGGGCTAACAGTCAGGAGGACATCCTAGAGATGGCAACGTACCGAGAGACAGTCAAGCGAGCGATCGAGTTCGGCGGGCCCGAGTGGACCCCCTACATGATCAGTTTCCGCGCCCAAGACATAGCCGAGTGCTGGGGCGCGGACGCGGTGCCGCGTCTTCAGGCGGCCCTCCGCGATCTGGGAGTCCCCGAGAGGAACGGCGTGTTCGCGGAGCAGCCCATCGTGGCCAGCGTCTACCCGGCGCAATCAACCATCGGCGCCGATGCGGTCAGGACGGGGACTCCGCGCGAGCCCTTTCGTCCCCTGAGCGAGGGAGAGTGGGCCGATGAATGGGGCGTGATCTGGACCGATCGTCACATGCCTCGGGCTGTCGGCCACCCGTTCGAATCCGGCTGGGAGGAGATGGCGGGATACCAGCTTCCCGATCCTCGAGCCCCCGGCCGCTATGACGGCGCCAAAAAGACCATCGCCGATCATCCAGACCGATACGCCCTGGGGCACGTTTGGTTCACGCTCTTTGAGCGCCTGTGGTTCTTGCGTGGCTTCAATAACATGCTAATGGACCCTTATGTCTACCCGAATGAGTTCACCGAGCTGCGTGACCGCATCCTCGCGTTCAGCGTGGCATCCATCGAGGAGCAGCTCAAGCTGGGCGTCGATGGCATCTATTTCAGCGACGACTGGGGCACGCAGCTCGGGCTGCTGATGAAGCCCGATGACTGGCGTACCTGGTTCAAGCCGTGCTACCAGGCCATGTTCGATGCGGTTCACGCGGGCGGAGCGCACGTCTGGATGCACCTCTGCGGCAACGTCACCGCCATCATCGGCGATCTCATCGAGATCGGGCTCAACGTGCTGAACCCGCTCCAGCCCCAGGCGATGGATGTGGCCGCGCTGGCCGCCGAGTTCGGCGGGCGCGTCTGTTTCCACGGTGGCGCCGACGTCCAGGGCACGCTGCCTCGCGGGTCCGTCCAGGACGTGGAGGACGAGGCCAAGTATCTCATCGAGACCCTGGGAAATGGCTCCGGGGGCTATATCGGGGGAACGTCCCACTCGATCATGCCCGAGACGCCAACAGAAAACATCGT
>CAZUZB010000106.1:5588-7438 GCA_964624695.1 uncultured Anaerolineales bacterium | reverse complement strand
CGACATGATGAGCGCGCCCAGCGAAAGCATGCAAATGTACCTGGTCACCATCGCTCGCCTGCGAGAAGAGGGCGAGCCAGTGCCGCTCTCCCTGCTGGCGGAAACGCTCTCCATCTCGCCCGTATCCGTCAACGAGATGTGTCGCAAGCTCCAAGATATGGACCTGCTGATCTACCAACCCTACAAGGGGGCCACCCTCACCCCCGAAGGCGAGCGGCGCGCCTTGGCCATCCTCCGCAGGCACCGCCTCTGGGAGGTGCTGCTGGTGCGAGAGCTCGGCTTTGCCTACGACGGGGCCCACGAGATCGCTTGTCAGCTCGAACACGCCACCCCCGAACTGCTGGCCGACCGGCTCGACCTGTTTCTCGATCGACCCCGCGTCAATCCCCTGGGCGAGCCCATCCCGCCAAAGGACGGCCAGATGCCATCGAGAGCGACCGTCGCGTTGCCCGACCTCTCCGCAGGCCAGGGGGGCCACGTCGTGCGCTGTGACATCCAAGGCGCACCACAAGCCTTCCTCACAGAGCACGGCATCCGTCCTGGCGCCTCGTTCGCTGTGCTGGGCACCACGGCAGAGAGCATTCTGATAGACGTGCAGGGAACACCGGTCTCCCTGGCGCGCACCCTTGCCCAGGCCATCCAGGTCGAGCCCGAAAAGAAAGGAGCTCCTCGGACGCCCCTACCAGCCAACGTCGGAATAGCCCCCCCACAAGAACAGGAGATACCACAGATGCTTGCCAACGACCCAACCAAGGTCCAGCAGCTCACCCTCGATCGTCTGCGCGTCGGTCAGCGCGGCGCCGTCGTACGCATCGGCAGCCTAGGGGCCGCGAAACGTCGCATGATGGACATGGGGCTCGTGCCAGGCACAGAGGTCACCGTCAAGCGCGTTGCCCCCCTCGGCGATCCCATCGAGTTCATCGTCAAGGGCTATAGCCTTTCCCTCCGCAAGGCAGAGGCCCGCCACATCCTGGTCGAGGTGCAAGAATGAGGGCCGATGCACTCGCCGAGGGCGCAGCGCCTCGGTGCCCGATGATGCCACTGGCGATGGCCGCCCCCGGCGAAGAGGTGCGCCTCGTTGCCTTTGCCACCCACGCCTTCCATGGCGGGCAGCGCCTCCGCAAGCGCCTGGCGGACCTGGGCCTCAACCTGGGCATGACCGTCCGCGTCCTTCAGCATGACGGCCAAGGCCCCCTGCTGCTGGCTGTCAAAGACTCACGCTTGGCCATCGGGCGCGGCATGGCCCTCAAGATCATGGTCGCCCCCTGCGAATCCGGTCACGTAACCGAACGCGAATAGGAGCACGATCCCTATGGCAGCACGACATACCATCGCTCTGGCCGGCAACCCCAACACCGGCAAAAGCACCATTTTCAACGCCCTCACCGGCTCCCGTCAGCACGTCGGCAACTGGCCCGGCAAGACGGTGGAGAAAAAAGAGGGCGCCTGGTCCCATCAAGGCGTCGACTATACCGTGGTGGACCTGCCCGGCACCTACAGCCTCACAGCCTACTCGCTGGAGGAGGTCATCGCCCGCGACTTTGTTATCGACCAACAGCCCGACCTGGTCGTGGTCGTGGTGGACGCCGCCAACCTGGAACGCAACCTTTACCTGGTCATCCAGATCCTCGAGATGGGGGCCCCCGTGGTGGTCGCCCTCAACATGAGCGACGTCGCCGAATCTCGCGGTCTCAAAATCGATGTGTCGCGCCTATCCCAAGCCCTGGGAGCGGCCGTGGTGCCCACCGCCGCCAGCAAGGGGACGGGCCTAACGGATCTCAAGCAGACCATCGCCCAAGCCCTCGGCAGCAGCGCCACGGCAGCCTAGCAACCTAGAACGAAAGAGAGAG
>CAZUZB010000106.1:4145-5488 GCA_964624695.1 uncultured Anaerolineales bacterium | reverse complement strand
GTCTCGGATCGCATCGACCGCGTTGTCACCAACCGCGTGCTCGGCATCCCCATCTTTCTCGCCCTCATGTGGGTCGTGTTCAAGATCACCACCGACGTCGCAGCGCCGTTCCTCGATTGGATGGACGGCATCATCGCCGGCCCCATCACCAACTGGGTCGTCGCCCTGGTGGAGATCATCGGCCTGAAAGGTAGCTGGCTCGAAAGCCTCTTGGTTGACGGCATCATCGCCGGCGTGGGCAACGTGCTCGTCTTTGTGCCCGTCCTCATGGCCCTCTATCTGGCGCTGGCCATCCTGGAGGACTCGGGCTATATGGCCCGCGCCGCCTTTGTCATGGATCGGCTCATGCACGCCCTGGGGCTGCACGGCAAGAGCTTTCTGCCCATGATCGTCGGGTTCGGCTGCACGGTGCCCGCTCTGTATGCCACCCGTACCCTGGAGAACGAAAAGGACCGCATTCTGACCGGGCTGCTCGTGCCCTTTATGAGCTGCGGCGCCCGGCTGCCCGTATACGTCCTGTTCGCCTCGGTCTTTTTCCCGCGAAACAGCGGCGGGGTGATCTTTGCCCTCTACCTCCTGGGTATCGTCACCGCCATCGTCCTGGGCATGGTGCTCAAGCGCACCCTGTTCAAGAGCAAAGAGCAGAGCCCCTTTGTCATGGAGCTGCCCCCCTATCGCATGCCCACCCTCAAGGGCATCTGGTTCCACATGTGGGAACGCACCGGCAGCTTTGTGCGCAAGGCCTGGACCATCATCCTGGCCACCAGCGTGGTGATCTGGGCGCTGCTGGCCATCCCCATCCGCGGCGATGGCGCCTTTGCCGATACCGATGTCGAGCACAGCCTCTTTGCCGGCGTCTCTCAGGTCGCCGCGCCCATCTTCAAGCCCCTGGGTTTTGGCGAGTGGCAGGCCACCGGCTCGTTGCTCACCGGCTTTGTCGCCAAGGAGGTCGTCGTCGGCTCCATGGCCCAGGTCTACGGCGCCGAGGAGATCGAAGACGATGCCGAGCCGACCACCTTCCTCCAAGATGTGGGCGAGATCGGCGTCTCGTTCTTTGAGGCTGCGTGGGATACCATCAAATCGATCCCGCTGGTGGTGGGCATCGACCTGTTCGATGCCGAGGAAGAGCCCGAGCCCACCGCCCTCATGGCCGCCGTGGAACAAGGCTTCCAGGCCTCGAGCGGCGGGCACGGACCGCTGGCCGCCCTGAGCTTTATGGCCTTTATCCTGCTCTACACACCCTGCATGGTGGCCGTCGCGGCCGCCCGCCAGGAACTGGGCACCAAATGGATGTGGTTCAGCATCATCGGCCAGTTGATCTTGGCCTGGGTGGTCTCGCTGCT